>DASQWR010000021.1:0-14470 GCA_035640155.1 Pseudonocardiaceae bacterium
CGAGGTCTCGCCGGTCGCGGCTGGGCCGGTGGCCGCAGCTGGGCCGGTGATCGCGCTCGCCGGCGGGCCGGCGTTCGCGTTCGGCTACGCCGAGCACGCCGAGCTGCTCACCGCTGCGGGCGGCACCGTGGTCACCGTCGACCCGCTGCGCGACGAGGCGCTGCCCGCCGGCACCGCCGGTCTGGTGCTGCCGGGCGGGTTCCCCGAGGAGCACGCCGCGGAGCTCAGCGCCAACGTCGCACTGCAAGCCGAGGTCGCCGCGCTCGCCGCGTCCGGCGCCCCGGTGCACGCCGAGTGCGCCGGGCTGCTCTACCTCGGTCGCGCCCTGGACGGGCTGCCGATGTGCGGGGTGCTCGAGGCCGAGGCCGCCATGAACGGGCGGCTCACCCTGGGTTACCGCGATGCCGTGGCGCGCTCCGGGTCGGTGCTGCACGAGGAGGGCGCCCGGGTCACCGGGCACGAGTTCCACCGCAGCACCGTCACCCCGTGCGGGTCGGACCCGCCCGCCTGGGGATGGGCGGGCGCGCCGGCCGAGGGCTTCGTCCGCGGGGGCGTGCACGCCTCGTTCCTGCACACCCACCCCGCCGGGTCTCCGGCAGCGGTGGCCCGCTTCGTGGCGAGCTGCCCCCGGGACCGCCCGTCGTGACCGGCGGCACCGGGCAGCACCCGGAACTGGTGGGCATCGGGGTCGGGCCGGGTGATCCGGACCTGCTGACCGTGGCGGCGGTGCGCGAGCTCGACACCGCCGGGCGGATCTTCGTCCCGGTGATGCACCTGGATACGCCGGGGCGCGCCGAGGCGGTGGTCCGCGCGCACCTGCGCCACGACCGCATCGAGCGACTGGTGTTCGCGCTGGGCGACGACGTGTCCGGACCGCAGCAGCGCCGCCACCAGCGGTGGGACGCCGCCGCGGCCCGCGTCGCGGCGCACCTGCGCTCCCGCGGCGGCACCGCGGCGTTCGCCACCCTCGGCGACCCCACCGTGTACTCCACGTTCAGCTACCTCGCGGCCGGTGTCACCGCTGCGCTGCCCGGCGTGCGGGTGCGCACCATCCCAGGTATCACCGCCATGCAGGCCGCCGCGTCCGCGGTGGGCGTGATGCTCGGGGAGGGCTGCGAGCCGGTCACCCTGGTGCCGCTGGCCCGCGACCTGGCCGCGCTGGACGCCGCGCTCGCCACCGGCGGCACCGTCGTCGCCTACAAGGGCGGCCGGCGGCTGGCGGAACTGCGCCACCGGGTCGCGGCCGCCGGGGCGCTGGACCGTGCGTGGTGTGCGGAGCACCTCGGGACACCCGACGAGAAGGTGGTCCCGCTGGCCGAGGTCGATGCCGTGGGCTACCTCTCCACGGTGCTGGTGCTCCCCGTCCGTCGGGGGAGGGGGCAGCAGCTGTGACCCCGACGGGACCCACGCCGTGACGGCCCGCACCGGGACCGGGCGTGCGCTGCGCACCGGGTTCACCACCGGCGCGTGCTCGTCGGCTGCGGCCAAGGCTGCGGTGATCGCGCTGCGCGACGGCACCGCGCCGTCCGCGGTGGACATCCCGTTCCCCTCCGGAGACCGGCACACGTTCGCCGTGCGCTCCGTCATCGTCGATGCGGTGGCAGCCACCGCGGTGGTGGTCAAGGATGCCGGGGACGATCCCGATGTCACCCATGGCGCGCACCTCACCGTCACCGTGGCCTGGCGCGCCGACGGGGAGGTGGTGCTCCGTGGTGGTACCGGCGTGGGCACCGTGACCCGGGACGGGCTGGGCCTTCCGGTCGGCGGGCCCGCGATCAACCCGGTGCCCCGCCTGATGATCACCGACGCGGTGCGCGAGGTCACCGCGGAACGCGGCGTGGACGTCACGATCAGCGTCCCCGACGGCGAGCGGCGGGCCCGCAAGACCACCAACCGCCGTCTCGGCATCGTGGGGGGCATCTCGATCCTGGGCACGACCGGCATCGTCCGGCCGTTCTCCACCGCGTCGTGGCGGGCGTCGGTGGAGCAGGCGGTCAGCGTGCTGGCCGCGCAGGGCACTTCGACCCTGGTGCTGGCCACCGGGGGGCGCACCGAGCGCGGTGCCATGCGCCTGTTGCCGCACCTGCCGCCGGTGTCGTTCGTCGAGGTCGGCGACTTCACCGGGACCGCGGTGGCCCGGGCAGTTGAGCACGGCCTGGATGAGGTCGTCTTCGTCGGCATGATCGGCAAGCTGACCAAGCTGGCCGCCGGAGGGGTCGCAACGCACCACACGAAGGCAGCAGTGGACACGATGCTGCTGGCGGAGATCACCGCGGCACAGGGCGGGAGCGAGGAACAGGTTGCGGAGGTCCGCGGAGCACGCACGGCGCGGCGGGCCTTCGAGGTGTGGGAGCCGGCCGGGATGCTGCGGGCCTGCGGCGACGAGGTGTGCGCCCGGGTCTCGGTGACGCTGCGCCGGCACTCGGCCGGCGTGGGGCGGGAGCTGACCGCGCGGGTCGCGATGGTCGACTTCACCGGGGGCCGGGTGGTGGCCGCCACCGAGCCGGAGTGGGTCCGGTGACCCTCACCGTGCTCGGGCTGGACGGTGCGCAGCTGCCCGCCGGGGGGGCCGAGGCGCTGGCTGCGGCCGAGGTGGTGGTGGGCACCGGGCACCAGCTCGACGCCGTGCCGGTGCCGGCAAGAGCCAGTCGGCTCGACATCGGTGAGCTCGACGGGCTGGACCGGAATCGCCACTGTGTGGTGCTGGCGAGCGGGGATCCGGGGTTCTTCGGCATCGTGCGCTCGCTGCGAGAGCGGGGTCTGTGTCCGCGGGTGCTGGCCGGGCGCTCCAGCGTCTCGCGGGCGTTCGCGCTGCTCGGACGCTCGTGGGACGACGTCACCGTCGTCTCGGCGCACGGCCGGGCGCTGGGTCCGGCGCTCAACGTGTGCCGGTCCCGGCGGGCGGTCGCGGTGCTCACCGCGCCCGGCGCCGGCGCGCCGGAGATCGTGGCCGGGCTGGTGGGCTGGCAGCGCACCCTGCTGGTCGCCGAGGACCTCGGTGGGCCCGGCGAGCGCGTCCGGCGCCACGACGGCGGACCGGTTGCCGAGCCACACCTGGTGCTGTGCCTGGCCGACGAGAACGCTGTGCCGGCCCGCGGCTGGATCGCCGGTGGCGAACCGGTGCCGCCGGCGAGCGGGTGGGCGCTGGGGGAGGATGAGTTCTCCCACCGCGACGGGATGATCACGAAGTCCGAGGTCCGGGCGCTGGCGCTGGCCCGGCTCGCTCCCGGCCCGGGCCGGCTGGTGTGGGACGTCGCCTCCGGCTCCGGCTCGGTGGGAGTGGAGTGTGGGCGGCTCGGCGCGGCGGTGGTGGCCGTGGAGCGGGATCCGGCGCAGTGCGTCCGGCTGGTCACCAATGCCAGTGAGCACGGGGTGGACGTCCGGCTCGTGCAGGGCGCGGCACCGGGCGCTCTGGCGGGACTGCCGGACCCGGATGCGGTGTTCGTCGGCGGGGGCGGGGTGGACACGGTGGCGGCCTGCGCGAGGGCCACCCCCCGCGTGGTGGTGGCACTCGCGGCGCTGGACCGGGTCGCGCCGTGCCGGGCGGCACTGCGCGAGGCCGGGCACACGGTCGACGGGGTGCAGCTCGCGGCGTCCCGGCTCGCGGAGCTGCCCGACGGGTCGGTCCGGCTGGCGGCGACCAATCCCGTGGTGGTGCTCTGGAGTGTCCGGGGGTCACGGTGAGCCTGGTCGTGGGCCTCGGCTCCTCGCTCGGGGTGCACGCCGACGCGGTGCGGGCGGTGCTCGGACGCGCCCTGGGCGCCCGGCACCCGGATGTCGTCGCGTTCGGCACCGTCGACCGGCGCGGGTCCGAGCCAGGCCTGGTGGCGGTGGTGGCCGAGCACGGCGTTCCGCTGCGCTGCTATTCCGTGGCGCAGCTGGACGCCGTGGAGGTGCCCCACCCCAGCGACGCGGTGCGCGGGCACGTCGGCACCCGCAGCGTCGCGGAGGCCGCCGCGCTGCTCGCGGCGCGCGACCTCGGCGGGGGCGTGCTCGTGGTGCCCAAGCTGCGGGGCGAGCAGGTGACCGTGGCCGTCGCGGAGCTGGTCTCACCGTCTCACCGGCCGCCGCTGACGATCAGTTCGGCGTGCACCGCCTGCGGAGCCTGCCTGCTCACCTGCCCGCAGCACGCGCTGCGCCCTGCCCCCAGCCGACCCGTGGTGATCGGCTCGCGGTGCTCGTCGTGCGGGGAGTGCGTGGAGATCTGCCCAGTTGATGCGATCACCCTGCGAGACGAACCCGATGGTGAGCAGGCGCAGTAGAGCCCCGCGAGGTGTGTCCAGGCTGGTTGACCAGAGAGGGTGTACCATGCGGCCTAACCCCGCTTCAGCGCGCGCTTCCCGCGGCCGCCGAGGTGTCACACCTTGTCGCTGCACAAGAACTGTCACCACGTGATCGCTGACGAACACCAGGTCGCAGACGCGCTGCGTGCCGCCGGCGCGCGGCTTGCTCTGCTGCACGGCAGCTGGGCGGGCGACAGGGCACGCCTGGACAGCGACCTGGATGTCGGGCCTGGTGGGGAAGGCAACCTCCCGCCTCCTGGGAGGTGGGCGTCCCCCACGGCGTGGACCTGATCGTGCTCGATACCGCACCGCTGTGGCTGTCCGGGCGGATCGCCCAGGAGGTCGCCTGCTGTTCAACGACGACCCGCCGACGCGGGTGCGGTGGCAGGCGGAGACCCGGCTGCGTTACCTGGACGAGATCCCGGCCGTCCGGGAGCGCTACTGCCGCGTCGGATCGAGCTGGCCGATCGGGTGCCGGATGGTTGATCAGGAGCGGCTTGACCGGCTGCTCGACCGTGTTGCCTCCGACCTGAAGGTCTTGGACGGGTACCGCACGGCCGAGGGGGACCTGCTCGATGATCCCACCCGGCTCGCGGCTGTGAAGTATCCCCGGATCCTTCACCGGCAGGAGGAGCACTTGTGCTACTTTGAGTTGCGTGAGCACTGTAGGGCTACGCGAGCTGCGGCAACAGGCATCTGAGTTGGTGCGTCGAGTCGAAGATGGCGAGGAGGTGACCATCACCGTGGCCGGGAGACCCAGTGCCCGGCTGGTGCCCGTCGCCCCGCGATCCTGGCGGAGCTATGCCGACGTGGCGGAGGTGTTCAGCGGACCGCCCGACACCCACTGGGAGACCGATCGAGAACGGGTCGACCAGGCACTGCGCGACCCGTGGACGCCGGCGTGAGAGCCGTCCTGGACACCAGCGTCGTCATCGCCACCGAGGTGCCACCGCTGGCCGGAGAGCTGGCTATCAGCGCTGCCACCATGGCCGAGCTGCACTTCGGTGTCCTCGTCGCCCGTGAGCAGGCCATTCGCGCCGAGCGGCTGCGCCGGTTGAGCATCCTGCAACGAAAGTTCGATGCCTTGCCGGTCGACGAAGCGGTGACGGCCAGCTACGGTCAGCTGGCCGCCGCGGTGGCGGCCGCCGGCCGCCAGCCCCGCGCCCGCACGATGGCCCTGCTGATCGCTGCCACCGCCCATGCCCACTCGGCCCGGCTTTACACCCGTAATGCCAGTGACCTCGCGGGGGTCGATGGACTGGTGGAGATCGTTCCCCTCTGACCTCTCCCCGCAGGTCGAGGGGAATGATGACCTTGCTGCGGAGGTTGCGCGAGCACTCGGATTCGAGGTTCAGCCGAAGACATGCGCGAGCCAGCTCTGCCAGGCTTTCTCGATGGAGGCGTAGTCGACGTCGGAGTAGCTGTGGTGGCTGACCGCCACGGGCATGCCGATCGTGGCCCTGCCGTGAAACCGGATCAGGGCGTCAGCGGTGCGCAAGCCCAGGAACGTCGGGGAAACGTAGTCGACAGCACCCTCGATCGGCGCGAGGCCGTCGAACTCTAGATGGACCTGTTCCCCGATGGCCACCAGCGGACTCAGGCCGAGTGCAGGCCCCAGCCGTGTCCATCCCTCCGGTGCGGCTGAGGACCCGGGGGCTTCGGCTTCCACGTAGAAGGCGGGCCGTCCGGGGAAGTGCTGCAGGTACTGGGCCAGGGTGTGCAGGTACATGTCCCAGCCGTGGCTGGTCATGCTCTCGTACTCATCGCCCCACTCCTCGCCGAGGACGCCGCTGTGCACGAACCGCAGGATGGTGCTGCCGCCGTCGCGGCCCTCGACGAGGTACTCGAACGCCTGGGTAGAGCTGTCCTCGGCTTCGGGGGTGCGGATGGCGAGGCGCCGAGGTGGGTCCCAGGCGGTGACGTCCGGCCCGTCTGGGTCGATCTCCATCGGCATGAACCACGCGGTGAGCCCAGGGCCCGTGGCGATGGCGTCCCACACCTGCTCTGGGGTCGCCTCGAGGGTGACTTCCTTGCGCACCTCGAACTCGCGGGGCATCTCAGCTCTCCTCGGTCTGACTGTCGTTCGCCGGGATCGTGGCGGGGGTCTTCACGCTGGGATGGACGGCGACGACGACGCGGTGGTCACATCCCCGGGGGGTGCTCTCGTCGTGGTACTTGGCGACCAGGTGGGTGACGGTGTTGGCTAGCTCCTCGGCGAACGCGGCGCGGTCGGCGGCCGAGGCGAAGCGCACCTCCCCGTCGATGGCGAAGGTCGCCACCCGCTGCCTGGCCCGTGCGGCGGCGTTGATGAGCTGGCCGATGTCCCGGACCAGTCGACCAGCCACGGCAAGCAGCCAGCGTGCCGACAGCTGGTCGGGCGCGCGAGTGGGGTCGGGCGCCACGGGCGCCAGCGCGGCCGGGGAGATCACGTAGGACGCTGCCGTCGCCTGCATGACGCGCTCGGTGCAGTTACCCTTCCGGCGCTCCTCGACCAACTCGACGAGCCCGTGCTCCTCCAGCACCCGCAGGTGGTAGTTCAGCTTCTGCCTCGGCATGCCGACGCGAGTCGCGAGCGTCGCGGCCGACGCCGGCTCCGCCAGCTCCGCCAGCAGCCTTGCGCGCACCGAATCAAGCGACATTCCTGCTGCCACAGGGTCTTCGATCACAGCCACGTCGAGCATATGGTCACACTGGTACCGACGACCAATATTGTCAAGGATGCTCTATTTGTCGAGGATGCGATCCCCGCGCAGCTACGCCCCGGCCCTCCTGGACTCGGCGACTGCATGATCCACGGGTTAGTGTGGCGGTCGGATCATGAGGTGGCTGGGGTCGAGGCAACGGGACTGAAACGAGGGGGCGTGGATGGAGCTCCTGCACTCCGGCAAGGTCCGGGAGGTGTACGCCGACGGCGAGGACGTCATCCTGGTCGCATCCGACCGGGTCTCCGTCTACGACGTCGTGCTCCCCACTCCCATCCCGGAGAAGGGCAAGCTGCTGACCCAGCTGTCACGGTGGTGGTTCGACCAGCTCGCCGACATCGCGCGGCACCACGTCATCTCCGGAACCGACGTGCCGCACGAGTGGGCCGGCCGCGCGATCCGCTGCCAGCGCCTCGACATGATCCAGGTCGAGTGCATTGCCCGGGGGTACCTGGCTGGGCTCGGGCTCAAGGAGTACGAGAAGTACGGCTCAGTGTCGGGGGTACCGCTGCCCGAGGGCCTGGTGGAGGGCTCCAAGCTGCCCGAGCCGATCTTCACGCCGACCACCAAGGCCAGCGGCGGGGCGCACGACGAGTTCCTCACCTACGACGACGTCGTGTACCAGGTCGGTACCGACGTCGCCGCTCGCCTCCGCGACCTGACGATCCAGCTGTACTCGCGGGGGGCAGAGATCGCCACCCGCAGCGGCATCATCATCGCGGACACGAAGTTCGAGTTCGGTTGGTCAGCCGACGGTGAGCTGGTTCTCGGTGACGAGGTCCTGACTTCCGACTCGTCGCGCTTCTGGCCCGCGGACCGGTGGGAGCCCGGCCGCACTCAGTTCGCCTTCGACAAACAGTTCGTGCGCGACTGGGCGGCTGGCTCCGGCTGGAACAAGACCCCGCCACCCCCGCCGGTACCGAGTGACGTCGTCGCTGCTACCCGCGCACGGTACATCGAGGTCTACGAACGGATCACCGGTCGCACGTGGTCGAAGGAGGAGAGGGTCTGACGGACGGTCACCAGCATCAGGTCTCTGGCGCCTCAGTCTCTCCGTGGCGGTCACGTCCTTTCCGCCTCCAGGTCGGTGACGGTGCGGTCGATCAAGGCGTGGGCGATGTCATCATAGGCCGCGCTGGCACGGAGGTGATCGAACTCGCGTCGGTACAGGGCGACGCTGGCGGGCTCGCTGATGGTGACCTCGTCGGTGACGAGCTCGACGACGACCAGGGCGTCGGCGTCGTCGCTGCGGTCGACATAGATCTGGAAGCCCTCTGGGTAGATGGCCTTCGCCTGGCCACGTAACGGCAGGATGCCGATCTGGATGTTGGGTAACGCCGTCACCGCGCGGATGTGCCGAAGCTGGTCAGTCTGCAACATGACTGACCCTGGGCGCCAGCGCAGCGCGGCCTCGGTGATGAGGATGGTGAACTGCTTGGATTGGTCGAGCAGCACGGCCTGGCGGTGCATGCGGCCCTCGACCTTCCCCGTGATGTCCTTGTTGTCGCCGACGTCGGCCATCTCGAATACGAGCTGGGCGTACTCGCGGACCTGCAGCAGACCGGGTACGACAGCATGGTCATAGCAGAGGATGGTGGCTGCGGTGGCCTCCACCTCGGCGGTCTCGCGCTGGGTCTGGTCAACACCAGCACGCAGCCGCGACTGCCAAGGGCTGATCTGGGTGGCGGCCGTTTCGGCCAAGGACACCAGCTCATCACGAGCAGTGGTAGCTGCTCCGGTGACCCGCACCCAGACATCGATCTCACTGAGCCGGGCGAGACGGTCGCCGGATTCGATCCTCGAGATGGTCGCTGGGCTCAGTGTGAGCTCGGCGGCAAGATCCTCGTTGCGCAGCCCGGCGAGTTCACGCAATGCCCTGAGCTTGGACCCGAGACGCTGGCGCTGGGTGGCGGCAGCCCCGCCCGTGGTTCGGCGTGCCATCACTGAATCATCCAGCCACCAGTCCCTGGCTCAGGCATCAAGCTCGTGTGTCCGGCGTGACGGCGTACTCGTGACGAGGTACCGACGCGGGGAGGGCACGATCACGGCCACCAGCCGAGGGGGTTGAAGCCGGCCGGAAGTTCCAGGCGGTGTGCGCTCATGAAGCCGGTGTCGGCGAGCACCTCCCGGGTGGGGCCGTCGGCGACGATCTGGCCGTGGTCGAGCACCACCGACCGCGGGCACAGCTCGAGTGCGTAGGGCAGGTCGTGGGTGACGAGCAGTGTGGTCATGCTGAGCCGCTTGACCAGGTCGGCGAACTCGCGCCGCCCCGCGGGGTCGAGGTTGGAGGTGGGCTCGTCGAGCACCAGCACCTCCGGATGCATCGCCAGCACGGTGGCCACCGCGGCGCGGCGGCGCTCGCCGAGGGAGAGCCGGTACGGTGGGCGGTCGGCGGCGTCGGCGAGCCCGACGTAGGACAGCGCCTCGGTGACCCGCTCGGCCAGCGCGTCCCCGGTCAGCCCGAGGTGCGCGGGGCCGAACGCGACGTCGCGCCCGACGGTGGGAGTGAAGAGCTGGTCGTCGGGGTCCTGGAACACCACACCGACCCGGCGCCGCACCTCGGCCAGCGTGCGACGGCTGAGCGCCACCCCCCCGATCCGCACCGACCCCCCGGACGGCGTGAGCACCCCGTTGAGCTGCAGGACCAGCGACGTCTTGCCGGCGCCGTTGGGCCCGAGCAGCGCGACCCGCTCCCCGGGCTCCACCCGCAGGGACACCCCGGACAGCGCCGACCGGCCGTCCGGATAGGAGAAGGACAGCTCGCGGACCTCGATCGCGGGCACCCCGCCGGTGGGCTGCGCCGAGCCGGCGAAGCGACCCCGGCGGTTCGGAATCCGGGCCGCTGGGGTGGGCACCCTGGTCGCCCGCCGGGCTCGCCGGGCCCCCCGGGGCGGCGTGTCGCCGTGCGGGGTCAACGAGATCGGCGTGCCCACCTTCGCTTCGTAGCCCGGGAGCTGCACCCGGTACGCGCACAGGTCACAGTTCATCCGGACGTCCCCGTCCACGGCCTCCCGGTAGCGCTCGAGTATCAGCTGGGTCAGCCGGAAGTCGACCCCCAGCTGCGCCGCGCTCCACACGTCCACCTCGGGGTGGTCGGCGGCCCATCCAGCTGCCTCACTGTAGATCCGGTGCAGCAACACGCCGGGGAACAGGAAGAACGGGGCGACGACGATCGTGGCCGCACCCAGCAATCGCAGCCGGTGCAGCGTCTCGGGGACCCCCGGGGAGGCGACCGAGATGAATCCCGGCTCGATCATGCCCAGGCCACGCCCGTCGGCGAGCAGCCGCCCGACCTTCCACAGGTCCGCGCAGGCGTCCGGGTCGCTGGACCCGCGTCCGATCAGCGCCACCCCGAGCTTCTCCGGATCGGCGTCCCCGGCCGCGTCCCGGATCCGGTCGGTCGCGACGTCCAGCACGCGCGGCTCGATGCCGAGGTCCCGGGCCAGCCGGAACCGGACCCGCGGGTGCCGGGCCCGGGCTCGGGCGAGCGCCGCGGGCCCGTCGTTCTTGAGGTGCCCGGCGGAGAGCAGTACCAGCGGCACGCTGACGATCTCCGTCGCCCCCTGGGCGACCAGCGCGTCGACAGCGTCGTCGACGGTGGGCGAGGCGAGCTCGAGGAAACCGAACTCGACCGGGTCCGGTGCGAGAGCCCGGATCGACTCGGCCAGCGTCCAGAACTGCTCCACCCCGTCGGCGTCCCGGCTGCCGTGGCCGACGACGAGCATCGCCCGGCTCATGTCAGCACGGCACCGACCGTCGCGAGGCTCGCGAGCAACGGCACCGCGAGCGCGCCCGCCCACGCCCGCCGACCGGCGGTGGTGCCGTCCATCGCGTCGGACCCCATCTCGTCGGACCGCAGCGCGGCCGGCACGGTGCCGTCGTAGCCACGGGAGGCCATCGCGAGCGCGACCCGCTCGCCCCGCTCGAAGGACCGCACGAACAGCGCGCCGACGCTCCCGGCGATGTCGTGGGCCTGCCACAGCCAGCGGGTGTCCCCGCCACGGCAGGATCGGGCGGTGCGCAGCCGGGTCAGCTCGGAGTACAGCACCTCGACGTAGCGCACCATGAACCCGGCCACCGTGGTGAACAGCGGCGGCACCCGCAGCCGCTCCAGCCCGGTGATGATGTCCGGCAGTGGTGTGGTGGCGGCGAGTATCCCGGTGGCGAGCAAGCCGAAGGTGGCCTTGAGCGCGATGGCGGCCGCTGCCTGCAGCCCCACCACCGAGAGTCCCATCCCGAGGACGTCGACGTCGGGTGGCTCACCGAGCAACGGCAGCGCGAGCACGAAGAGCAGGAACGGCACCTCCACGACGAGCCGGCGCAGCAGCACCAGCGGCGGGAGCTGCGCGACCGTGGCGATCACGGCCACCAGCACCAGGTACCAGGCGTAGGGCCAGAACACCGCCCGCGGGGTGAACGCCACCGCGAGGACGAACAGGAACGTCGCGGCGACCTTGCACTGCGGCGCGAGGCGGTGCACCGGGGTGTCGGCGGGGATCAGCAGCTCCGCGCCGGGATCGTGGGCGCTGCTCACGGCACCTGTTCCGGGTCCTGATTTCGTGGGCCCTGATGTTCCGGCGCCACCCGGACCAGGTCGGCGCGCAGCGCGAGCAGTGCCCGCACCACCAGCGCGGTCACGATGCCTTCGAACACCGCCACCACGGCGTACACGCCGATGGTCGAGACGGCAACGGTGCGCAGCGGGACGCCCGCTGCTCCTCCCACCGCATACTCGGCGGTGAACAGCACCGACGCGGCGACCACGGAGACGGCTGCCGCCATCCCGCACGCGACCGACGTCCCGGTGGACGTGCCGCGGCCACCCACACCGCTCAGCAGCCGCCGCAGCCCGAGCAGCACCGGGTAGCCGACCACGGCAGGCACCAGGGCGAGGTTGACCAGGTTGACCCCGAGCACGGAGAGTCCACCGGCCCCGGTGAACAAGGTCTGCACCACGGTGACCACGGTGATCACGACCGGGCCGAGCCACGGCCCGAGCAGCGCGACGGCGAGCGTGCCGCCGAGCAGATGCCCGCTGGTGCCCACCGCCACCGGGATGATCGGGGCCTGGAGCACCAGGAAGAACGCGGCGGCGAGCCCGGCGAGGGGCAGCTGCCGCTCGGTCGACTGCCGCCCGGCCTGCCACGTGCACACGGCGAGCCCGGTGACGGCGACGGCGGCCCCGGTGGCGGCCAGCGGAGCGGTGACGAACCCGTCAGGGATGTGCACCGGTGACCTCCCCGAACCTGATCGGCGCCGTGACGTCCAACCTCGCGACCTCGCCGATGACGATGGTGAGCGGCGGGGGCAGCTGGCAGTCCGGGGGATCGGCCAGGGTGCCCCGGACGGCGCGCTGCTGCGGGCGGCTGGCGGCGCTGATCGCGGCGACCGGGGTGTCCGGCGGCATCCCGCCGGCATGCAGCGCGGCGAGGATCCGGCGCAGCGCGGCGCGCCCGGTGAGCACCACCACGGTGCCGCCGAGACGCGCCACCGCGTCCCAGTCGACCTCGCCGGGATGCTCGGGGTCGTCGTTGCCGGCGACGACGGTGAGGGTGCGCGCCAGCTGGCGGACCATCACCGGGATGCCGGCTGCGGCGGGGGCGGCGACCGCGGCGGGCACCCCGGGCACCACCTCGACGTCCACACCCGCCCGGGCCAGCGCCACCGCCTCCTCACCCCCGCGGGACACCACGAACGGGTCACCGGCCTTGAGTCGCACCACGCAGGCGCCGCTGCGACCCAGTGCCACCAGCAGCTCGTTGACCTCGGGTTGCGAGGTAGCGGGCCGACCGCCGTGCCTGCCCACGCAGTGTCGTGCCGCGGTCGGGGGAGCGAGGGCGACCAGGCCGGCCATCGAGGGCCGGTCGTACACCACGTGCTGCGCGCGGGCCAGCAGCTCGCCGCCGCGCCGGGTGAGCAGCCCCGGGTCGCCCGGCCCCGCCCCTACCAGGTGCACGGTCATCCCGACACCGCCAGCTCGCGGGCCGTGACCAGCCAGTGCCCGACCCGGCTGGTGCCCGACGAGCCGACGATCACCACCGTGCGCATGCCGACGCCGCCGGGATCCAGCCCGGCCAGGGTGACCAGCTCGACGCGCTCGCCGTGGCGCCCGGCATCGGTGACCAACCCGACCGGGGTGTCCGGGCGCCGGTGCTCGAGGAGCACCTGCACCGCGCGGGCGAGCTGCCAGGGCCGGCCCGCCGAGCGCGGGTTGTAGAGCGCGAGCACCAGGTCGGCGCCGGCAACGGCCCGCACCCGCGCTTCGACGGCCTCCCACGGGGCGAGAACGTCCGAGAGCGTCAGGCAGGCGAAGTCCCGGGCCAGCGGGGCACCGAGCAGCGCTCCCGCCGCGGTGGCGGCGGTGACACCGGGGACCAGGTGCACCGCGGGCCGGCACTCGGCCGCCAACCCCGCGACGGCGCATAACGCCAGTGAAGCCATGCCGTAGATCCCGGAGTCCCCGGAGGACACCAGCGCCACCCGGTGGCCATCCGCAGCGGCGTGCACCGCGTCGATGGCCCGCTGCTGCTCGGCTCCCATCTCGCCGGGCACCAGCACCTGGTGGGAGCCGGTGAGGTCGGCGCACTGGGCGAGGTAGGAGCGGTAGCCGACCACGACCTGCGCCGCCCGCACCGCGTCCTCGGCTGCCCGGGTGCGGTGCGCGGGACCGCCGGGACCCAGCCCGACGATGCTCAACTGCCCCGCCCCCGTCATACCCGCCGCTTCCCGATCGGGATGGGCCGGCCGGTGGTGCTGCCCTCGAATGAGCGGCGCCGGCAGCCGTGCGAGTACGCGGGGTCGTAGAGTCGGCTGCGCTGCACCGCCACCTCGCCCACCACCTCGCCCGCTGCCCGCAGCGCGGGGCCGACCAGGACCAGCGCGGCCGTGCGGATACCGGACGCGCCCAGTGCGCCGGGCAGGCCGTCGACCGTCGTGGTGATCACGGTCTGGTCGGGCCAGCTCGCCTTCGCGACCACGATCGCCGGGGTGTCACCCGGGTAGCCGGCGAGCAGCTCCTCGCGCAGCTGCCCGGGGCGCGCGGCCGAGAGGTAGACCGCCATCGTGGTGCCGTGCGTCGCGAACTCCGCAACGCTCTCCCCGGCGGGCATGGAGGCGGCGGTGCGGCCCCCGCCGAGCCGGGTGAGCACCACGCTCTGAGCGATGCCGGGCACGGTGAGCTCCACCCCTGCGCTGGCTGCCGCGGCGGCGAGCGACCCGACGCCCGGCACGATCTCGAACTCCCGCTCCTGCTGCACGCACCAGCCGATCTGCTCAGTGATCGAGGAGTAGACGGACACGTCCCCGGAGTGCAGCCGGGCAATCCGGGCGTCGGGATGCGCGGCGTAGACGGCGAGCACGTCCTCCAGCGTCATCCCGGCGGAGTCGTGCAGCTCCACGTCCGCCCGGCAGTGGGCTAGTACCTCGGCCGGTACCAGGGAGGAAGCCCACACCGCCACGTCGGCGTCGGCGAGTCGCCTGGCGCCG
>DASQWR010000022.1:0-4131 GCA_035640155.1 Pseudonocardiaceae bacterium
GCTCGCCCTTGAGCCGTGGCCGGGGGCTGGGAGAGAACACCGCGGTGGACCGGGCGCGGGTGGTCACGTGGAATGCCATCGCATAATAAGGTAAACTTGTACATCGTTTTCCTTTGGTAGCAAATCTTTCTCGACAACCAGAGTGGATTCGTCTATGTGGCAACTAAGGATTCTGGTGCATGTAGCGCTGCGATAATCTTTGCGCCTAAATTAATACGAATTGGTCTACCTTGATCGAAATCTTCGGTACGGATCGAATGTCGCCCATTGCTACTCAGCGCATACTGCACTATCCAAGGATTCGATAATGGGGTATTACGATAAAGGACTACTATATCTTGCAATTGTTCGCCAATTGAGAGTAGGCGCACCCTGGAGACCATCTCGTGTAGAAGAATTTTCTTGCTGGGAAATGATGCTGAGTACGCGTACCATACTCCTGTAATTCCTACAATTACGGCAACGATTGCAATTGTCAAGTTTGGCCAATTAAACCAGTTGTCATTACCATCTGAAGGCATGTGAATAGTCCCTCCTTGGCTGTTCATCTGGAAAGTAGAATCTGGCAGATTGACCTTCCCTTCAAGGGGAGAGTGTCCTCAGCAGAGGGGCTGGGATCCCCAGATGGTCCCCAACCCAAGCGGGGTAGATCAATCGACGACCATCAGACAGCAGGCACCGAAGGCCTCTGGCCGGCAGTTCTCCGAGTCAGACACGCCCTGTTGCGACCGTCGGGACGACAGGATTTGAACCTGCGACCCCTTGACCCCCAGTCAAGTGCGCTACCAAGCTGCGCCACGTCCCGGCCACGCCCACGGGGAGCGCCCACCCAGCCTAGCGCAGCCACGAGAGCACCAGCGAACCTGGCGTACTTCACCCGGATACCCGCGACTCCAAACGGAAGCTGAGCAAGTCCGGTGCCCGGTGGGCGGTCCGCGCGCCGGGTGCAGCTCCTGCCCCAGCGATGATCACTAACTGACGGGCACTCCCGGGACCCTGCGCGGCAGCTGTCGGCGCGCCCGGAGATCCGGTATGACTGGGCGCGGTCGCCGCGGAGGTGGGCATGGGACGCGCGTACGTCGGGGTCGTCACCGTCGACCTGTCCACCCGCGGGGACACGACCGGTGCCGCTGTCGGCGCCCGGGAGGTCGCGAAACCACCATCCGGACGGGGCGGACGCGGTGTTCACCGGCGACCGGGGCAGCGCGGTGACCGCGATGGCCGCCGCGTTCGAGCGGTTCGTGACCACCCGCGGCGACCTCGCCGGGGCGATCGGAGTCGGGGGGTCCGGCGGCACGGCGCTGATCACCCCTGCCCTGCGGACGTTGCCCGTCGGGGTGCCGAAGATCATGGTGTCCACCGTCGCGTCCGGCGACGTCTCCGGTTACGTCGGCGCCGGTGACATCGCGATGCTGCACTCCGTCACCGACGTCGCCGGGCTCAACCAGATCTCCCGCCAGGTCCTCGGCAACGCCGCCCACGCGCTCGCCGGGATGCTGACGAACGAGGTCCCCGCCGCCGACACCAAGCCGGCGGTGGCGCTGACCATGTTCGGCGTCACCACACCCTGCGTCACCGCGGTGGCCGAGCAACTCGGCGGGGCGTATGAGTGCCTGGTCTTCCACGCCACCGGCACCGGTGGCCGCACCATGGAGAAACTGGTCGACGACGGTCAGGTCAGTGCGGTCCTGCACATCACCACCACCGAGGTCTGCGACCTGGTCGCCGGTGGAGTATTCAGCGCTAGCGAAGACCGACTCGACGCGATTGCCCGCACCCGGGTGCCCTACCTCGGCTCCTGCGGCGCGCTGGATATGGTCAACTTCGGCGCTCGGGAGACGGTTCCGGAGCGATACCGCGACCGGAACCTCTACGTGCACAACCCCGCAGGTGACGCTCATGCGCACCACTGCCGAGGAGTGCCGCCGGATCGGGGAGTTCCTCGCCCGCAAGCTCAACGCCTGCGACGACCCGGTGCGCTTCCTGCTGCCCGAGGGCGGCGTGTCGCTGCTCGACGCGCCCGGGCCAGCCGTTCCACAATCCGGAGGCCGACGAGGTGCTGTTCACGACCCTGGAGCGCGACGTGGTGCAGACCGCAGACCGGCGCCTGCCCGGTTGCCGCACAACATCAACGATCCCGAGTTCACCGATGCCCTCGTCGCAGCGTTCACCGAGGTGACACGATGAGGTCTACGCGCGCCGAGTTGGTCGAGCGGTTCCGCGACATGGCCGACCGCGGTGAGCTGATCGTCGGGGGCGGCGCGGGCACCGGCCTGTCCGCCAAGTGCGAGGAGGCGGGCGGCATCGACCTCATCGTCATCTACAACTCCGGCCGCTACCGGATGGCAGGGCGCAGATCGCTCGCCGGACTGCTCGCCTACGGCAACGCCAACGAGATCGTCGTCGAGATGGCCGCCGAGGTCCTCCCGGTCGTCGCGCACACCCCGGTGCTGGCCGGCGTCAACGGCACCGATCCCTTCCTGCTGCGGGACCGATTCCTGCACGAGCTGCGCGACCTCGGCTTCGCCGGGGTGCAGAACTTCCCCACGGTCGGCCTGATCGACGGGGTCTTCCGGGCCAACCTGGAGGAGACCGGTATGGGCTACGGGCTGGAGGTCGACCTCGTCGCGGCCGCCCGCGACGCCGACCTGCCCACCACCCCGTACGTGTTCTCCGCCGCCGATGCCCGGGCAATGGCACTGGCGGGTGCCGACATGATCGTCTGCCACATGGGTCTGACCACCGGCGGCGTGATCGGCGCCGAGACCGCCAAGACCCTGGACGACTGTGTCGCGCTGATCGACGAGTGGGCCGCCGCCGCGCTGGACGTCCGCGACGATGTGCTGATGCTCTGCCACGGCGGCCCGATCGCGACGCCTGCCGACGCCACGCACGTGCTCGACGCGGCGCGGCACTGCAAGGGTTCTACGGGGCGAGCAGCATGGAGCGGCCGCCCACCGAGCGAGCACTGACCGAGCAGACCCGAGCGTTCAAGAACCTCCGACGGTAGGAGCAACCGGTGCCCAAGTCCTACGCGAGTGGCCTCGTCCCCGCGTCCGCCGACGACGTGTGGGGGCTCATCCGCGACTACAACGGCCTGCCGGGCTGGCACCCGGCAATCGAGGCCAGCGATATCGAGGGCGGCGGTTCAGGGCAGGAGGTCGGCTGCGTGCGCCGGTTGACGCTGGCCGATGGTGGCTCGGTGGCCGAGCGGTTACTGACGCTGGACGACGCTGGGCGCTCCTACACCTACGAGTTCACCAACGCCGGCCCGTTCCCGGTGCGCAGCTACCACTCGACGATCAGTGTCACCCCGGTCACCGCGACCGGGCACGCCTTCGTCCAGTGGTGGGCCTGGTTCGACGCCGACACCGACGCCGAGGCCGAGGCGCAGCTGGCGACGACGTTCGCGGACGCGGTCTTCGCCGCCGGCATCGCCGCCCTGGGCGAGCGCTTCGACGGTTAGCGCGGCTTGCGCTCCCGGACCCGCACCGAGATCCGCACCGGGCTGCCCCGGAACCCGAAGGTCTCCCGGAACCGCCGCTCGAGGAACCGCCGGTAACCGGCCTCCAGGAACCCGGTGCTGAACAGCACCACCGTCGGCGGCCGGATCCCGGCCTGGGTGGCGAAGAGCACCTTGGGCTGTCGCCCGCCCCGCACCGGCGGCGGCGTCGCCGCGATGACCTCCGACAGCCACCCGTTGAGCTGGCCGGTGGACACCCGCCGGTCCCACGACTCCAGCGCCGTGCGCAGTGCCGGGGCGAGCTTGCGCACCGCCCGGCCGGTCAGCGCGGACACGTTGACCCGCTCTGCCCACGGCACCCGCACCAGATCACGCTCCAGCTCCCGGCTCAACGCCCCCCGACGATCCTCGTCGACCAGGTCCCACTTGTTGAACGCGAGCACCAGCGCCCGCCCGGCCTCGACCACCGAGGTGATCACCCGCTGGTCCTGCTCGCTGATCGGTTCCGCCGCGTCGACGAGCACCACCGCCACCTCGGCCGCCTCGATCGCCCCGCGGGTGCGCAGCGAGGCGTAGTACTCCGCGCCGCTGGCGGTGTTGACCCGCTTGCGCAGCCCCGCAGTGTCCACGAGCCGCCACAGCTGCCCGTCGAGCTCCACCAGCGAGTC
>DASQWR010000023.1:0-8234 GCA_035640155.1 Pseudonocardiaceae bacterium
GCTCGGACTGGGGTTCCTGCGCTACGGGGTGCTTCCCGAGCTGCACGGCCAGAACGTGGTGGTGGCGCTGCGAGGCGGCGCGGTGGACCGGTTCGTGCTGCGCGACCATGACACCTTGCGGCTCTACCCGGAATGGATGGCCGCCGAGGGGGTGGCCGACCCCGGCTATCGGATCGCTCCGGATGCCCCGCAGTCGCTGCGCCTGCCGTCAGCCGAGGCACTGCTCGGCTACCTGCAGACGCTGGGGTTCCAGGTCAACCTGTATGGCATTGCCGACGCGTTGTGCCGGCACTACGGCATCGGCGAGCAGGTGCTGTGGGCCGCGCTGCGCGGAGCGGTCGTCGAGACGCTGGCCCGGCTCGCGCTGCCCGGACGGGTGGCCGACGTGCTGGAACGCGAGCTGCTGCACGCCCCGACCTGGCCGAGCCGCCTGGTGTTGGGACCGCTGCTGCGTCAGGGGCGGTCGGGCAGCGTGAGCATGCCTGCCGATGTGGGCCGGGTGCCCAACCCGCTGGCGGGGGTCCCCGCTGCCCTGGGTGTGAGCTGATGCGCCCTGGAGACCGCCGGAATGCAGCCGCCCTCCTGCGCGAGGCACAGCACAGGTACCGACGGCGCGCGTTTTGCGGTGCTCTGGTTCGGCCAGTTCTCGACCGTCGCCGGGCTCACCGTCGTGGTGCCCCTGCTGCCGTTCTACCTGGCCAGCCTGGGTGTGCCGGAACAGGATGTGGCGTGGTGGACGGGCGTGTCGCTGGCGGCCCCGGCGATCACCCAGATGATCGTGGCGCCGCTGTGGGGGAAAGTCGCCGACAGCCGCCATCTGCTGCTGGCCGGACTCGCCGGGCAGGCCGGGGTGTACGCGCTCCTGGTCGTGTTCGCCCCCCGGGTCGGGCAGATCAGTGGCTCCATCGCAACGGCAACCGTGTGGGTGGGAGCCCTGCAGGCCGTCACCTGGGCAGGGACACTCATCGGCGCTCCCTGGTGGGGATACCGCAACGAGCGGCACCGGCCGCACATCGGCTTCGCGCTGGCCGCCGCCGGCTGCGGTCTGGCGGTCGCGTTGCAGGCCGTGCCCACCGCTCCGGAGGCGTTGCTGCCGTTGCGCATCGTGCAGGGCTTCTGTTTTCGCCACGCTCGCTCCGACGGTGCTCCAAGTCGCCAGCCAGCTGGTACCCGCACAGGGACGCGGCACCTGCATGGGGTTCACCCAAGGAGTGCTGGACTCGGCCAGGTTGTCGGTCCGCTGCTCGGCGTGCTCGCTGCGGTGCTGCTGCCACTGCCCGCGGCGTTCACCGCGATTGGCCTGCTGTTCGGGCTGGCTGCGGCGTTGGCCATGCGCAGTGCGCGCGCCACCCGCAGCAACGCCAGCAGCGCAGCAGTCGTCGAACGCGCTGACCACGACCGGACCGCAGCATCACCCCTCGCCCAGAAGCAGGTGACCTAGCATGCACCACCCGTCCACCCTGGCGATCAACCCGACGCGGCCGCGCACGATCGCGGAGCGGGCCGCCCAGCAGCGGCTGCTCAACTCCTTCCTCCGGGAGACCGGCATGCCCGCCGTCGCAGCCGGCACGCCGCTGCGGGTGCCGCTGCGCGAGCGCGGCGCCGTCCTGCTGGGCAGCCTCCAGTACTGGTCGGTGCTCGGCCACCACGCCTACGGCGACGAGTTCTGGGTGCAGCCCGACGGCAGTGACGTCGCCATTCCGGTGGACCACCGCGGGCTGGTGACGCTGCTGCTCACCGAGCTGCGGGGCCTTGCCACCCGGGCAGCTGGTGACCCGTCCGATGAACGGCACGGGCGGCGGCGACAGGCGGAACTGGCCGCCCAGATCGACAACAGCGTGGCACGCACCTCCCGTTACCTGGAACGCCGCCGCTCGCCGCGACCGGACTCCACGGATTCATGGGTCCTGACCCGCCGAGCAGAGCAGTCGTTGCTGTTCGGTCATCCCTTCCACCCCACACCGAAGAGCGCCGAGGGGTTCAGCGCGCAGGACCTCGCGGCGTACGCGCCCGAGCTGGGTGCCTCCTTCGCCCTGCACTACTTTGCGGTCACTCCCGAGCTCCTCGTCGAAGACCGGGTGTCGTCCGCCCCCTGGGTCTGCCCCGAGGTCCAGGAGCAGGCGGAACAGCTGCTCGGGGCGGAGCGGACCGCCTACGCGCTGCTCCCGGTGCACCCGTGGCAGGCCGGTTACCTGCTGCAGCGCCCCGCTGTTCGCGCCCAGGTGGCCGACGGTGCTCTGGTTCCCCTCGGGCCGCTCGGCAAGGAGGTGTATCCGACCTCGTCGGTGCGCACCGTGTGTGACCCCGGCTTCGCCACCTCGTGGAAGCTGCCGCTGCACGTGCGGATCACCAACTTCATCCGGAACAACCCGATGGAACATGCGCGGCGGGCCGCCGACGCGGGGCGGCTGCTCGGGACACTGCGCAATGAATGGACGCACGACGGCTTCGAGGTGCTGCTGGAAACCGGGTACCGCACGATCGACGACAGCGTGCTGGCCGCCGACTTCGCCGTGCTGTACCGGGAGAATCCCTTCGCGACCCGTGACGAGGCGCCGCAGGTGGTGGCGGGCCTGCTGGAGGAGAGCGCGGACGGGACGGAACCCGAGCTGCTCCGGTACGTCCGGCAGGCGACCGGCCATCCCGCTGACCGGCTGCCAGCGGACCGCCTGCCAGCCGACCACGTCGCCGGATGGTTGCGCCGCTACCTGCAGATCTCCCTGCTGCCGCTGCTCTCGATGTTCTGCGTGCATGGGGTGAGCCTGGAGGCCCACGTGCAGAACTCGCTGCTTCACCTCGAAGGCGGCTGGCCGGTCCGGTTCTTCGTGCGTGACATGGAGGGCACTAGCGTGAGCCGGCAGCGGTGGGAAACGGGTGGCCGGGACGCGTTCCCAGCCGACAGCCCGGTGCTCTACGGCGACGCCGAGGCGTGGCTGCGCCTGAAGTACTACGTCGTCACCAACCACCTCGGTCACCTCGTGCACGTCCTGGCCCGGTACACGGGGGTCGATGAGTGGTGGTTGTGGCAGGCGGTGCGGGAGCTGGTGCAGGAGGCTGCAGCCGACCGGTGGGGGGCCGAGCGGTATGGGCGGTATGCGGCCGACCTGCTCACCTCGCCGGCGCTCCCGGCCAAGGCCAACCTGATCGGTCGCTTCGCCGGACGCGGTGAGCGGCCCCTGTACGTGGACGTCCCGAACCCGATGTGCGGAGTGCGCCGATGACCGCCGGTACGATCCCGGGCCAGCCGACCGGCACCACGCCCAACCCGACCGACACGAGCCCGACAGGCACGAGCCCGGTTGGGCTCGTCGAACGCGCCCTGACCGCCCCGCAGTTCGACCAGGTGCGGCGGCGGCTGTTCCGGCAGCTGCTGGAGTCGCTGATCTTCGAGGGGGTCCTGACGGCGCGGCCGGCTGGCAGCGGGCGCTGGGCCGTTGATGGTACCGACCGGCACGGGAACCTCGTCAGCTACCTGTTCAACGCAACCCGGCGGTACGACTTCGACCGGATCCGGCTGGGACCGGAGCCGGTCCTGCGCTGTGCGTCCGGCGGCACCTGCGAGGCGGACTCGACGACCCGGTTGCTCAGCGAGGTGCGCGACAGCCTCGACGCGGACCAGGAGCGGCTGGCGATGTTCGCCCGGGAGCTGGAGGAGACCCTGACCAAGGACGTGCTCGCCCAGTACGTGCGAGCGTGCCGCGGGGACGTGCTCGCCGGCGCGGACTACGACGCGCTGGAGTCGGCCATCACCGACGGACACCCCTACCACCCCGCCTACAAGTCCCGCGTCGGCTTCGACGTGGAGGACAACCTCGCCTGGGGGCCGGAGTTCGCCCGCGGGGTGCACCCGCTGTGGCTGGCCGCCCACCGGAGCATCGCAACGGTGACGGTGTCCACCGAGCTGCACGAGACCGCGTTCCTGCGCGAGCAACTCGGCGCGACCACGGCCGAGGAGTTCCACGAGCGCATCCGCCGGGCGGGAACCGACCCGGCCGACTACACGCTGCTGCCGGTCCACCCGTGGCAGTGGCGGGAGTGCGTCACCCGCGCCTTCGCCGCCCACCTCCACACTCGCGAGCTCGTCGTGCTCGACGAGGACCCGCACGCGCACCGGGCCCAGCAGTCCATCCGCACCCTGGCCTGCCGGGAGGTACCCGAACGTGCCTCCCTCAAGCTGTCCCTGTCGATCGTCAACACCTCGACCAGCCGGGTGCTCGCCCCGCACACCGTGCACAACGCCCCGAAGATTTCCGACTGGCTGCGCCGGGTGGTCGGCGGTGACGAGTACCTTCGCGAGCTGCGGCTGATCCTGCTCGGCGAGGTGATGGGCACCGCGGTCGACCCGGAGCCGGTCTCCGAGCTGGTGCGCGGGGACACCTACGGCACGCTGGCCTGCATCTGGCGGGAGAGCCTGCACACCCACCTGGCGCCCGGCGAGCAGGCGGTGCCGTTCACCGGGCTCACCGCGCGCGAGCTCGACGGCACCCCCCTGGTGGACCCCTGGGTGCGGGTGTACGGCGCGGCGCAGTGGGTCGAAGAGCTGGTCGGGGTCAGCGTCCTGCCGCTCGTGCACCTGCTGCAGCGGCACGGCATCGCGCTGGAGGCACACGCCCAGAACATGGTGCTGGTGCACTCCACCGGCCGACCGAGGCGGCTGGCGGTGCGGGACTTCCACGACGGGGTGCGGTTCTCCCGGTCCCAGCTCGCCGATCCGGGGGGCTGCCCGGAGCTCGCGGGAACCCCGGCGCACCACACCAATCGCAACTCCTTCGTGGAGACCGACGACCTGGACCTGGTCACCGACTTCCTGCTCGACGCCCTGCTCTTCGTCAACCTTGGCGAGCTGGCGATGCTGCTGGCGGACGCGTACAGGTTCGGCGAGCAGGAGTTCTGGGCGGTGGTGCGTCACGCGATCCAGGCCCACCACCGGCGCTTTCCCGAGATCGCCGACCGGTACGCGCGCTTCGACGTGTTCAAGCCGCGCATCGCGGTGGAGAAGCTGACGACGCGGCGGCTGCAGCCCGACACCGAGCTGCGGCTGCACGAGGTGCCCAACCCGCTCGCCGCCCATGACGTGACGAGCCCGCCGGGGGTGAGCTGAGTGCTGCGACCCAACGCGGTGCGGGCGAAGCTCCGCGAGGGTGAGGAGGTCTACGGGCTGTTCTGCTCGATCCCCTCGCCGGTGCTGGTCGAGATGATCGGCTGCGCCGGCTACGACTTCGTCATCCTCGACACCGAGCACAGCCTGGTCGATCCGCAACAGCTGGAGAACCTCGTCCGGGCTGCCGAGGCGGTCGACCTCACCCCGTTCGTGCGGGTGCCCGAGGCCGACCCCGGTGCCGTATTGCGCGCATTGGACGCCGGTGCCATGGGCATCGTGGTGCCGCACGTGCGGCACCGGGCGGACGTGGACACCGCGATCCGGGCTGCTCGCTACGCACCGGACGGGATGCGCAGCCTGGGCGGTGGACGAGTGCCGGGGTTCGGCCGGATCGACCTGGTCGAGTACGTCCAGCTGGCCAACGCCGAGATCATGGTCGTGCCGCTGATCGAGGACGCGGAGGGAGTCGACGAGCTGCCCGCCATTCTGGCCGGAGGGGGTGTCGACCTCGTCCTCGAAGGAGCCGCCGACCTGTCCCAGTCCTACGGCGTGCCCTGGCAGACCGGGCATCCCGCGGTCCGCGACGCGGTGCGCCGGGTGCACGCGACGTGCACCGAGCACGCCGTGCCCTTCTGCGCGATCCCCCGCAGGCCCGAGCACCAGGCGCAGTGGCGCGCGGCCGGCGTGCGGGCGTTCGTGCTCGGCGAGGAGCGAGGACTGGCTTTCCGCGCCCTGCGGGCCCACCTCGAGAACCACCGGTCATCGGGGCAGACATGAACGACACCCTGCGCACGCTGATCCTGGATCGAACCGGTGGCAGCCGGCCGGTGTGTCTCTACGGGTACGACCTGGACGCGCTGGTCGAGCACGTCAGCCGGGTGGTCGCAGCGCTTCCCGACAGGTGCCGGATGTTCTACGCCATGAAGGCCAACAGCGCGCAGCCGCTGCTGCGCGCGCTGGCCCCGCTGGTCGCCGGCTTCGAGGTCGCCTCCGGCGGCGAGCTGGACAAGGCCCGGGCGGTGGACGAGCACATCCCGGTGATCGTCGGGGGGCCGGCCAAGACCGAGGAGCAGATCGCGCAGGCGCTGGCACACCGGGTGCGCCGGTTCCATGTGGAGAGCGTGCTCGAACTGCACCGGATCTCCGCGGTGGCGGCCCGCGCCGGGCGGGTCGCCGACGTGCTGCTGCGGGTCAACCTCGCCGGTCCGTTCCCGGCCGCCACCCTGTCCATGGCCGGCCGGCCCACCCAGTTCGGCATCGACGAGGCCATCCTGCCCAAGGCGGTCGCGACAGCTCGGCGGCTGCCCCACCTGCGGCTGGTCGGGTTCCACCTGCACTCGCTGTCCAACAACCTCTCGGCCGGCGCCCACCTGGAGCTGCTGGACCTGTACCGGAGCACGGTGACCGGTTGGGAGCGGGAGTTCGCGCTCGCCTGCGAGGTGGTGAACTTCGGCGGCGGCATCGGGGTGAACTACGCGGATCTGGCCGAACAGTTCGACTGGGAGTCCTTCACGCGAGAGTTGGACCAACTGGTCCACGGGTCCTTTCCGGCGCACTGGCGGGAGATCGACTTCGAATGCGGACGCTTCCTCGTCGCTTCCTGCGGCTACTACGCGGTCGAAATCCTGGACATCAAGCGCAACCACGGTGAGACCTACCTGGTCCTGCGCGGTGGGACGCACCACTTCCGGCTACCCGTGTCCTGGCAGCACAACCACCCTTTCACCGTTGTTCCGGTCGACCCATGGCCACTGCGCTGTCCACGTCCGGAAGTGCGCGACGAACCGGTGACCGTGGTCGGCGAGCTGTGCACCCCGAAGGACGTGCTGGCGCGCGACGTGGTGGTGCCCCGGGTGCGCGCCGGGGACGTGCTGCTGTTCCACCACACCGGGGCGTACGGGTGGGAGATCTCCCACCACGACTTCCTCAGTCACCCCCACCCGGACCAGGTGTTCGTGCGGGAGGGTTCTGCACTTCCACGAGACGACGGTGAGAGGAGGTGTGAGAGAGAATCAGCTGGTCGGGGAGCAGGCAGCAGCAGATGAGCACGCTGCGGAGCCGTTTCAGGAGAAGTACCAGAGAGCGGTCGAGCGACCTGGTCGGATAGCGGCCAGATCGGCACCACTCACAGCACGAGGAGGAAGCCAATGCCCCGTCCACGTTGGCTGCTCGCCACGGCGGCCAGCCTGTTGGCACTGACCATTGCCGCCTGTGGAGGCCAGGCGGAAGATGCCCAGGGTGAAGACACGCAGCCGGCCAGCGCTGAGCGTGTCGTGCAGCACGCCATGGGCGCAACCACGATCAGCGGAATGCCGCAGCGGGTGGTCGTGCTCGACACCGGCGAGCTGGACTCGGTGCTCGCACTGGGCGTCAAGCCGGTCGGTTCGGTGCGGGTCGATGCGGACCAGGAGTTTCCGGCCTACCTGCAAGACAAGACGCAGGGTGTGGAAACGGTCGGTACGATCCGCGCGCCGGACCTGGAGAAGATCGCCGCCCTCAACCCGGATCTCATCCTTTCGAACAAGGTTCGGGACGCCGACAAGTACGACACGCTGAGCCAGATCGCCCCCACGGTCTTCGCCGAGGAGGTCGGCGTGGTGTGGAAGGAGAACTTCCTGCTCGCCGGGCGGGCGCTGGGCAAGGAGGCCGAGGCCGAGCAGATCCTCGCCGACTACGAGGAGAAGGCCAGGGCGGTCGGGCGGCTGGCCGGCAACCCGGCCGACACCGAGGTGAGCATGGTGCGACAGATGCCCGACTCTATCCGGCTGTACGGGAAGGGCTCCTTTATCGGGACGATCCTGGAGGATGCCGGGTTCAGTCGCCCGGAGATCCAGCAGGTCGACGAGACCAAAGTGGACATCAGCCGGGAGCAGATCTCCCAAGCTGAAGGGGACCTGATCTTCTACTCCGGATTCGGCCCGACATCCCAAGCGGCCCTGGACGAGCTGGTCGCCGGTCCGCTGTGGCAGAACCTGTCGGCGGTGCAGAACGGCAAGTCCTACGAGGTGGCAGACGACCTGTGGTACCTCGGGATCGGCCCGATCGCGGCCAACCTCGTCCTCGACGACCTGGAGAAGTTCCTGACCAGTTCCTGACCGGACCTCGGCGGCGAGCGGTAGTGCCCCGGCAAGTC
>DASQWR010000024.1:0-2198 GCA_035640155.1 Pseudonocardiaceae bacterium
CGGGCTGGCTCGGCGCTTTCAGCGGCGGCTGGCCCACCGCAACGCCAACCCCTGGACGCTTTCGACCGGGGAGGACCTGCGCTTCCCGACCACGACCAGGATGCGGGTGAGCGCCGCGATGCGGCTGCAGCACCGCTACCTGGACCGCGTGATGGCCGCCACCACCCGGGATCCGGCCACGGCGGATACCTACCTGCAAGTGCTGGGCATGCTCGCCCACCCGATGTCCCTGTTCGCCCCCGCGTTCTGGCTGCGCCGCCCGCGCCCGACCCAACGGCGGCGGCGCGCGGTCGAACACCGCGCCTCCCGCCCGCCTGGTCGTGCCTGCAGCGAGCCGGCGGTGAGCATCCTGGCACCGGTCACCGAGCACGCCGTCACCGTCGACGGGGTCCGCAGCCCGTACCTGAGCGCCGGGCCGGCCGACGCGCCTGAGGCGGTCGTGTTCGTGCACGGCAATCCGGGCCCGGCCGAGGACTGGCGACGCCTGGTCGCCCGCACCGGCGCGTTCGCCCGTGCGGTCGCGCCCGACCTTCCCGGCTACGGCGGCGTCGACAAGCCTGACCGCTTCGACTACACCGTCGACGGTTATGCCCGTCACCTCGGTTCGATCCTCGACCAGCTCGGCATCCACCGCGTCCACCTGGTGCTGCACGACTTCGGTGGCCCGTGGGGCCTGACCTGGGCGGCCAACCACCCCGACGGGTTCGCCAGCGTGACTCTGGTCAACACCGGATGTTGCGCGGCTACCGCTGGCACTACCTCGCCCGTATCTGGCGCACGCCGGTGCTCGGTGAGGCCTTCATGCGGATGGGCACCCTGCCGGCGTTCCGGCTGCTCTTGCGCCACGGCAACCCCCGCGGGCTGCCCCGCGACATGATCGAGCGGATGTACCGCGACTTCCAGAACCCCGCCGTCCAACGCGCAGTGCTGCGGCTCTACCGCGCCACCGACCCCGCCGACTCAGCGCACCTGCACCAGCGGTTGCGGTCACTCGACCGCCCGGCTCTGGTCGTATGGGTGCCCGCGACCCTTACGTGCCCGTGCGCTACGCGCAACGCCAACGGGAAACCTTCCCGCACGCCGAGGTCGTCGTCCTCGACGACAGCGGCCACTGGCCGATGATCGACCACCCGGTGGCCGCCGAACAGGCCGTGCTCCCGTTCCTGATGGGCGCCCTGACTGCCGGGGCTCCATCCAGCGCGGACCCAGCCTGAGGACTCGAGCACGCCGACACAGCACGCGGGCAGCTAAACTGTCCTGAAACGCAGCAGCTCCCGCCCACCTGCGGCGGGCGCTGCATCCGGGCGGCACCGTGACCAGCATGACATGCTGCTGCGGGCCGCCCATCGGCTACCGTGCGACTAGCCCGACTGGCCGAATGCGCATCCAGGTGCCTGCACGAAGTGTAGCCGAGACGACGGGAGGGCCCGGTGTCAACCACCCGCCAGACCCAGCACTCGCGAGACCTGCTTGCCCCAGACCGGCTTGTCGCAGCCAGACCCTACCGTAGCGGCCGTCCCGCCGAAGGACTGTACGACCCGCGGCACGAGCATGATGCATGCGGGGTCACCTTCCTGGCCGACCTCGCCGGGCGCCGCGAGCACAGCATCGTGGCCAAGGCGCTGACGGCGCTGTGCAACCTCGAGCATCGGGGAGCGCGCGGCAGCGAGCCCGACACCGGTGACGGCGCCGGCATCCTGTTCCAGGTCCCAAACGGCTTCTTCCGCGAGGTCGTCGACTTCGACCTGCCCGCCGACGGTGGCTACGCGGTGGGGACGGCGTTCCTCCCCGACGACGACGAGGCCTGCGCGGGCGCCGTCGAGACCGTGGAGCGCGTCGCCAGCGAGGAGGGCCTGCACGTCCTCGGCTGGCGCGAGGTGCCGGTCGACGACGAGCACGTCGGCCCCACCTCCCGATCGGTGATGCCACGCTTCCGGCAGCTGTTCCTGGCCGGCGCGCGGGGCGAGCAGGGCATGGCCCTGGAGCGGCTTGCGTTCTGCATGCGCAAGCGCGCCGAACACGAGGCCGACGTCTACTTCCCCAGCCTGTCCTCCCGCACGATCGTGTACAAGGGCATGCTCACCGAGTCCCAGCTCACGCGGTTCTTCCCGGATCTCTCCGACGAGCGGGTCACCAGCTCGCTGGCGCTGGTGCACTCCCGGTTCTCCACCAACACGTTCCCGTCCTGGCCGCTGGCG
>DASQWR010000025.1:0-20474 GCA_035640155.1 Pseudonocardiaceae bacterium
GTGGCTTGCGGCGCTGGGGGTCGTCACGGCGGCGCTGGTGCCGGGGGTGTCGTTCCTGGTTACGCTGGTCGCGGCGGGCATGCGGGGAGCGGCCCGGCCGGTCGTGCTCGCGGTGGGCGCGGTGCCGCTGGTGGTGCTCGGGCTGCCGTTCGTGCTCGGTCTGTTCGACGCCGCGGGCCTGCTCGGTGCGGCGGTGGCGGCCTCGAACCGGTGCCGGGCTACCTCCCGCGGCCACCGGAGCTGTCCCGTTCGGCCCGTCCCGACGGGGACGCGGTGGTGGTCACGCGGGCGTTGGTGCTCTGAGGTTCCGTGACCCCTCGCGGTAGGCCGCTGACACGGAGCACGATCGACCCACGAGAAGCCCAGCCGGAATCTCCCGTTGAGGATCCGTTTGGCGTCAGCTGGCGCGAAGGTACTGGCGGATGGCACGGCGAATGACCTCTGACACGCTGGTCTGCTCCTCGGCAGCGCGGAACAGCAGGTCCCGCTTGAGCTCGGGATCAAGGCGCACCGACTCGACCGAGGAGGCCGCCGACCCCATCGAAGGGCGACCGCCCCGGCGACGACGCAGAACTTCCTCGACGTCGTATCCCCGCTCGGCCTCGTCCGCCCGCGCCTCGGCCATCTCGTCACTGATCGGGGTGCCGTCTGCTGTGCTCCCGTGCGTCGTCGACATCATCACCACCCCTTCGGCAGCAGTGTTCGGTACTTCGCTCTCATCTCCATTGCGTGCATCACCGCCGGGCCCTGGGGTCGATCCATCACAACCAGCTCGAGGAGTCTCCCGGCGCGGTCGGCGCCAAGAACCAGGTAGCGAGTCGGATCTTCATCGATCTCCTCCACGACAGCGCGTAGCGCAGGACGTGCTGGATGTCCTCCGGTCCGTCATGACGAAACGCTGACCGGAGAACCTCCACGAGAAAGGAATCGTACTACAGAACCTGTCCGGCAGCCGACAAGGCACTGCTGTGGCGCCTAACGGTGGCCACCAGCAGGGTGACTGAGAGGGACCGAAGAACGACCAGCCCAGCTGGGCGGCCTGCTCGATGACACGAGGCCGGACATGCTCGACCGGAGTAGTGGGACGTCCTACCATTTACCTGGACGATCGGCTACCGTCGTTACCATGAGCGCCGTCCCACACTTCACCCGCCTGCCCCACCCGCACCCGGCGACTCCGGAGCGCAGGGCGGAGATCCTGGCGGCGCCCGGCTTCGGCGACTACTTCACCGACCACATGGTCGAGATCCGCTGGACTGACGGCCGCGGCTGGCACGACCCGGAGATCGGCCCGTACCGGCCGCTGACCCTTGACCCCGCCGCGCGGGTACTGCACTACGGCCAGGCGATCTTCGAAGGACTCAAGGCATACCGGCAGCCGGACGGCAGTGTCCTGTCGTTCCGGCCCGAGGCGAACGCGGCCCGCTTCCGTGCCTCGGCCCGCCGGCTGGCGATGCCGGAGCTGCCCGACGAGCTGTTCCTCGGCTCGCTGCGGGAGTTGGTGGCCGTGGACCTGGAGTGGGTGCCCGCTGCGGGTGGCGAGGACTCGCTGTACCTGCGCCCTCTGATGGTGTCCACCGAGGCGGGGCTGGGGGTGCGGCCCGCCAAGGAGTACCGCTACCTGCTCATCGCCTCCCCCGCGGGTCCCTACTTCCCCCGCGGCTTGGCGCCGGTCAGCGTGTGGCTCTCCACCGAGTACGTGCGTGCCGCGCCGGGGGGCACCGGCGAGGTGAAGTTCGCCGGCAACTACGCAGCGTCGCTGCTGGCCCAGGCCCAGGCGGCGGACGAGGGCTGCGACCAGGTCGTCTGGCTGGATGCCGTGGAGCGCCGCTGGGTGGAGGAGATGGGCGGCATGAACCTCTACTTCGTCCTCGGTGACGGTGAGGACGCGCGGCTGATCACCCCGGAGCTCACCGGCACGCTGCTACCCGGCATCACCCGGGACTCACTGCTCACCGTCGCCCGCGAGATGGGTTATCGAGTGCAGGAACGGCGCATCTCGATGGAGGAGTGGGAGAAGGGCGCGGTGAGCGGGGAGATCTCCGAGACCTTCGCCTGCGGTACCGCCGCGGTGATCACTCCGGTCGGGCGGGCCGCCTATGCGGGTGGCGACTTCACCATCGGCACCGGCGAGCCGGGTCCGGTCACGTCCCGGCTGCGTGCGGCGCTGACCGCCATCCAGCGCGGAGCCGCCGCCGACCCGCACGGGTGGATGACCCGCCTGACCTGACGGGACGGCCCAGGGTCAGCAAGGGCACAGGGTCAGCCGAGGGAGCAGACCACCAGGAGGACGGTGGTGGCGATCTCGCTCGCGGCGCCCAGTACGTCGCCGACGAGCCCGCCGAGACGGCGGGTGGTGTACCGGGAAAGCCAGCCGACCCCGGCGGCGGCGAGCAGCACCGCCGCCGCGCCCTGCCACGGCCGGGACGGCACTGCTGCGAGCGCACCGGCCAGCAGCACGAGTCCCCACGCCAGGGGCACCGCCGGCGGCTGGGTACCGGCAACCAGCGCACCCAGCCCGTCCGGGCGAGCCGGGGGCACCCCGCGCCGCGCGCACCAGGCGAACGTCACCCGTCCCGCGGTCACCGCCAGTACGACCGCCAGCCACCGGTCGGCCACAAGGAGCGCCCCGAGCGCGCTCGCCTGCAGGGCCAGCGTCAGCACCAGCGCCGCGACGGCGAACGGGCCCGCGGACCCGTCCCGCATCACCTCCAGCGCGCGCTGGGGCCCGCCGTAGCAGCCCAGCCCGTCCGCGGTGTCCGCCAACCCGTCCAGATGCATCCCGCGAGTGGCGAGAGCCAGCACTGCTACCACCAGTAGCCCAGCGAGCAGCGGGGGCGCGCCGAGCAGGCCGAAGCCCGCCAGCACACCCGCGGCGAGCAGGCCGAGCAGCAGCCCCACCAGCGGGGCCCACTGCAGGGCGCGACGGGCGGCGTCGCGGTCCACAGTGCCGTGAACGGGCACCGGGACGACGGTCAGCAAGGTCAGCGCCAGCCGGAGCCCGCCGGCGCGGCTCACTGCACGAGTGCCGTCTGGTCCACCGGCCCGGAGACGCCCGCGTCACCGAACGTGGCCATCTCGGCGAGCACCCGGATCGCCATCTGCACGATCGGCAGCGCCACCACCGCTCCGGACCCCTCGCCGAGTCGCAGCTGCAGGTCCAGCACCGGCACCAGCTCCAGACGCTCGAGCACCAGGTCGTGCGCCGGCTCGACCGACCGGTGCCCGGCCACCCACCACTCGCGGGCACCCGGGGCCAGCTCCTCGGCGAGCATCGCGGCGGCCCCGACCATGACCCCGTCGAGGATCACCGGAGTGCGCCGGACCGCGGCCTGGGCGAGGAAGGCCGCCATCGCAGCGAAGTCGGCACCCCCGGCCACCCGGAGCAGCTCCACCGGATCGCCGACGACGGGCCGTGCCCGGCGCAGCGCGTCCCGGATGGCGGCGGTCTTGCGCATCCAGCCCGCGTCGTCGATGCCGGTGCCGCGGCCCACGACCGCCACCGGCTCCGCCCCGGTGAGCGCGGCGATGAGCACCGCGGATGGGGTGGTGTTCCCGATCCCCATCTCCCCGGCGATGAGCAGGTCGGCGCCACGGTCGACCTCCTCGTCCACGATCGCGGTCCCGGCGGTGAGCGCGGCAGCGACCTCGTCGGCGGACAAGGCGTCCTCGACGTCGATGCTGCCGCTGCCCTGACCGACCTTGTGCCGGGTGACCAGCGGCGGGGTGTCCGCACCGTCGCCGTGCACGGCCATGTCCACCACCCTCACGGCGGCACCGGCCGAGGCGGCCAGCACGTTCGCCGCGGCCCCACCGGCGAGGAGGTTTCCCACCATCTGGCCGGTCACCTCCGGCGGATAGGCGGAGACGCCGCGAGTGGCGACGCCGTGGTCGCCGGCGAAGACCACGACCTGGGGCCGTGCGAAGGGCCGCGGCGGGCAGCTGCCCTGGCAGGCGGCGACCCACACGCCGAGCTCCTCGAGCCGGCCCAGTGATCCCGCGGGCTTGGTCAGCTGCCCGTGCCGGGCGACCGCCTCGCGGTGCGCCTGCTGGTCGGGGGGGACGATCCGGGCGAACTCCATGCGCGCTCCTCATGCTCGCTGGCCAGCGACAAAAACGTCCGGGGCGCGGTGCATCCTCCCGCACGCCGCCGCGGATCACCGCAGCCGGACCGGCAGACCCGCCACGACCAGCAGCACCTCGTCGGACGCCGCTGCTATGGCCGCGTTGAGCGCGCCGAGCTCGTCGCGGAACAGCCGGCCGGCGCGGGTCTGCGGCACCACGCCGGAGCCAACCTCCGGACTGACCAGCACCAGTCGCACCGGGCACCGGGTCACCGCGGCCACCAGCTCCGCCGTGCGGCCGCGCACCCATGGCACCGCCTGCTCGGCGTTCGTCCACGCGCCCGCGTCGTCGAGCTCGCCGGTCAGCCACACACCGAGGTCGTCGACCAGGATGGAGCGCCGCCGCGGCGCCCGCAGCTCCGCGGGCAGATCGGCAGGCTCGACGGTGCGCCAGGTCGGCGGCCGGCGAGCGATGTGCCCCGCGATCCGCTCCTCCCACTCCCGGTCGGTGGGGTCGCGGCGCGCGGTCGCGAGGTAGTCCACGGCCTCGCCGGCGAGCAGGGCCTCCGCGTAGCTGGACTTGCCCGAGCGGGCACCTCCCAGTAGCAGTGTCCTCGTCAACACCGCCTCCTCTCCTCCGCCGTGGCAATGTGTGTATTCTATGCGCATGGCACGGATCAACGTGTATCTGCCCGACGAGCTCGCCGAGGAGGCCCGGGCAGCGAACCTGAACGTCTCCAGCGTGACGCAGGAAGCGATCCGTCGGGAGTTGTCAGCTCGCCAGACCGACGGCTGGCTCGATCGGGTAGCAGCCATCCCTGCGGCGCGGATCAGCCACGACGACGTGATCGCAGCGCTGGACGCTGCTCGGGAGGAGTTCGGCGACCGCGATGGCTGACGAGTTGGTCGTCGATGCCTCGGCGTTCGTCGACTTCCTGCTCGGCAACGATTTCGGCGAAGCCGTCGGCCGTAGGATGCGAGGCTGCGCGCTGCACGCCCCTGCCCATTTCGATGCTGAAGTCCTCTCGGCGCTGGGTCGCCTGCACCGAGCCGGACTGCTGAGCGCCGGAGACGTGGGAGAACGGCTCGCGGCCCTGGCCGATGCACCGGTGCAGCGCCACGAGCTCGCGCCGCTGCTGCGGAGCGCCTGGGCGCGTCGCGACACGCTTCGGCTGGTCGACTCGCTGTACATCGAGCTGGCAGATCGTCTCGGGCAACGGCTGCTCACCACGGATCAACGGCTGGTCGCGGCGAGCAGCGTCGCGGAGTCACCCGCGCCGTGACACCGCGAGTCCACGTCCGCTCCCCCCGTCAACAGCATCTCGACCGCGACACTCAGCTTGCGGTAGATGTCCAGAGCGCGCCGGTCCTAGCTGACGAGCGTAGGACCATGCTCACAGCCGTTGCTCCAACGAGGGCGTCGTAGACGGACCCGGCCGCAACGCCATGGCCAGCCAGCGAGGGTCTCCGGGCAGCCCAGCGCCGCCGCGGCGCGCCTGCTCGCTGCCGCGGCCAGTCCCGAGAGCCGGGACGTCGCGGCGACGTGGCGGTTCACCCCGGCCAGTGTGCGTGGCGCGCTCGACGCCGGCTGGAGCGCCGACGAACTGCGCTCGAGCTCGTCGCGGTCTCCGGGCGTCTGCTGCCGCAACCGCTGGACTACCTGCTCACCGACGTCGGCCGCCGGCATGGGAGCGTCCGGGTCCGCGGCTCCCGGTCGAGCGTCACCGGCTCCGAGGCGGAGATCACCGAGATCCTGCACACCCGCTCGCTGCGCACGCTCCACCTCAGCCGGCTCGCCCCCACCGCGCTGACCAGCTCATTCGAGCTCGACGAGGTGCTGGCCCGGCTGGTGCTGCCGGGTTCGCCCCGATGCCCGAGGACGCCGATGGCGTGGCGATCGTCGCGGAGTGGGGAGGCGGACCGGCGCCGACCGCGGCGCCATCGAAGCCCCGCGCCCGGGCGCGGGTCGCCGCGGCCGACCTCGCCACCCGGCTGCTCGCCGCCGGCAACGCGCCGGATCATCCGATCTCCGCGACGCACGCGCAGCTCGCGGAGCTGGCGCCGAGACTCGACGCGGTGGAGGTCGCGCTGCTGGCAGACGCGCTCGACCACGGCCGCGACGTCCGCGTCGCCTACCGGAACAAGGAGGGCAACCGCACGGTCCGGGTGATCCAGCCGCGGGAGCTGTACGGGCGGTGGGTGAGCTCGTGGTGCCACCTGCAGTCAGCGGAGCGGGAGTTCTCGGTGGCGGGGATCGAGTCGGTGAGCCCGGTGGGGTGAGGCCGGTGGGATGAGCCCGGCGGGCTGAGGGCGGCCGAACCGCTAACGTCCGGGCGCCCGGTCCACGGGTGCGGACGGCGAGTACCGAGGCTTGGGTACCCGCAGCCGGCGGAGCTGGGTGGCCCGGGTGAAGGCGTAGAAGCCGAGTCCGATCCTGGAGGCGCGGGTCTCGGGGAAACGCTCCCGTACCCTGCGGTTGACCAGCCGGCCCAGCAGATAACCCTCCACCAGCATCGTGAGCAGCATCGCGGTGGTGAGCAGCGAGGTGACCTGCCGCAGTGCCGGGGACGGGATGAAGACCCCGAGCAGGACGAACGCCGCCATCGGCATGAACAGGCTCATGACGTGGCGGCGGGAGTCGACGATGTCCCGCACGTAGGCCTTGTCCGCTCCCCGGTCGCGGGGCAGCAGGTACTTCTCGTCACCGGCCAGCATCCGCTCGCGGCGGGTGGCCGATTCCTTCCGCCGCTCCTGCTTGGTGCTGCGCATCCGGCGCAACGCCTCCCGCTGGGTGCGCGGCGGCGGGGGGGCCGGGCCGCGGCGGCGACCCTCCGCTTCCCGGCGGCTCGGAGTGGGGCGGCCCTTGCCGGCGGTGCGACCGCCGGTGGGGATCCCCGGCTCGTCCGCAGCCGCGGACGACACCTCCACTCCCGCATCCGCCCGGGTCTCGGCGTCCGCCGGGCTGCCCTTGCCGCGCAGGAACCTCACGGGCTTCAGGGTAGCGGGCGTACCGTCCGTGCCCTTGGCAGGCAACTGGGGCGGCGCTGAGCCGGTCGGCTGTGTCACCATGTCAGTACGGGAATCACCCGAGGGGTCGCGGTCGTTGCCAGCTAGTGACGGTGTCCGCGTCCCAGCGCGTCGATGTCCCAGCGCGCTGATGTCCAGTGCGCCGATGTCCAGCGCCGATCCCCCAGGGAGAGCCATGACTGTCGAGAACATCGCCGACACCGAGGTGCCGACTCACGGTGTCGACCTCACCGATGCTGCCGCGAGCAAGGCCAAGACGCTGCTCGACCAGGAAGGCCGCACCGACATGCACCTGCGCATCGCCGTGCAGCCGGGCGGCTGTGCCGGGCTGAAGTACCAGCTGTTCTTCGACGAGCGCAGGCTCGACGGGGACGCGGTGCGGAGTTTCAACGGGTTGCAGGTGGTCGTCGACCGGATGAGCACGCCGTACCTGGAGGGTGCAGTCATCGACTTCGTCGACACCATCGAGAAGCAGGGCTTCACGATCGACAACCCCAACGCGGGTGGGTCGTGCGCCTGCGGGGACTCGTTCAACTGAGCGACCCTGCCCGCACAGGAGGCCACTGAGTCCTGGATCGGGTAAGACGAGAGCCGCGAACCCCTCTTGGGGCTCGCGGCTCTCGTCGGTTCCGGTACTGCGAAACACGTTCCCTCCGGTGGCCGTTCAACGGTTACAGCGAGTGCATCTGGCCGTATCGCCTCACACGACGGAGTGCCTGCAGGTAGCTGGACGAACCGATGACGGCCTTCTTGCGAAGGCCCGGGTGTCGGATCATGGGAGCGCCTGCGTCTCGACGCTTCCTCTGCATGTCGGACTCGTCACACAGCGGAAGGCTGTGCCCTGGATCACTGGTCCCGGATCGCTACCGGGCTGCGGAGAGGATCGAGAATGGCTTCACGACGGCCTGCGCTTCGGCGCCGGGTGGGGGTGGCGTTCCTCGCCACCGGAACGGCAATGGCCACGGCGGCGTTGACGCTGCTGCCGAGCGCGAGCGCGTCCAGTCACCGGGAGGCGCCACTGATCGCCAACCTCCCGGCGGTCGACAACACGGATGTCTACGCCTTCACCAGTCCTGATGCCCAGGACACCGTGACAGTGATCGCCAACTGGGCCCCGTTCTCGGAGCCCAACGGCGGCCCGAACTTCTACCCGTGGGCCGCGGGCGCGCACTACGACATCAACATCGACAGCGACGGGGACGCGCTTCCGAACCAGACCTACCGCTGGATCTTCGAGACCCAGGACCTGCGGGGGACCGACACGTTCCTCTACAACAACGGCCCCGTCGAGAGCCTCGACGACGAGAACCTGCTGTTCCGCCAGACCTACGACCTGATCGTGATCGACGAGGACGGCAACGAAGAGACCCTGCTGGACGATGCAGACGTCGCGCCGTCCAACGTCGGCCCAGCGTCCATGCCCGACTACCAGGCGCTGGTCAACCAGGCAACGGTCGATCTCCCGGGCGGTGGGAAGAGCTTCACCGGTCAGGCCGACGATGCGTTCTTCCTGGATCTGCGGGTGTTCGACCTGCTCTATGGCGGTGACCTCTCCGAGATCGGCCAGGACACCCTCGCCGGCTACAACACCAACACGATCGCCCTGCAGGTGCCCAAGTCCGAGCTCGCGCTCAGCAACGATGCCGAGGCCAACCCGGTGATCGGCGTGTGGAGCGACACCGAGCAGCAGACCCTCAACCTCGCGCCCGCAGGTGAGTCCGAGCTGACCGGGGATCACGTGCAGATCTCCCGGCTGGGCCAGCCACTGGTCAACGAGGTCGTCATCCCCACCGGGTTGAAGGACGCGTTCAACGGCATCACGCCGGCTCAGGACGCCGACATCCAGCCGGTCGTGGACCGGGTGCTCGATCCCGAGGTGCCGAAGCTGGTCGAGGCGATCTACGGTATCCCGGCCCCGGCAGCACCTCGCAACGACATCTTCGAGATCTTCCTCACCGGCATCTACAACGACGAGAGCAACCCGCAGGACGAGATCCCGGTGGATCTCAACTCGCAGCTGCTGAACACCGACGTGGACCCGGAGGCGTTCCGGCCGTCCGAGATGACCCGGCTCAACATGTCGATCCCGGTGACCGAGGAGCCCAACCGGCTTGGCGTCCTCGGCGGTGACCTGCAGGGCTTCCCGAACGGTCGCCGGCTCACCGACGACGTGGTGGACATCGAGATCCAGGCTCTCGAGGGTGCCGTGCGCACCGGTCAGATCGTGCAGCCGCTCGCCGGCGGTGACGCCGTGGACGTCAACGACGTGCCGTTCCTCGAGTCGTTCCCGTACGTCGGCACCGCCCAGAACGAGGGCGTCAATGTCACCTTCGGTGGCGGTGAAGGCGGCGGGGCCGGTGCGGTGCCTCCGGGCAGCTGGATCAGCTTCCCGTCGGCTCCCGTGGTGAGCGGGGTCGCGGCGCTGGCCCTGCTGGGCGCGGGCGTGTTCATGCTGCGTCGCCGTCCCGGCTTCGTACCGGCTCGCGGCAACACGGTGCCCGTCACCGAGTGACTCGACGGCGGGGGGGTGCGGGACCGGCTCCGTCCAGGTGCCCCCGCATCCCCCCGCCGCACCACCCCGATCCTGCGAGGGATTCCTGAGTGCGTACCCCCTTCGTCACCGCCCAGCGGTCGGGCCGCTCGTCGCTGATCGCGGCACTGGCGCTGGTCCTCGGCGGTGTCCTGCTCGTGGTCACAGTGATCGCCGTCACCCGCGGTCCCGACGAGCCGGCCCCCGCCGCGATCCAGGCGTCCGGGACGGTCGCGGCGGATCCGCTGTCCCGGGCGATCGCCCAGGCGCAGGAGCAGCTCCGCCGCAACCCCGACGACGCCCGGACCTGGGCCGAGCTCGGGTCGGCCTACGTGGAGCGGGCACGCATCACCGGTGACCCGTCCTACTACGAGCGGGCACAGGGCGCGCTCGACCGCTCGATGCAGGTGCAGCCCACGGCCAACGCCGAGGCCATGATCGGCCTGGGTGCGCTGGCCAACGCCAGACATGACTTCGCCGGGGCCCGGGACTGGGCGGTGCAGGCGCGGGAGCTGCGACCGCGCACCCCGGCGGTCTACGGGGTGCTGGCCGATTCGCTCACCCAGCTCGGCGACGCCGAGGGCGCCACCGCCGCCGTGCAGCAGATGCTCGACATCCGCCCCGGCATCGCCTCGTTCACCCGGGCCTCGTACGACCTCGAGCTGCACGGCCGCGTCGACGACGCCCGAGTAGCCCTGGACAAGGCGCTGGAGAACGCCTTCGGGCAGGTTGACCTCGCTTTCGTCCGGTACTACCTCGGCGAGCTCGCGTTCAACTCGGGCGACCTCCACGAGGCCGCCGCGCAGTACGAGCGGGGCCTGCTGGCTGCCCCCGACGACGCGGTACTGCGACAGGGCCGCGCGAAGGTCGCTGCGGCGCGCGGGGACCTCGAGCAGGCGCTGGCCGACTATCAGACCGTGACGAACCGGGTGCCGCTGCCGCAGTACGTGCAGGAGTATGGCGAGCTGCTGCTGGTGGCGGGCCGCGAGGACGAGGCGCAGGCGCAGTTCGAGCTGTTCACCGCGCAGCAGCAGCTCTACGAGGCCGCCGGTTCGGTCGACGACCTCGCTGTCTCGCAGTTCGCCGTCGACCACGGCGACCCGGTCGAGGCGTTGCGCCGCGCGGAGGCGGAGTGGGACCGCAGGCAGAGCATGTTCGTCGCCGACGCCATGGCCTGGGCGCTGCACACAAACGGGCGCGACGCCGAGGCGCTGGAGTATGCAGACCGGGCGGCCGCGCTCGGCTGGCGCAACGCCGCCTTCGGCTACCACCGGGGGATGATCCTGGCCGCGCTCGGCCGGTCGGCCGAGGCCGAGGCGCAGCTCACGGACGCGCTGGCGATCAACCCGCACTTCTCCCCGCTGCACGCGCCCCGCGCCCGCGCCGCGCTGGACCAGCTGTGCAGCGTCCGATGAACGGTGTCGTTCGCCGGCTGCTCGTACTGGTCGGGGTGGTCGCGGCGCTGGCCCTCGCCTCGCCGGGCATCGCGGCGGCGCATCCGCTGGGCAACTTCACCGTCAACCACTACAACGGGCTGACATTGCACCCGAACCGCCTCGATGTGCACGCGGTGGTGGACAGTGCCGAGATCCCCACTCTGCAGGAGCAGTCGCAGGTCGACACGGACGGGGACGAAGCCATCTTCCCGGCGGAGGGCCGCGCCCACGCCACCGGGCAGTGCGGCCAGCTCGCGCGCGCCGTCTCCGCCACCGTCAACGGTGAGGCGTTGCGGTTCACGGTCCGCTCTGCCGAGGTCAGCTTCCCCGCTGGCGAGGGCGGGCTACCTACCACCCGGCTGGTCTGCGAGCTCAGCGCCCCCGCCGAGCTGGACCGGTCGGTCGAGCTCACCTTCACCGACGGCTCCGGCGTCGGGCGGATCGGCTGGCGCGAGATCACTGCCACCGGGGTGGGCGTCAGCCTGCCCGGCTCGCCGGTCCCGGCCCGCAGCATCAGCGACGAGCTGCGCACCTACCCACAGAACCTGCTGACCGACCCGCTCGACGTCCGGGACGTGACATTGCAGGCCGTCCCCGGTGGGGGCACCGCGGCTCCGCCCGCAGTGACGCTGCAGACCGGCATCGGACCGTTGGACCGCGCGGTCGGCTGGGCCGATCGCCAGTTCACCAGCCTGGTCCGCACCGACCTGACGCCGGTGCTCGGTGTGCTCGCGGTGCTGGTGTCGCTCGCGCTGGGGACGGCGCACGCGCTGCTGCCTGGGCACGGCAAGACGTTGATCGCCGCGTACCTGGCGGGTCGCCGCGGTACCACCCGGGACGCGTTGATCGTCGGGGGCACCGTCACCGTCACGCACACCGCGGGTGTGCTGGTGGTGGGGCTGCTGCTGTACTCGTTCGCGTCGCTGCTCGGCGAGGACATCATCGGTTGGCTCGGACTGGTCAGCGGGCTGCTGGTCGCCGCAATCGGTGTCGCGCTGCTGCGCTCGGCACTGCGTGCCCGGCAGGTCGAGGTGCCCGCCGTCGAACCCGCGCTGGTCGGTGCCGGGCATGGACACGGCCATGGCCACGGTCATGGTCATGGACATGGGCATGTGATTGCGACCGGAGGGCGGCTGGACCGGTCCAGCCTGTTCGGCATGGGAGTGGCTGCCGGCCTGGTGCCGAGCCCGTCGGCGCTGGTCGTCTTCCTCGGCGCGATCAACTTCAGCCGGACCTGGTTCGGCGTGCTGCTGGTGCTCGGTTACGGGCTGGGGATGGCCGGCACCCTCACCCTGGTCGGGCTGCTGCTGGTGCGGCTGCGGGACCGGCTGGAGCACACCCTCGCCCGGGCCCGGGCGGATGAACGGCTCACCCGCCTCGCCGCGTCGATCCCCGTCGTCACCGCGCTGCTGGTGCTGGTGGTGGGCCTCGGACTCGCGCTGCGCGGTCTGACCGGAACCGGATAGCGAGGAGCCGCTCGTGCCTGTCTTCCGATCCGTGCTGCCCGCGATCACCCTCGTGCTGCTCCCCGCCGGCTGCACCGATGACGGGGGGCCGCGCTTCGACGCCGAGGGTGGCCGGGACGTGCCGTGTATGAGCCATCAGCTCGAGCCTCCGGGAAGCCGCTACACCGACCCGGAGCGCACCAACACAGCCGAGCTCCTCAGCGTCCTGCGCTACTACACCGCCCACGGCACCAAGGGATACTGCGACGGGGCCGGCCCCACCGATGCCGACCGCGCCTGGGTGCGGCTCTACGTCGAGCAGGGTGCCGACCGGTCCAACGTGGCGCCGCTGCTCGCGGACTGACCCGGGAAACGGGCTCTCCCGGTATGAGAGTGGTCAGAGCTGTACGGGATACTGAGGCTCGGGGATCTCGGGGGTGACGGTGCCTTCGACGAAGATGCCGTGCCAGAGCATGAACACCAGCAGCGCCCAGATGCGGCGGCTGTGGTCCAGCGGCCCGGCCCGGTGCTCGTCCAGCATCCGCAGTACCCCGGCGCTGTCGAGGACGTCATCGGTCCCGGAGGTCTTGATGATCTCCCGTGCCCAGTCGTGCAGCTCGTTGCGCAGCCAGTGCCGGATCGGGACCGGGAAACCCAGCTTGCGCCGGTTCAGGACGTGCGCGGGAACGATGTCGCGCAACGCGCGGCGCAGCGCGTGCTTGGTGGTCTCCCGGGTGACCTTCTCCGACAGCGGGACGGTGGCGGCGACCCGGAACACCTCCGGGTCGAGGAACGGCACCCGCAGCTCCAGCGAGTTGGCCATGGTCATCTTGTCGGCCTTGACCAGGATGTCCCCGCGTAGCCAGGTGAACAGGTCGACGTGCTGCATCCGCGTCACCGGGTCCCACCCGGCCGACGACGCGTAGTGCTCGGCAGTGAGGTCCGCATGGGAGATCGCCGGGTCGTGGCCGCGCAGCACCACGCGTAGCTGGTCGTCGCGGAAGATCCGGGCGTTGCCGTAGTAGCGTTGCTCCAGCGACAACGCGCCGCGGCGCAGCAGGTCCTTGCCGCGCACCCCGTCCGGGATCCAGCCCGAGAGCCTGCCCAGCGCCCGACGGACGCCGCCGGGGACGCGTTCGAACGCGGCGAGCGACAGTGGCTCCCGGTAGATGGTGTAGCCGCCGAACAGCTCGTCGGCACCCTCACCGGAGAGCACCACCTTGACGTGTCGGCGGGCCTCGCGGGCGATGAACCACAGCGGTACCAGCGCGGGGTCGGCCACCGGGTCGTCGAGGTACCAGACGATCAGCGGCAGGGCGTCCATCATCTCCTGCGGGGAGACCGTGCGGACCACGTGCTGCACACCGATCGCGGCGGCGGACTCCGCGGCGACGTCGACCTCCGAGTAGCCCTCCCGCTCGAACCCGGTGGTGAATGTGATCAGGTCCGGGTTGTGCTCCTTGGCGAGCGCGGCGATCGCGGTGGAGTCGATCCCGCCGGACAGGAACGCCCCTACCGTCACGTCGGCGCGCATGTGCTTGGCCACCGAGTCCCGCAGCACCTCGGTGATGCGGGCGTGCAGCCGGTCGGAGTCGACGGCCGACCGGACCGGCTCCGGCCGGAAGCCGGGGGAGAAGTACCGGCACAGATCCGGCTCCCGGCCCGGGATCGCGGTGAAACTGGTGCCGGACTCGATCCGCCGGATGCCGGAGTGCAGCGACGCGGGCTCGGGCACGTACTGCAGGGTCAGGTAGTGCTGCAGCGCGCGGCGGTCGACGTCGGGCTCCACGCCCAGTACCGGTGTCAGCTCCAGCAGGCTCTTCTTCTCGCTGGCGAACGCCACCCCGCCGGGACCCTGCGTCACGAACAGCGGCTTGATGCCGAACGGGTCGCGCGCCCCGAACGCCACCCGCCGCTCGGCGTCCCAGATCAGGAACGTGAACATCCCGCGTAGCCGGCTCACCGCCGCCGGGCCGAGGTGGTGGTGAGCCGCCACGATGACCTCGGTGTCCCCCTGGGTGGCGAAGCTCACCCGATAGTCGCGCTGCAGCTCCGCGCGCAGCTCCAGGTAGTTGTAGATCTCGCCGTTGAACAGGATGGTGTAGCGGTGCGGCGACTCCGGTGGGCCCCAGTGCAACGGCTGGTGCGAGTGCTCGAGGTCAACGATCGACAGCCGATTGAAACCGAGCACCACGTCGGCGTCGTGCCAGGTCCCGGTCTCGTCGGGGCCGCGGTGCCGGGCGCATCGCAGGCCCGCCCTCACCCCTGCGACGTGATCGGCCGCGTCCGCGCTCGCGGTCACCAGTCCCAACAGCCCACACACCTGCTCGCCCTCTCGTCGCTGCCGGATAGCAGGCGTCACAGTATGCCGATGTGGCGGCCGAGTCGGCCGGTGTACCGGGCTCGCCCCGAGCGGGTCGAAACGAGCTCGCTGGTCTAGGCTCCGAACAGTGCGAAGCTCCGGACCCGTGAGATCCCGGGGGGACGAGGAGGAGCGAGGCGTGGTCGACCTGGTCCGTTCCCGGGTGCTCCGGCTGCTCACGGTGGCCGGGTTGGTCGGGCTGGTTGCCGTCCTGGCCACCGGGTGCTCCGCGAGCGAGGTCATCGCGTTCGGTTGGCCCGAGGGTGTCACCGAGCAGGCCGAACGGATGCGCACCCTCTGGATCGGCTCGGTGATCGCCTCGCTGGTCGTCGGTGTGATCGTCTGGACGCTGATCCTGTGGCCGGTCGCCTTCCACCGCAAGCGCGGCGACGAGATCCCCCGCCAGTTTCAGTACAACCTGCCGCTGGAGATCTTCTACACGGCGCTGCCGTTGGTGATCGTGACGGTGCTCTTCTACTTCACCGCGACGACCCAGAACTTCGTCCTGGCCAAGGTCGAGGATCCGGATCTGCGGGTCCGCGTCGTCGGGTTTCAGTGGAACTGGGAGTTCCAATACCTGCAGAACGAGGCGGGCTCCGACGGCCAGTTCGACCCGATGCGGACCGAGGCGGGCACCCCGGTGTCCACCTTGGGCTCTTCCGACACGATCCCGATTCTGGTGGTGCCGGTCGACCGCAACGTCGAGTACCACGTCGAGTCCGAAGACGTCGTCCATTCGTTCTTCGTGCCGGACTTCCTCTTCAAGCGCGACGTCTTCCCGCTGCCGGAGAAGAACGACAGCGACAATGTCTTTCAGACGACGGTGGAGGAGGAGGGCGCGTTCGTCGGGCGCTGTGCCGAGCTGTGCGGCACGTACCATTCGACGATGAACTTCGAGCTGCGCGCTCTTCCGGTTGGCCTCTTTGATCGGTACCTGGATCTCAAGGCGCAGACGAACCCGGTGACGCAGCAGCCCTACACCACCGCGGACGCGCTGACCGAGCTGGACTGCGGTGAGCTGTGTGCTCCGCAGGCGCTCACGACCACGCCGTTCGACACCGACCGGACCGCCCGCGAGGCGTCCGGCGGACCCACCAACTGACCGCCGGATCGGGGGTCCATCTCCGGGCGTTCGAGTGAGGAGCGAGCGATGAGGGTCGAGTCGCGGATCTTCGAGATCTGCACCGCGTTCTTCTTCATTTCCGCCATCGTGTACGGGCTGTGGGCGGGTGAGCCGATCGGCACCACCGCCCTCACCCTCACCGGCGGGCTCAGCCTCATCATCGGCACCTACTTCCGTTTCGTGTCCCGCCGGGTGCAGATACGTCCGGAGGACAACGCCGATGCGGAGATCAGCGACGGCGCCGGCGAGCTCGGCTTCTTCTCCCCCGGCAGTTACTGGCCGCTCGGGCTCGCGCTCGCGGCCTCGCTGGCCGGTTACGCACTCGCATTCAACCTGTGGTGGCTTTTCGGCTTCGGGGCAGTGGCCATCCTGCTCACCGTCGCGGGCCTGGTGTTCGAGTACCACGTCGGTGCCCCGGAGGACTGAGCCCGGAGGGGATCAGTCCCGGAGGGGATCAATCCCGGAGGGGATTGATCCCCTCCGGTGTGGGTGGACGCCCTCCAACACAGCAGTCCGTACCGTTTGAGGGGACTGAGACGCGGGCGGAGATCACCGGGGCGCTCGTCCGCTCGCTCGACATCGATGAGCTCAAACGCTTTCGGAGTGATCATCGAAGCGCTCTCGCCGAGATCGAACGGTTCGATGCTGGCCTGGCGAAACGCTTGGCCGGGCCGCTACGAGAGCTGGCCCGCTGATCTGTGGTGCGTCTGATTCGCCGGAACCGATGAGTTCAGGGCCGCTGCAGCGTCGAAAGTGGCGACATGGTTTGAGCATCGCGAAGGGAGCCACCATGCCCATCCGAGACACCGCCGTGGTCGGAGCACCTTCCTGGGTCGATCTGATGACCTCCGACACCGAGCGCAGCCGGACGTTCTACTGTCAGCTGTTCGGCTGGACCGCGGAGGAACCCGCCGAGAAGTTCGGTGGCTATTTCAACTTCACGAAGGACGGCGTCCGGGTCGCCGGGTGCATGGTCAGCCGGCCTGGCTCCGAGGTGCCCGACGTCTGGTCGGTCTACCTGGCCACCGATGATGCCAGGACGACCGCCGACGCTGCCGTCGCCAACGGCGGTCAGGTTCTCGTCCCGGCAATGGATGTCGCGGACTTGGGCACTATGGCCGTCGTCAGCGACGTCGGCGGCGCCGGGATCGGCGTCTGGCAGCCGGGCCTCCATCAGGGCCTCGGGGTCCTCGGCGGGTCTGGTGCCCCGAGCTGGTTCGAGCTGCACACCCGGGACTACCAGGCCGCCGTCGCCTTCTATCGCGAGGTGTTCGGTTGGGAGACCCATGTGGTCGGTGATGCACCGGAGTTCCGCTACACGACCCTGAAGCATGGCGAGGACTGGCTGGCCGGGATCATGGACGCCTCGGGCTTCCTCCCCGACGGTGTCCCTGCCCACTGGTCGGTGTACTTCGGGGTCACCGACACCGATGCCGCACTGGCAAGGATCGTGGACCTTGGCGGCTTGATCGTGATGCCTGCTGAGGACACCCCATACGGCCGCCTCGCGGCAGCCGCAGACCCGACCGGCGCCCAGTTCAAGCTCGTCGCTCCCAACGAGGCCATGTCGGCGAGCACATCGGGTGCCGCTCGCTGAACGCCTCCGGCGGAATGCCACCGCCGCTCCCGGGGTTGGCGCTGGGGTGGACGGCGATCCGAGGGCGGCGGGTCGGGTCGCCACCGTGATCGGGGTGCTGTTCGGGCTCGCGGGCACCGGCACGTCAGCGGTGTCCGTCGCGCTGCCCGAGCTGGCGGCTGGGCTCGGGGTCGGCGTGGCGAGTGCGGCCTGGGTGATCAGTGCGTATGCCGTTGCCCTCGCGGTGCTCACCGCGGTGCACGGCCGGATCGCGGACATCGTCGGCGTGCGCGGTCCCCTCGTCGTCGGTGTCGTGCTGATGGCGACCGGGGCGCTGGTCGCCGCTGCCGCCCCCACGTTTCCACTACTCATCGCGGGCAGGGTCCTGCAAGGCGTCGGAGCCGCGGCGGTTCCGGTGCTCGGCATGGCCCTGATCAGCGCTCGCTGGGACGGAGCCACCAGGGCGAGCGCCCTGGGACGCGTGACCGGTACCACTGCCGTGCTGAGCTCGCTCGGGCCCGTGCTCGGCGGGGCGCTGGATGCGGCTGGCGGCTGGCGGTGGACTCTGGTGCTCCCGGTGGCCGCGCTGCTCGCGCTGCCGGTGCTCTGGCGGGCGGCCCCCGCCGGCGGCAGGCCCGAGCGCTTCGACGTGCTGGGCGCGGTGTGCGTCGCGGTCGCGGCCACTGGCCTGGTGCTGCTCATCCAATCCCCCTCCACGGGTATCGTCGTCGCGGTGGTGGGCGCGGTGCTACTGGCCACGGGCGTCCCGGCCGCGCTCGCCCGGATCCAGGCCCGGCCCGACGGGTTCCTGCCGCGCGTGATCGTGACCAACGGTGTGGTGCTGCGCAGCGCGTTCGCCGCTGCCGCGATCCCGGCGGGATGGTTCGCGCTGCTCGTGGCGGTTCCGCTGGTCCTCGCCGCCCAGGGCTGGTCACCGCTGGGCATCGGGCTGGTCCTCGCACCGTCCGCGCTGCTCGGCCTGCTCATGCCGTATGTCACCCGTCGGGTCCTACCGCGGTGGGGCGCAGGCCGCACCCTCGCCGTGGCCTGTCCGGTCACCGTGGTGGCGCTGCTCGTCGCTGCGCTGGGCGCGGCGACCGGGACACCCCCGCTGCTGGTGGTGGCCGTCGCGTCGCTCACCGTGGCGTTCGGTATCGGTCAGCCCGCGATGATCCTCGGTGTCTCGGGTGCCGTGCACTCCGAACAGCGCGGGGTTGCGCTCGGCCTGACGACGCTGGTGTTCCTGGCTGGTGCGGGCGTCGGCGCCGCCGTGGTGGGCGGCCTCGGCGAGGTGCTCGGGCTCGGCGGTGCGCTGAGCATGCTGGTCCTGCTGCCGATCGCCGGCACGCTCGTGATGCTGCGGCAGCTCCGGGCAACCACGACGAAGGATGTCGTGGTCCCCGCGGCAAGCTGACTCACGAGCGAGTGGTGACCCCCGCGGCTAAGGCTTGGGTCACCGCAAATCGTGACCGCCACCCCGATCCACCGGTCGGCATCCAATGCTGCGCGTGCGGGGGTTTGGAGTCCGGGTCGGTTGGGTAGGCCCGCAGCAGGCAACCGGAGGACAGTCATGAGGCTGGATCACGGTGATGGTCCGCTGTTTGCTGACCGCTTCGAGGCTGGCGCCCAGCTGGGCGCCCGGGTGGGAGCGATGAGGTGGTCGGACCCGGTGGTGCTGGGCATGGCCCGTGGTGGAGTGCCGGTCGCGGCAGCCGTGGCCGAAGCCCTCGACGCACCGCTGGACGTGGCGGTAGCCCGCAAGATAGGTGCTCCCGGAAGACCCGAGTTGGGGCTAGGCGCGGTCACCGCCGAGGGGCCGGCCCGTTATGACGAGCCCAGGCTGGCTGCGCTGGGGCTGACACCGGCCGACCTGCAGACCGACTGCGAGCGCGAGCGGGCCGAGGCCCGGCGCCGGCTTCGCCGGTATCGGGAGATTGCCGACCCACTACCGGTTACCGGCCGTGACGTCCTCCTCGTCGATGACGGGCTGGCCACCGGGGTCACCGCCCGGGCGGCGCTCGGGGAGCTGCGTGCGGCCGGTCCGCGGCGGATGGTGCTCGCGGCGCCGGTGTGCGCGCGGAACACCCAGGCCGCACTGCGCGCCGAGGCCGATGATGTGGTGTGTGTCGCCGCCCCGGCCGGGTTCGGTGCGGTCGGCCACTGGTACCGCGACTTCCGCCAGACTTCCGACGAGGAGGTACTCGCCGCGCTGACCGCCGGGCGGCGGCGGCTGACGCGGCGGGGGCGGGCCTGATGGCCAGGACCCCGGAAGCTGCGGCCGTCCGGCGGGCGGCGCTGCCGTTGCGGCACCCCGATGATCTGGACCCGCTGCTGGACCGGGTGGGGCCGGCCAGGCTCGTGCTGGTCGGTGAGGCCAGCCACGGCACCTCGGAGTTCTACCGCTGGCGGGCGGGGCTCACCCGGCGCCTGGTGGGCTGCGGCCACTGCATCCGCTCGAGCAGCCGGACACCGAACCGGAGACCTACCCGAGCGGCCAGTAAGCCACAGCTCGGTTTCGGCACGCCTGCGTCCCCAGGCATGCGTGGGCCGGGGTGGTGGTAACCCCCGCCATGGCAGGAACGCTGATGGTGGAGACCGGAGCTGCGGGCGGTGGCGCTGCCTTGTACGCAGACCTGGTCGCGCCCGACAAGGTGGTCGGCATCGTGCTCGTCGCGCACGGATCGGGCAGCTCCCGGCACAGCCCACGCAACCGAACGGTCGCCGACGCACTGCGCGAGCACGGCCTGGCTACCCTGCTGCTCGACCTGCTCACCGGCGAGGAGGCGGTGGTCGACGAGCGCACCGGTGAGCACCGCTTCGACGTCGACCTGCTCGGTGGGCGGCTCGCCGGGGCGATGGACTGGCTCGCCCAGAAGCCGGGCGGCGATGCACTCCTGGGGGCGCCCCTGGG
>DASQWR010000026.1:0-7863 GCA_035640155.1 Pseudonocardiaceae bacterium
GTCAGGTCACGCCACGTGCCGGAGACGCCCTTGACCTCGGCCTGGCCGCCGAGCACACCCTCGGTGCCGACCTCGCGCGCGACGCGCGTGACTTCGGCGGCGAACGAGGAGAGCTGGTCGACCATCGTGTTGATCGTCTGCTTGAGCTCGAGGATCTCGCCGCGGGCGTCGACCGTGATCTCCTGCGACAGGTCGCCGTTGGCGACCGCGGTCGTCACCTGTGCGATGTTGCGCACCTGGCCGGTGAGGTTGTTGGCCATCAGGTTCACGCTGTCGGTCAGGTCGCGCCAGGTGCCGGACACGCCCTCGACCTCGGCCTGGCCGCCGAGCACGCCCTCGGTGCCGACCTCGCGCGCGACGCCGGTGACCTGCTCGGCGAAGACGCGCAGGCGGTCGGTCATCGAGTTGATCGTCTCGGCGAGCGTCGCAACCTCGCCCTTGGCCTCGACGGTCACCTTCTGCGACAGGTCGCCGTTGGCGACGGCGGTCGTGACGACCGCGATCTGGCGCACCTGGTCGGTGAGGTTGGATGCCATCGTGTTGACGGAGTCGGTCAGGTCCTTCCAGGTGCCGGCGACGCCGGAGACCTCGGCCTGGCCCCCGAGCACGCCGTCGGTGCCGACCTCGCGCGCGACCCCGGTCACCTGCTCGGCGAAGACGCGCAGCGTGTCGGTCATGGAGTTGATCGTCTCGGCGAGCGTGGCGACCTCGCCCTTGGCCTCGACGGTGACCTTCTGGGCCAGGTCGCCGTGCGCGACGGCCGTCGTCACAGCGGCGATCTGGCGCACCTGGTCGGTCAGGTTGGACGCCATGAAGTTGACGTTCTCGGTCAGGTCGCGCCAGGTACCGCTGACGCCCTTGACCTCCGCCTGCCCGCCGAGCTGGCCCTCCGTGCCGACCTCGCGAGCGACCCGCGTGACCTCGTCGGCGAACGAGGAGAGCTGGTCGACCATCGTGTTGATCGTGTTCTTCAGCTCGAGGATCTCGCCGCGCGCGTCGACCGTGATCTTCTTGCTGAGGTCGCCGTTTGCGACCGCCGTCGTGACGTCGGCGATCTGGCGCACCTGGTCGGTCAGGTTCGACGCCATCGAGTTGACGTTCTCGGTCAGGTCGCGCCACGTTCCGCTGACCCCCTTGACCTGCGCCTGGCCGCCGAGCTTTCCGTCCGTCCCGACCTCGCGAGCGACCCTTGTCACCTCGTCGGCGAACGAGCCGAGCTGGTCGACCATCTCGTTGACGGTCGTGCCGATCGCCGAGAACTCACCCTTGACCGGCTGGCCCTCGATCGTCAGCGCCATCTTCTGGCTGAGATCGCCCTTGGCGACCGACTGGATGACGCGCGAGATCTCGATCGTCGGGCGGACGAGGTCGTCGATCATCGCGTTGACCGACTCGACCGTCGCGTTCCAGTCGCCATCGACGGTGCCGAGCGACACGCGCTCGGTCATCCGCCCCTCGCGGCCGATGATCCGGGAAACCCGTCCAAGTTCCTTGGCCATCCGCGCGTTGAGCGCGATCAGCTCGTTCGTGCGCTGCTGGACCTCGCCGACCACGTCGCGCCGCCGCGCGCGCAGGCGCCCGGAGAAATCGCCGTCGCGTGCGGCCGTGAGGACGCGCAGCAACTCCTCGAGCGCCTGCTCGTCGCGCGTGCCGAGGCCGTCGCCGTCGCCGTCGGACGGCGGCGCCGGCGATTTGGCCGTGGCCGAGGCTCGCCTACGCCCCGGGGGCCTCGTGTCGCCAGTCGCCATCTGTCCTCCAATCACTCGCGCAAACGGAGCGGCAGGCTACACCGCTCCAGCGGGACCAGTCCCCCATGCAGCGGCGCGCCCACTACAGAACACGATGCGCAGGTTGCCCCACGAGTGGGTAGATCTCCGTCCGTGAATGCCTTAGAGCCCCGGTCCGGGCTGAACGAGTCGCGCCCCGCCTTCCCGAGGTACGTCGCCGCGTTCGTGCTCACAGATAGGTTACTTCTGCTCGTCCGGGCGTGTCGTGTCGTCGGCTGGCTTGCCTGTCACAGGGTTGAGATCTCCGCGAGCGCGAAAGCTGTAGATACACGGCTATTGGCATGTCGGCTGGTGAGGAGGCCACGGTCGGCTAGTACTCCAGCCGTAGATCGTGATCATGAGCTGGGCCTGTCGTTGGTAGTGGCTTGGCCCGGGCCCGGTATTGGTGGCGTCGTCGCCAGTACGACCAGGTCAGTGAGTTACTGAGTGGTTGGGGTGGACGGTTGTCAGGCTGGCGATCAGGTGGCGGATATCGTTGCACGTGAGGGCGATCACCCCGACGCGCGGTGGGCGTTCGGCGTGTTTCCGGGCGGCGATCACCGCGAGCAGGGCGTGGGCGAGCATGGCAAGCAGGACCCAGCGTCGCCAGGAGGTCCAACGGCGGACCTGGTGTTCGTCGAGCCCGGCCAGGCCCTTGGCGGCCTGGAAGCTCTCCTCGATGGTCCAGCGACGCCCGGCGACGCGGACCAGCTCGCCGAGCGGGACCAAGGTCGGGCAGTAGCAGCGGTAGAACGCCAGTTCGCCACGGCGGGGAGGGCGGCGGATCAGCAGCCAATGCTGCCCGTGCTCGCCGGTCAGCGCGATCCACACCCAGTCGTAGTAGCGCTGTCCCTTCGGACCGGGGCCAGCCGAGAGCCGCTGCCAGCCACCCTTCGGAACGGTGGCGGCCAGCTCGTCGGCCCGACTACGGTCGGCACCCGCCGGGCACAGCCGATCGCGAGGACGTAGCCGAAACCGGCGATCCTCCAGGTCGGCGCGCAGACCTGGGTCGGTGCCGTCGACCTCATCGCCGGTCGCCCACCGGGCCGAGGTCCCGGCGTCCAACGCCCGGGCCAGCACGGCCGGGCCAGCTCCGGCTTGGTCGCGAACTCGACCTCCTCAGCCACCCCGGCCCCGGCGCGGCGGTCCGGGTCCTCGGCCGACGACCGTGGCAGGTACAGCTCCCGGTCAATCATGGCATGTCCGCGCGCCCCGGCGTAGGTCAGATACACCGCTACCTGCGCGTTCTCGACCCAGCCTGCGGTGCCGGTGTACTGACGCTGGGTCCCGACCGTCGTGGTCCCCTTCCCCCGCATCCCCGGTCTCGTCCACCACCAGCACCCCGTCCGGGTCACCGAGGTGGTTGATGACATAGCCACGCGGGTCATCGCGCACCCCGTCGATGTCCCAGCTCGCCCGCGCCAGGAGGTGCTCCCATCCCATCCGGGGTGGCCTCCCCGGTGTGCTCGGCGATCGTCCAACAGTTCTTCCGCGGCAGGTCGGCCAGCAGCCCCAGCAGCAACGCCCGCATCCGCCGTCGCGACTCCACCCGCGGGAACCTGCCGGCCACCCGATTGAGCATCTCCTCCAGCGTCACCTGCCATCGGGCAAGCCCTACGCTATGCCCCACGGCCACCACATGATCGTTTGATGTTCACAACCGACGATGATCACGTGGCGGCCGCCCGACGTTGGGACCGACACGCCGAAGATCACGATCTCCGGCTGGAGTACTAGTAGAACGAGGTATGTACCTGCGGGAGACACGGCGGACGAACAAGGATGGGTCGGTGGTGCGCTACCCACAGCTGACGCACAACGAGCACCACCCGAGACCCGGGTGTCCATGGTGCGCGTCGTGCACAACTTCGGTCGGTCGAGCGGGTGGACCGGGCCGGGCTGGCCCAGCCGACGCGATCACCACCGTCGCCGTGGGTCGGCGGGTGAACGCTGCCGCGGTGAGCGGATGATCTTCGAGTTGGAGCCAACCGGGCCTGGCGCCCTGCTCGAAGCTGGCCGCAACCTCGGGGGTGGCCAAGCGGGTGTTCATCGACGGGTTGGGCGCCATGGACGACGGCAGTGGTCTACCGAGCGATGGACTTCCTGCTCGACACGCTCGATGAGCTGGCGGAAAGAATCTTCTTCTCGGTGGCCAACCTGCTCGACCTGGAAAGTCGACCTGCTTTTCTTCGACACCACCAGCACCTACTTTCCAGACCGAGCAGGCCAACCCGGTCGTCGAGGCCAACGCGCAGACGACTCAGCCGACGCCCAGCCCGATGCAGAGCCCGGCCAGGATCACGGCCAGGATCCCGAGCGGGCCACAGAGGTCGGGCGCGGGGCCCACGGCCTGTCCCAGGATCATGGCCCCGACCTGCCCCGGTGGTGATTCGTCGTGGCAGTGACCCGCGGCGGCCCGGCGATCCGGGCCTGGACCTTCCCCGGCAACACTTCCGACCAGATTCTAATCCGCACCGCCCGCCATGATTTGGCCAGCTGAAATCTCAACCGGGTCGTGTGGGCACTGGACCGCGGTTCTGCTCGGCGGAGAATCACCGATACCTGCAACACGGCGGCGGGCACTACATCATGGGAGAGAAGTTGCGCGGGGACTACATCGAAGCCGCCGCGGCGATTTCCCGCGTGGGCCGTATACCTGCGCACCACCAAGACCAGGCGGCTGCGCATCAACCGCGGCACGGCGCGAGGCGCACCTGGACGGCAAGTTCCCGACGCCTGATGCGGTGTCCCGCGGGGCGGGACGCGCCGCAGCCCGGAGTTCGGCGTACCGTACTTCCATGTCAGGCGCACCGAAGTGGAGATCGGTTTCGGTCGAGGACTACCTCAAGTCGATCTACTCCCTGGAGGAGCGGAGCGCGTCGACGGTGACGACGACGGCGCTGGCCAGCCGGCTGGGCGTCTCGATCTCGTCCTGCTCCGGGATGGTCCGCAGGCTCGCCGAGCTCGGGCTGGTGGACCATGCCCGCTACGGGGACATCGAGCTGACCGCGTCCGGCCTGCGGATTGCGCTGGAGATGGTGCGTCGACACCGCCTCGTCGAGCTGTACCTGGTGACGGCCCTCGGTTACTCGTGGGACGAGGTGCACGACGAAGCCGAGGTGCTCGAACACGCCGTCTCCGACACGCTCCTGGACCGGATGGCCGAGCGGCTCGGCGAGCCGGTGCTCGACCCCCACGGTGACCCGATACCGACCAGGGACGGCCGGATCGTCGCCCCGGACAGCCAGCCGCTGTCCGCCATCGCCCCCGGGAGCAGCGGGGAGATCGTGCGGGTGGCCGACCTCGATCCCGAGCTGCTGCGCTACCTCACCGAGCAGCGGGTGCAGCTCGGCGACCGGATCACCGTCGTGAGCCGGCAGCCCTTCGGGGGCCCGATCGTGGTCCGGATCGGCCGGCCGCCCGATGACGAGCTGCACAGCTTCGGGGCCACCGTCGCCGACGCGGTATCGATCAAGGTGGACTCGTGAGCACCGGGGCGATGTCGTCGCGGCGGGCGGCCCGCCGACGGCGAGCGCGCCTGAGGACCGTCGCTGTGGTTGCGAGCCTGCTCGTGGTGGGGTCCCTGACGGCCTGGGCGGTGTGGCCCCGGGCGGCTTCCTCGGCGAGCGAGGGAGACCGGCTCCGGGTGGTCACCACCACGAACTTCCTCACCGATACGGTCCGCGAGGTTGGCGGCGATGACGTCGACGTCGTCGGCCTGATGGGCCCCGGGGTCGACCCGCACCTGTACCGCCCACAAGCCAGTGATCTCGATCTGATGCGGTCGGCGGACCTCGTCATCGCGGTCGGCCTCTACCTCGAGGGCAGCATGCAGAACGTGCTCGATGACCTGTCCCGCACCCAGCCGGTCCTGCAGGCCGGGGAAGGGATCCCGACCGAGCGGCTGCTCCCTCCACCCGCGGGCGCCGCACCGGCGGAGGAGTACGACCCGCACGTCTGGTTCGACGTCTTACTCTGGACCTCGGTGGTCGACACGGTGCGCGACGGCCTGGTCGGGCTCGACCCCGGCAATGCCGCCCAGTACCGCCAGCGGGCGGATCGCTACCGCAGCAAGCTGGAGGCGCTCGACGAGGAGATCCGGCAGCGGATCGCTGAGATCCCGGCCGAACGGCGCGTGCTGGTCACCTCGCACGACGCGTTTCGCTACTTCAGCCGGGCCTACGGCACGGACGTGGTGGGCATCCAGGGCATCTCGACCGCCGACGAGGCCACCACCGGGGACATCGACCGCGTCGCCGCGACCGTCACAGACCGCGGGGTGCGGTCGTTGTTCGTGGAGTCCAGCGTCTCCCGCCAGACCCTCGACGCCGTGATCGCGGCAGCGCGGAGCCGGGGCAGCCCGATCACCGTCGGCGGCGAGCTGTTCTCCGACGCGGCCGGGGCGGCGGGCACCCCGGAGGGCACCTACGTTGGGATGTTGCGGTCGAACACGGACAAGATCGTGGTTGGCTTGCGATGAGCAGAGCTGCGCTGAACAGAGTTGCGCTGAACGGCGTGACGATGAACGGGGTTGCGATGAGCGAGCCGGACCGGCCGTGCGCGCTGTCGATGCGGGGCGTGGACGTCGCCTACGGCGGCAAGCCGGTGCTGCGCCACGTCTCGGTCGACATCCCGGCCGGCGTGCTCAGCTCGATCATCGGGCCCAACGGCGCCGGCAAGTCCACGGCGATCAAGGCCGCCCTCGGGCTGGTCGCGCCGGCCCGGGGCACCGTCCGGATCCTGGGCGAACCGCTGGGCCGGGCGCGCAGCAGGGTCGCCTACGTCCCCCAGCAGGACGCCGTCACCGACGACTTCCCGATCACCGCCATCCAGGTGGTCGAGATGGGCCGTTACCCGCACCGGGGGTGGTTCCAGCGGCTCACCGGCGCCGACGAGGCCGCGATCGACGAGGCGATGGACCGCACCGGTGTCACCGACCTGGCCGACCATCCGCTCGACGAGCTCTCCGGTGGCCAGCGGCAGCGGGTGTTCCTGGCCAGGGCGCTGGCTCAGCACGCCGATCTCCTGGTGCTCGACGAGCCCTTCACCGCGGTCGACGCCCGCACCGAGGCGGCGATGCTGGACCTGCTCGTCGAGCTGTGCGAGCGCTCGGGGCTGTCGGTGATCGCGGTGCACCACGACCTGCGCACGGTGCTCACCAGGTTCCAGCACGCGGTGCTGCTCGCCGGCACCGTCGTCGCCACCGGTGACGTCCGCGACGTTCTCACCCCCGCCCTGCTCGAGCGGGCCTACGGTGCGGCCCCCCTCGCGGTGGACGCGGACGCTGGAGCGCGCCGGTGGACTGGCTGATCGGGCTGGTGCCGCTGCCCTACCCCGTCGCCGTGGTGGCAGTCGGGACGGCGGTGCTCGGGTTCGTCGCGGGGGCGCTGGGGCCCTTCGCGGTGCTGCGGGGCCGCAGCATGTTCGGCGACGCCATGAGCCACGGCACGCTGCCGGGAGTCGTGGTGGCCTTCATGATCACTGGGGTCAAGGACCCGGTGAGCTCGCTGGTCGGCGCGGCCGTCTTCGCCGGGGTCGCGGCGCTGGTCATGATCGGCCTGGAGCGGGCCGGTCGCACCCCTCCGGACGCCGCGATCGGCATCGCGCTCTCGGCGTCGTTCACGCTGGGGATCGTGCTGCTCACCCGCGTCTCGCAGGGTGGGGACGCCGACCAGTCCGGTCTGGACGCCTACCTGTTCGGCCAGGCCGCCGGGATGGTGGTGCGCGACGTGGAGCTGACGGTGGGGCTCGGTGGCCTCGCCGTGGTCCTGGCCGCAGTCTTCTTCCGGCTGCTGCGCTCGGCCACCTTCGATCCGCAGTTCACCGCGGTGGCCGGCGTGCCGACCTGGGCGGTGGACACGGCGAGCACGGTGCTGCTCGCGGTGGCCGTGGTGCTGGGGGTGCGCACTGTGGGGGTCATCCTGATGGTCGCCCTGCTCGTCGCTCCCGCGGTGGCCGCCCGCCAGCTCACGACCCAGCTGTCCCGCATGATCGCGCTCTCCGGCATGATCGGCGCGGTCTGCGGGGTGGCGGGAGCGCTGATCGCGGGGCGCACCGAGCTGCCGACCGGTCCGGTGATCGTGCTGCTGGCCACCGC
>DASQWR010000027.1:0-11098 GCA_035640155.1 Pseudonocardiaceae bacterium
CACCATCGGCTTGGGGTCGCGGTAGCCGACGAGCGGCTCGGTGGCGCCCTTGCGCTCGCTGGTCACGGTGTCGCCGACCCGGGACTGCCGGACGTCCTTCACCCCGGTGATGAGGTAGCCCACCTCGCCGACCCCGAGGCCATCGCAGGGCTTCTGGTCCGGCGAGATGATGCCGACCTCGAGCAGCTCGTGGGTAGCGTTGGTGGACATCATCCGGATCCGCTCGCGGGGGGTGATCCGGCCGTCCATGACCCGGATGTAGGTCACGACGCCACGGTAGGTGTCGTACACCGAGTCGAAGATCATCGCACGGGCCGGTGCGTCCGCCTCCCCCACCGGGGCGGGCACCTGCCGGACGGCCTCGTCGAGCAGCTCCCGCACGCCGTCGCCGGTCTTGGCGCTGACGCGCAGCACGTCGGACGGCTCGCAGCCGATGATGTGCGCGAGCTCGGCGGCGTAGCGGTCCGGGTCCGCGGCCGGCAGGTCGATCTTGTTCAGCACCGGGATGACCGTGAGGTCCTTCTCCAGCGCCAGGTACAGGTTCGCCAACGTCTGCGCCTCGATCCCCTGCGCCGCGTCGACCAGCAGGATCGCCCCCTCGCAGGCCTCCAGCGCCCGCGACACCTCGTAGGTGAAGTCGACGTGGCCGGGGGTGTCGATGAGGTGCAGCACGTGGTCGACCCCGTCCACCGCCCAGGGCAGCCGGACGTTCTGCGCCTTGATCGTGATTCCACGCTCGCGCTCGATGTCCATCCGGTCGAGGTACTGCGCCCGGTAGCTGCGCTCGTCGAGTACCCCGGTGAGCTGCAGCATCCGGTCTGCGAGTGTCGACTTGCCGTGATCGATGTGGGCGATGACGCAGAAGTTGCGGATCCGGTCGGGCGGCGTGAACGTGCGGTCGGCAAACGTCGTCACTGAGTTCTTCCTCGCGGGGCGGTCCTCGGGCGCGGCCCGGGACTCGCCGGGGGTCGGGTATCTCCATCGTCCCACGCCCCGGATGGGCGGATCACGAGGTCACGAGCAGGGGCCACCGGCGGGGACCCCGACGCGGGGAGCCGCCCACGTTCGTCCGGTCAGGACATGACGGCACGCCCCCTCCGGGACGACCCCGATGCGCCGCTGTCGAACCAGTGATGTGCTCGGTGCCATGAACCGATTCCTGATGCGCCTGCTGGACGCGGGCTTCGGCCACCCGAGAGGCCTCACGGGGCGAGTTGGCGGCGTGCTGATGGCGTACGGCAACTCCGAGCAGGAGCGGTGGGCGGTCGAGCAGGCCCACCTGGCTCCCGGGCAGCGCGTGCTCGTCGTCGGCCATGGACCCGGTCTCGGCCTCTGGCTCGCTGCCGCAGCGGTCTCCCCGGGTGGGCTGGTCGTCGGTCTTGATCCCTCCTCGGTGATGCGGCAGATGGCCACCGTCCGATGTGCGCCCGCCGTCACAGCCGGAGTCGTGCAGGTGCGGGAGGGCACCGCGGAGGACACCGGCTGCGCGGACGCCTCGGTGGACGCGGTGATCTCGGTCAACAACGTGATGCTGTGGGACCGGAGTGCCGGTTTCGACGAGCTAGTACGGGTGCTGCGCCCGGGCGGGCGGATGGTGGTCACGGTGCACCGGCCGGTGCTCGACGTCGCCCCGGAGACGTTGGCACAGGAGGCGAGCGAGGCGGGCCTGGCGGACGTGACCATCGGTGTGCACCGGCGCCAGCACGGCGTGAAGGTCGAGCTGCTGGCCCGGCGGGCCCCTGAACCGCATCACTGCTCCTGACAGTCGGGGTGATCGTTTCGCTTACAGCGGTTTGCGGTGCCTTTCCCCCCGGCGGATGATCGGTTGCGCGCCGAACACCGAGGAGGACCCATGACGATCGTGCCGATCCCGCCGATCGGCCGCCGGGAGGCCGCCACCGCTGCGCTGGCCGCGAAGCAGGAGAAGGGCGTGAGCTGGCAGCGGATCGCCGACGCGCTGGACCGGTCGCTGGTCTGGTCCACCTCAGCGGTGCTCGGGCAGCAGCCGCTGGATGGGGAGCAGGCCCGCACGGCTGGCCGGATCCTCGACCTCGACGACGAGATCGTGCGTGCGCTGCAGCTGCCCCCGCTCCGCGGTGCCGACGTGGTAGACCTGACCGAGCCGACGATCTACCGCTTGCAGGAGATGGTGCAGGTGTACGGCAGCGCGCTGGCCGAGCTGATCCGCGAGGAGTTCGGGGACGGGATCATGAGCGCGATCGACTTCGAGCTGGCCTTCACGCGGCGCGAGGACCCTAAAGGTGACCGGGTGCAGCTCACTCTCGATGGGAAGTTCCTGCCCTACCGCGTCTGGTGACACCCCGCCTGCCACACGGGTCATGTGGTAGTTCGGGTGGTTCGGGCCCGTGGCGTCCTCCTGAGCGGTAAAGTGATATCATAGCGGTAGCGCTCAGGAGCACGGGGAGGAAGCGACCATGGACGACACGAGGGTGGGATTGCCGGAGATGACCGCCCGGCACGTCCACGAGCAGCCGGCGTTCGCGCGACACGGCGCGCTGGGGTCACTGATCGGCTCGGCGCTGCTCGTCGGCGGGCTGGCCATCGGCCTCGTCACGGCACAGGGCAACGAGACCCTCGGGGCGACGATCATCGCTGTCACCACCGCCGTCGGGCTCGTCGTGCTGCGCGGGCTGGTCACCATCGCTCCGGGGGAGGCCCGGGTGCTGCAGTTCTTCGGCCGTTACGTCGGCACCGTGCGCGCCGAGGGCCTCCGCTGGGTCAACCCCTTCGCCTCGCGACGCAAGGTCTCCACCCGGGTGCGCAACCACGAGACGGCGACGTCGAAGGTGAACGACGCCGACGGCAACCCGATCGAGATCGCCGCGGTGGTGGTGTGGCGGGTCGAGGACACCGCCCAGGCACTGTTCGAGGTCGACAGTTTCGTGGCGTTCGTGGAGATCCAGACCGAGACCGCGGTGCGGCACATCGCAACCAGCTACCCCTACGACAACTATGGTGCGGCCGGCCTGTCGTTGCGGGAGAACGCCGACGAGATCACCGAGAGGCTGTCCACCGAGATCGGGGCGAGGGTGCGAGCCGCTGGCGTGCGCGTGATCGAGTCGCGGCTGACCCACCTGGCGTTCGCGCCGGAGATTGCGCAGGCGATGTTGCAGCGGCAGCAGGCCGGTGCGGTCGTCGCAGCCCGCGAGCGGATCGTCGAGGGCGCGGTCGGCATGGTCGAGATGGCGCTCGACAAGCTCGCCGCGAACCAGGTCGTCGAGCTCGACGAGGAGCGGAAGGCGACCATGGTGAGCAACCTGCTCGTGGTGCTCTGTGGTGATCGGTCCACCCAGCCCGTCGTGAACGCGGGATCCCTCTACCGGTGAGGTGGCGGTGTGGCGGACCGCAAGCCGTTCCTGCTCCGGCTCGACCCCACTGTACACGACGCGATCGCCCGCTGGGCTACCGACGACCTGCGGAGCGTGAACGCCCAGATCGAGTTCCTGTTACGCCGGGCGCTCGCCGACGGCGGGCGACTCCCCCAGGACGCCGGAACGCTCCCGAGGCGTGGCCGCCCGCCCCGGAGGGCAGAAGATCCCGGACTGTAGCCAACTAGCTCTGATCAGACCCGGCCCGCCGAGCGCTACGGACCCACCCACCGCCAACATCTTCAGCCCGTCCTGGTCAGGGCCGCCTGAGCCATCAGGGCTACCTCAAATCCCTCTATCACCCCCCACCCGGTGCTTTCTTCATTCGAAGCATGTGGCCACTGCCACCGCAGTACGAGCACGCGCGGTCAGGGGCGGCGGGCCACGGCCAGGCCGCGAGCCCGCAGTACCCGGCGCTCCAGGGGCGCGAAGACGAGCAGCTCGATGGCGACGCCGACCACCAGGATGAGCAGGATCGAGGTGATCACGAGGTCCATCTGGGACAGGTCCCGGCCGATGGCGAGTTGCTGGCCGAGTCCGATGCCCAGCACCGGGGAGTAGGCGATGAGCTCGGCGGCCATCAGTGAGCGCCAGGAGAACGCCCAGCCCTGCTTGAGCCCGGCGAGGTAACCCGGCAACGCGGCGGGCAGCAGGACATGCCGGACTCGCCCCATGGCGCCGAGTCCCAACACCCGCCCCACCTTCTGCAGCAGCGGGGGTACCTGGTCGAATCCGGCGAGCAGCCCGTTGGCGATCGAGGGCACGGCGCCGAGCAGCACCACGGTGTAGATGGCGGCGTTGGACAGCCCGAACCAGATGATCGCCGCCGGAACCCAGGCAACGGACGGCAGGCTCATCAGCCCGCTGACGAAGGGGCCAACCGCCCTGCGCAGCCAGCCGCTGCGCCACATCGCCAACCCGAGCACCGTACCGATCACCAGGGAAGCTAAGAAACCCAGGCCGCCCCGGGACACACTGGTAAAGATCGCCTCCCAGGCCCGGCCATCGATGACCATCTCGATCACGACCTCGAGCACGTCGCGTGGGCTGGGCAACGCGTAGGACGGCTTGAGATCGGCCGCATAGGCGAGTTGCCAGAGCCCGACGAACGCAGCAGCCGCGACGATCGGAGGCAGCACCGAGCGCACGAACACCGTCCACGGGCCGGGCCGCGGGGGCAGGGCGGGCGGCGTGTCTAGCGCGTCGAGCCCGGCTTCGAATGTGCGGTTGTCCTCCAGGGCCTGGTCGTCGACGGTCCGGTGCGCCTCACCGGGCATGGCGAATGATCTCTGCGCGCAGATGACCGGTGATCTCGGTGGCCAGTGCGCCCACTCCCGGGGACTCGATCACCCTGGGCTGGGACAGCTCGATCTGCCATTCCCGGACGATCCGGCCGGGGCGGGAGCTCATCAGCAACACTCGCTGCCCGAGCCGGACCGCCTCACGGACATTGTGGGTGACGAACACGATGGCCAGCCCCTGCTCTGACCACAACCGGGCGAGCTCCTCGTGCAACGCGTCGCGGGTGATGGCGTCTAGCGAGGCGAACGGCTCGTCCATCAGCAGCAGCCGGCTGTCCTGGGCTAACGCTCGGGCCAGTGCCACGCGCTGGCACATGCCACCGGAAAGCTCGTGCACCCGTTTGCCACCCTGCCCGGCCAGGTTCACCACCGTGAGCAGCCGCTCAGCCTCATTGCGGCGCTCGCGGCGGCCGGCCCCCCGGGCCCGCAGTGCCAGTTCGACGTTGCCTGCCGCGGTCAGCCACGGCATCAGGGCCGGTTCCTGGAACATCAGCGCAGGGCGGCCCACCGTGACCTCGATGCTCCCGGAGGTGGGTGCGCTGAGGCCGGCCATGAGCGAGAGCAGGGTGGACTTCCCGCACCCGGACGCACCGAGCAGGCAGACGAACTCTCCGGGTCCGACGTCGAGGTCGATACGGTCGAGCACCGGTGGCCCGCCCTGCTCGAAGACCTGGACCACCTGCTCCACCCGGACGCTGGAGGGCAGGGCCGCCCGCTCGGTGGCCCTGCCCTCCAGCGCTGGAGGTCTAGGCCGTGCATGCTGCTGAAGAGGCATGTTGGGCATGGCCTTCAGTCCTTCCCGAGCCCACCACTCGATACGGTTGGCAGGCTCCGCTCGGTGAGGATGCGGTTCACGATCGACAGGTCGTAGATCCCGACAAGATCGAACTTCTCCTTGGCCACTCCGGCGGCCACCGCAGCGTCGGCACTGCGCTGCAGGGACGTCGCGATGGGATCTTCGGTCACCGTCAGGTTCTGCCAGGCCCGGTCGAGTACATCTGGCTCGAGGGGCTTGCCGGTCAAGGCGTCCAGGCCATTGTTGACGGCGGTCTTCGCCTCGTCGGGGTTCTCGGTGACCCACTGCACTGCAGTGACGTGGCCCCGCAGCAGCGCCTCGACTGTCTGCGGGTGCTGCTCCAGGAACTCGGTGCGCACGATCAGGTGAGTGGTGACGAACTCCCCCGCGGGCCAGAGATCCCGCTCGTCGACCAGCACCGTGGCCCCTGCCTCCTGCACCAACCGGGACGCCCAGGGCTCGGGCACCCAGGCACCGTCGAGCTTGCCGTCCTGGAACAGCTGCAGCGTGTCCGCATTCTTGGTCGGGCTGATCGTGACCTCACCGCCACCCTGCACGCTGTGGCGCAGGCCCTGCTCGGTGAGCCAGGCGCGCAGCGCGACATCCTGGGTATTACCGAGCTGCGGGGTGGCCAGCGTCTTCCCGCGCAGGTCCTGCGCGGTCGTGAGACCCCGCCGCACGACCAGCTGCGCCCCACCTGAGGTAGCGCCTGCGATGATCCGGATCGCCTCGCCGTCGCTCTGGCCGAAGGCGTTGATGGCGGGGTTCGGCCCGAGGTAGGCCGCGTCCAGGGCACCGGCGAACAGCGCCTCGACCGCGGCGGGACCGGCGTCGAAGATCTGCGTCTCCAGCGTGGTGTCGCCGAGCTCGGTGTGGATGAAGCCCCGGTCTACGCCCACGATGGCGGCAGCGTGGGTGAGGTTGGCGAAGTAACCCAGCCGCAGGGTGGGCGCGGGACCCGGTGCGCCACTCGCGCTGTTACCACCGCCGCAGGCGACGGCGAGAGTGAAGGTGGAGACGGCTATGAGGGCCGTCAGGGCAGGTCTGAGACGGTGGGTGCCGATCACGTCAGCTCTCTCCCGGACACGGCATAACGCGTCCTCAACTCGAGGAGGTGCGCGAGGTTGCGTCGGAGCGGCATCGACAGCCGGCACCGGCACAACCGCACGCCCGGCGCAAGGAGGGGTCGGGCTGGGTCAGGCCGGCAAACAGATCATGCTGCGGGTACGCCCGTAGTCGACGTGGCGGCGCGCCACGAGCCTGAGCGTGAGTGCAGACACAGCCGCAACCCTAACACCGAGGAGTGACGACGGTAGATGTGTCCATATGTGGTCTCCTGAGGAGCGCCACGGAGGCATTGACCACAAGACGCTACGTGTCACCCCGGCAGCCAGCGTGGGTGGGAGCTGAGCCGGACTGTAGACTTCCTCTTCGTGCCGTGCGGCATTCCGCCAGGGAGGAAAGCTGCGCGTCCGGCGTTCCGACGCCACGTGCGCCAAGTTACGTGCGCAGAGCCAGTACAGCGCGGCACGACATCCCCACCCCGGAATCGAGGGCACATCCGTGGCCAACATCAAGTCGCAGCTCAAGCGGATCAGGACCAACGAGAAGGCCCGCCAGCGGAACAAGCCCGTCAAGTCGGCACTGAAGACCGCCGTCCGCCGGTTCCGCGAGGCCGCCGAGGCGGGTGACAGGGACAGGGCGCTGACCGAGCTGCAGGTGGCCAGCCGCAAGCTGGACAAGGCCGTGAGCAAGGGCGTGATCCACGCCAACCAGGCCGCGAACCGCAAGTCGGGGATGGCCCGGCGCGCCAACCAGCTCTGAGCAGACCCGGCCCCGCCGAGGGCTACGGACCCATCCGCCTCACCGGGACATCGAGTTGGCGGTGGCGAGCGGCACAGAGCGCGAGAACCGTGCGCTCCAGGGCGTACTCGGCGTCGACGGCCACCCCCTTGACGTCGGCGTTGACCGCCGCGACGAGCTGCAGTGCCTCGGCCAGGCCGTCGGCGTCCCAGCCACGCGACTGCCCCATGGCCTTTTTCACCTTCCACGGGGGCATTCCGAGCTGGGTCGCCACCCGGTAGGGATCACCTCGCCCCAAGGCGCTGATCCGCGCGACGGTGCGCACCGCGTCCGCCAGCGCGTCGGCCACCAGTACCGGTGCCACGCCGAGCGCTGCCGCCCAGCGCAGCGCCTCCAGCGCCCCGGACCGGTCGCCGTTGATGGCCTTCTCGGCGACGGTGAAACCGGTGACCTCCGCCCGCCCGCGGTGGTAGCGGCGCACCGCCGCCTCGTCCACGGTGCCCGCGGTGTCGCTCGCGAGCTGCGCTGCTGCGGCGGCCAGCTCCCGCAGGTCGGAGCCGACGGCGTCGAGCAGCACCGTCGCGGCGTCGGCGCTGATCCGGCTGCCGGCGCGGCGGACCTCGTCGCGGACGAAGGCCGCGCGGTCCTCGAAGCGGGTGAGCCGCGGGCACTCGGTGACCACCGCCCCGGCCGCGCGCAGGCCCTCGGCCAGCGCCTTGCCCCGGTTGCCACCGGCGTGCTCCACGACCAGCACGATGCCGTCGGCGGGGGCGTGGACGTAGTTGAGGACCGCCTCGGCGGTGTCCTTGCCGGCCTCGTGCGCCGCCTCCAGCACGATCACCCGCCCGTCAGCGAACAGGGAAGGGCTGACCAGCTCGGCGAGCTCACCCGGCGCCAGGTCGGTCACCCGCAGCCGGCGCACCTCGGTGTCGGGATCGGCCCGCCGGGCGGTGTCCACCACGGCCTGTACCGCACGCTGCACCAGGAGTTCCTCGTCGCCGAGCACCAGATACAGGGGCTGGCAGGTCGCCGCGGATGCGTTCACCCCGCCATCCTCGCACCGGACACGTACAACGGGCGCGTACACCGCACCCGGCGGCACCGCACATCGCCGAGGTGACCGGGTAGGTCTCCCGGATGGTGGGAGGTGCTGCGCCGCGAGCATCGCGTCACGTAGCGTGTAGGCCACAATCGAATACCGCTCATCCAGAGGGGCAGAGGGAACGGCCCGACGAAGCCCCGGCAACCGGCGCCGGCTGATGCGCATGCGACCTGATCGTCAGGTCGCGACATGGGATCTGTTCCCGCGACGCGCGAGGCCACCGGCGATCACGGTGCCAACTCCGGCCCGCACGATGCGGGACAGATGAGGAGAGGACCTCGCGCGATGACGACTACGGTGCACGCCCCCGCCACCCCTGCGGTCGACCTCGGTACGGCCCGCGAGCTGGTGTGCCGGGAATGCGCTCAGACCACGCCACTGGCGGCGGAGTTCGCCTGTGCCCAGTGTTTCGGGCCGCTGGAGGTGGGCTACGAGTTCGGCCGGATCACCCGGGCGGACATCGAGGCCGGGCCCCACTCGATCTGGCGCTACCGCAGGCTGCTGCCGGTGCCCACCGACGTCGACACCTACCCGGACACCAAGCCGGGCATGACCCGGCTGCTGCGGGCGGACCGGCTGGCCGAGGCGCTCGGGATGCGCAAGCTGTGGATCAAGGACGATACCGGTAACCCGACCCACTCGTTCAAGGATCGGGTGGTCGCGGTGGCCCTCGCTGCGGCTCGCGAGCTCGGGTTCCGCGTCCTGGCCTGCCCCTCCACCGGCAACCTCGCCAACGCGGTCGCTGCCGCGGCAGCCCGGGCCGGCTGGGACTCGGTGGTGCTCATCCCGTCGTCCCTGGAGCAGGCCAAGGTCCTCACCACCGCGGTGTACGACGGCGCGTTGATCGCGGTGGACGGCACCTATGACGACGTGAACCGGCTCGCGACCGAGCTGGCCGCCGAGCACGAGGACTGGGCGTTCGTCAACGTCAACGTGCGGCCCTACTACTCCGAGGGCTCGAAAACGCTGGGCTACGAGGTGGCCGAGCAGCTGGGCTGGCGGCTCCCGCGGCAGGTCGTGGTGCCCATCGCGTCGGGCTCGCAGCTGACCAAGGTCGACAAGGGCTTCCGCGAGTTCGGCGAGCTCGGGTTGGTTGAGCAGACCCCGTACCGGGTGTTCGGCGCGCAGGCCACCGGCTGCGCTCCGGTGTCGGCCGCGTTCAAGGCGAACCGTGATGTGGTGCAGCCGGTACGTCCGGACACCATCGCGCGCTCGCTGGCCATCGGTGCCCCCGCGGACGGCCCTTACGTGCTCGACGCGGTACGGCGCACCGGCGGCGCGATCGAGGACGTCACCGACGACGAGGTCGTGGCGGGCATCCGGCTGCTCGCCCGCACCGAGGGCGTCTTCGCCGAGACCGCAGGGGGCGTGACGGTGGCCTGCGCCCGCAAGCTCCTCGAGACCGGTCGGCTCGACCCGGACGCCGAGACCGTCCTGCTCATCACCGGGGACGGCCTGAAGACCCTCGACGCGATCACCGAGCACGTCGGTCCGCGCGCCACCGTGGCCCCCTCCGCGAAGGCGGTCCGCGACGCACTGGCGCGTTGACGGCAAACGTTCGGGCCGCGACCGACTTACCGGAGCAGCCCGAGCACCTGCTCAGCGGTCACGCAGCCCGCCGTCGTCAGATCCAGATTGGCTAGGGACGCGCAGTGGACGGCGTCGGTGGCCGCGATGACGCAATCGCTGACCGGGTGCACTGTGAGGCCGAGGTCGGTGCCGTGCCGGGCCGTCTGCTCGATCGTGAGGTTGGTGGCCACACCTGTCACGAACACCGTGTCGATCCCGCGGCCGGCCAGCCACTGGGGCAGGTCGTTGCCCGCGAGCCCGGACAGCTTCTGGTTATCGACGACCCGGTCGAGTTCGGCCAGCACCGGCATCTCCTCGATCAACTGCGCACCCGCGGAGTCCGGCCGGAATGCTTCCTGGGCGTCGCCGACCGCCCTCATGAACTCCGTGTTCCGGACCAGACCGCCCTCGCCAACCGGCACGGTGAACCGAGTGAAGACCATCGCCACTCCGGCCGCGCGAATCGACTGGTGGAACTGCACTGCGCGCTGCACGACGCCGCTGCGCGCCACGGGCTCGCTCAACATCGCACCGAAGAACCCCTCCAGCTTGATCACATTGACCTGCCAGTGCAGAGCGAGAACGGCGGCTCGTCGCGAATCGATCGTCACGGCCACGATTGTGCCGTGCTCTGGTACTGCCGGCGTCACCGCGCGACCCGGGGATCGCCCCGGGCCACCACCGCCGGACCCGCCGAGGTCGCGGTCACCGCGAGGTCCCCACCCAGGTCGGTGCGCAGCACCCGGGCACCTCCGGATCCGAGGGTACCGACCACCTCCCGGGCGGGGTGCCCGTAGTTGTTCCCGGCTCCCACGCTGATCAGTGCCACCCGCGGACGCACCGCGGCGAGGAACTCCTTCGCGGAGTAGCGGGAGCCGTGGTGCGGGACCTTGAGCACCTCGGCGCGCAGGTCCACCCCGGATGTGAGCAGCTCCGCCTGCGCCTCCAGTTCCACGTCGCCGGTGAGCAGCACGCGGCCGGCCGGGGTGCTGGCCCGCAGCACCACGGAGGCGTTGTTCACCACCGAGCCGTCCACCTCCGCGTCGCGATCGGTACTCGGCGGCGGCGCGCGCCGCGGCCCGAGCACGTCGAGCACCAGGCCGGGCCAGGCCAACCGCTGTCCAGCTCCCAGCGCCAC
>DASQWR010000028.1:0-15071 GCA_035640155.1 Pseudonocardiaceae bacterium
GCGTTGCGCGCGACCTTGTCGAACAGCGCCTGGTAGGCGTCGATGACGAAGTTGACGTCGTAGCAAGCGGCCGCCCGTCTGCTGACCTCGGCCGGATCCGGCCGGGACGCCTTCATCCGGGCCAGCGCACGCGCGATCCCACCGACATCGCGAGGTTCGACGAGCTCGCCGATGCCGGTCTCCTGCACCGGGACGCGGACTCCCGGCAGGTTGCTCGCCAGCACCGGCACGCCGCCGAGCATCGCCACCACCTGCACGATGCCGAATGCCTCGAACGCGTTGACGGACGGGAGCGCGAGCACGTCCATCGAGGCGTAGAGGCCAGGCAGCTTCTCGTCCGGGATGTAGCCGAGCAACCGGATCCGGGAGTCCCCCCGGGTCCTCGACCGGAGCTCGTCCACCACCGACCCCCCCGCCACGTTCACGAAGTCTCCCCCGATGAGCAGCCGGGAGGCCGGGTCGTCTAGCTGCTGGAACCCGGCGACGAGGTACTCCAGGCCCTTCTCCGCGACGATGCGGCCGAGGAACCCGACGTGGAACCCGTCGCCGTCCCGGTAATCGGGCTTCCCGCCGAGGCATGGGGGGCAGGGTGGCGGGATCGCGACCATCGACGGCTGGATCCACTTCCACAGTCGACTGTGCTGCGCGTAGTCCTCGCTGCTCACCACGACGGCGCAGGACCGGCGCATCGCGGCGCGGCTGGACCGGTCTATGACGATCTGCTGCCACTGCGCGGTCAGGCTGTCCTGCGGCAGGCTGACGTCGCAGTGGTAGTTCACGACCACGGGGGCGCGGCACCCGCGTGCCACGATGCCCGCCTCGAGCATCGGCAGGTGCAGGTTCACCACCCGCGCCGTTCTCGCCTCGCACAGGGCGAGCCGGGCGAACTGGGGACTGATCGTGCCCTTGCCGAGTCGCGTCCACACCGGAGCGCGCAGCACCCGGACGCCGTTGATGTGCTCCTCCGCCGGCAGGCGCCGGTTGTGCTGCGACGTGACCACTGTGATGCGGAAGCCGTGCGCCGCGAGCCCCTCCGCGACGTCCCGCGCCACGTTGGTCAGCCCGGAGACGTAGGGCGTGTAGTAGGTCAGGACGACCACGAGGTCGTTCACTCCCTCGGACACGGCAGCGCCCCCTCCCGGGTGCGATGGCCGAGGAGCTGCGCGTTGCCCACGACCCAGCCGGTCGCGGAGCCGGCCAGGAAGGCGAGTTCGGCCCGCAGCAGCAGGTCGGGGATCACGGCGAAGACCGTGCCCGCGACGGCGAGCGCGGCGAGCCAGCTCACCGCCACGTCACGCTGCCGGGAGGTGGCGATCAGCGCCTGGGTCACGAGGAGGAGCCCGACGTGCGCGCTCACTCCTGCCACCATCAGCGCGAGGTCGACGGCCGGCAGCCGGTACTGCGCCCCGAAGACGAGCTGCACCAGCCACGGCCCGACCGCCAGCGCGCCCGCGACACCCGCGGCGCCGAGGGCGAGGACCGCTGTCGCCGTCCTCCCGAGCATCCGAGCGAGCGCCGCGGGCGGACCGGCGATGGCGAGCGCGGTGAGCGCGGGGATGATCGCGCTCTGCAGCGGTACCAGCACGAACAGCGGGACACGGGCGAGGGTGAAGGCGGCCAGGAACTGCCCCGCCCGGCCCTGCTCGGCGGCTGACGCGGCCGCGGACACGAGCACCGGAAGGCCGTTGAGCAACAGCTGGGCGCAGAGCGACCCCAGCAGCAGCGGTGCCACCGCCGCACCGAGTGAGTGCAGCGCACCGGTGTCGGGCCCAGCTTGGGTGCGCCGGACGAGCCCCGGGAGCAGCGGCACGTGCGCCAACGTGACTGCGACCACCAGCGTCCAGGCGAACATGGCGCTGTCCGGAGAGCCGAGCAGGGCGACCACGGATGCGAGCAGCACGCGCAGCGCGGAGTCACCCACCAGCACCAGGCCGTGCATGCGGAGCCGGCCGAGACCCACCAGCACTCCCCGGACGACGAACTGGGCGGCAGAGACGACGCACAGCGCGCCCAGCGCCACCAACGTCGTGGGCCGACCCCCGATCGCGGGCCACAGCAACGGCGAGACCGCCGCCAGCAGCGCCAGCTGGGCCGCCGCGATGCCGCCGGCCGCCGTCGCCGCGCTCCGCAGCGCAGCGCGCCGGCCCCTGGGATCCTGCAATGCGCGGGCGAGCGCCTGCTCGATCGGGAGGAATGCTCCGAATCCGACGATGAGTGCCAGTGACCAGAACGCCCCGAAGTAGCTGTAGTCGGCCGGTGTGGAGTTGCGCGCGACGACGGCGAGGTAGGCATAGACGAGCAGCCCCGACATCGCGATGCACGCTGCGGCGAAGCCGAGGGACAGGCTGGTCGCCCTCGTTGCGGTGGTGGGGCTGATCAGGGGGTCGCTCCTCTGGTGACCTCGGCACTGGGATGCGGATTCGCGGAGGTGTCCCGGATGTTCGGGGCAGGATAGCGGAGCGGCGCTGGCAGACCCCCGCTTGGCTGCGTGTCGACCGCGGGGGGCACGCTCAGATGTCGATGACGGGCAGTTCCGTACCGGCTGCCTGGATCAGGTGCGTGATGGCATCTCGATCGCTGGTCGCCACCGCAGCGGAGCGGCTGATGGCTTCGATGACGACGGTTCCGTCGACGATGTCGACGGAACCGGCCCGGGCAAGCAGTCGACCGACGCGGTGCGCGGTGCCTTCGTCGAGATCGGTGACATCGCATCCACGAAGCAGGCGGCGAAGTTGCACCTGACGGGATGACCGGCTGACCTGGGCGACGACGGCTGCAGGAGTGACCGGAACCATTCCGTCCTCGAGTCGAATCCGGTGATCGGCCCAGAAGGCACGGTCGTTGCGCTCGGCCGCGATCAGCGCTCCGGCGTCGTAGACAACGTCGTTCACGCTGACCGACGATTGGCGATCCGGCCCACTCTGCGTTGGGCGGCATCGAGCTCGGCGGCCGCCAACGGCCCGTGCTCATCCTCCCACTCGGCTACCGCAGCGAGTCCGTCATGAATCTTGAGCGCTCGACTGGCGGCAGCGGTGATCCACGCCGACACGCTCACGCCCTCAGCCGCGGCAGCCGCGACCACCCGGCGGTGCACGTCGGGATCGACGGTGATCGCGAGCTTCGGGGACGGGTTTCCTCTGGGCACGACCAAATCATACTACTGCTCTACTACCGAGGCAATCGGCGACGAGCGCAGTTCAGCGGCCGGATCCGGTCGTCTAGTGTTGCCCCTCCAGCGCCGGGCCCGAAACCCGCACGAGGACGGTCACAGGTGTCAGCGCACGTGTCAGCAGAGCGCAGCGGAAGTGCCATGGCGGTGCGCTCACCAACCGGTCCCGCCGAGCCCGGTCAGACCGGAGCTGGCCGGACCGGAGCCGGCTGGACCGGAGGGGGCCGCGGGGCTGCGCTGGTGGCGCTGGTGGCAGGGCTGGTGGCCATGCTGGGCGCGATCGCGCTGCCGTTGGCCCCGGTGACGGTCAACCAGCCCGTCGTCAGCTGGCCCGAAGATCCCGCGGTGCCCGAGTCCACGGCCCTGCTGCTCACCACCTATCAGCCGCGCGCCCTGGACGTCCGGTTCAGCTGTGACGCGGCGCGGCAGGCGGTGCTGGAGGGTGACGGTCTCCTGCTGAGCACGGTGGCGCCGACGCAGCCGGACGCGACGCAGATAGGTCTGGTGGTCTCGGCCGCGGACGGCAGGCTGACGGTCGATGCGGCCGGGACGAGGCTGGTCGGCACCGTGCTGGGCCAGGGCGACTGCAGCTACCGGATCCGCGGTGGCGCGGAGGGTCTGGTGGCGAGCCGCGACGGAAGCCGGCTGGCGGTGGGGCCGGCCGACGCGGTGCCCGAGGTGGAGGTGCTCCGGACCGGGATCACCGCGCTCCCCGGCGCCACGGCCGACGACCTGTCGGTGCGGGTCGAGGTGGACGACGGATTCTCCACCAGCCCCGCGCCGCTCAAGGTCATGCTGATCGGGCTGGTGGGAGTCGCCCTGGTGGGAAACCTCGTCGCGGCCGGCCGGCTCGACCGCGCTGTCGTCCGGGGACCCGCCGCGATCCGGGGATCGACTGGGATCCCCGGACCAGCTGGGCCGCCGCGGTGGCGGCCCGCGGTGTCCGACGTCGTGGTGCTGGTCGTGCTGGTCGGGTGGCTCTTCCTGGCGCCCACCACCGACGACGACGGCTACTACGCCGCGATGGCCGAGAACGCCCCGTTCGAGGGCTACGTGGCGAACTACTACCAGCTCTACAACCAGAGCTTCACCCCCTTCACCTGGGTCTACGTCGCGCTCTCGAAGTGGCAGCTGCTCGGGGAGAGTCCGGTGCTGCTGCGGATCCCCGCCCTGCTGTGCGGCCTGCTCACGTGGGTGCTGCTGCGCCGGTTCGTCTCGGGCTGCCTCGCTGCCCGGACCGGTCAGGGTGCGCTGCCGCGGTGGTTCGCCGGGCGGCGGCGCTGGATCGTCCGGGCCACCCTCGCCGTCGTGTTCCTCACCTGGTGGCTGCCCCAGGACATGGGCGTGCGACCGGAGACCGTGGTCGCGGTGTGCGCGCTCGGTGCGCTGCTGGCGGTGACCGTCGCGGTCGAGCGGCGCCGGCTCGTCCTCGCGGCGGTGGGGGTGGGGGTGGCCGCGCTCGGGTTCGCCGCCCACCCGACTGGATTCGTCACGCTGGCACCGCTGCTGGCCTGCGCGCCGGCACTGTGGTCGCTGGTCCGCAGCGGCTCCCTGGTCGACACCGCGGGACGCCTCGCGTGCGTGCTGGCGCCGGGTGCGATCGCGAGCATCGCGGGCTTCGCCGACGGCTCGCTGCGCGGCTTCCTGGGCAGCCAGGAGGTCTTCCTCAGCATCCAGGACCAGGAGAGCTGGTACACCGAGTACGTCCGCTACGGGTTCCTGCTCGCGCAGAACCCGATGGGGTCCTACGCGAAGCGGGCCGCCGTGCTGGTGGCACTGGTGGCGCTGGTGTGGTTCGTCGTGCTGCTGACAGCGGCCCGGGCGCGCCGGGTGATGGTGCCGCAGCGCCTGGTGTGGGCGGGTGCCAGCACGGGCCTGGGGTTCCTGCTGCTCTGGCTGACGCCGAGCAAGTGGACCCACCATTTCGGGTCCCTCGCCGGGATCGGTCCGGCCTTCCTCGCGCTGTTCCTGGTGTTCGCCCCGCCGGTCGTCTTCCAGCTCACCCGCGGCCGGCGACTCCCGGCGGCGGTGGTGGCTGCTGCCACCGGCTCGGCGGTGGTCGCGGTGGCGCTTGCCGGTCACGGCCCGAACGAGTGGCCATATGCCTGGATGTTCGGCCTGCCGCACGCCTCGGTGCCGCCCTACGTCTGGCTCTTCCAGTTCGACCAGCCGCTGTGGTGGCTGCTCGCCGTACTGGTGATGGCCGCGGCGCTCGCGCTCGGTTTCCGCCGCCGCGCGCCGCACTGGCGGCGACACGCCGTGGTCGTCGCGGTGCCCCTGCTGGTCGTCGGGTTCTTCGTGGCCACCCTGGGCTACCTGCTCGGCAGCTTCGGCCTGGCCGCGGTGCGCACCTGGGACGGCTACTCGCTCGGGACCGCGAACCTGCGGGACCCGCTGGCGTCGGGCTGCCCGGCGAGCCGGGCGATCGAGGTACTCGACGAGCGGCGAGCGGCTCCGCTGCGCACGGTGCCGGCACTGTCCTCGACGGCGCCCGGGTCGGTCTTCGCCGCCGGAACCGGGTGGTTCGAGGGGAACCCGCCCCCGGTCGCCCCGGGCGAGGCCGCGGCGACCGACGTGTGGGGCAGCTTCATCCCCCGCGCCGGAACCGACACCGCTGAGCAGAACGTCGGGAGCTGGGCGTCCCCGTGGTACGGGCTGCCAGCAGCGCCGCAGCCGCGCAGCGAACTGGCGATCCTGGTCGCGGGCCGGCTCGGCGACGGGAACTCGTTGACCGTGCAGTACGGCGCCCTCGGCACCGGAGGTGCGCGGATCGTGGCCTCGCACCCGCTCGGCCAGCCGGCCGATGCGGCGGCGTGGCGTACCGTCGTGTTGCCAGGAGAGCTCCGGCCGACGCGGGCCGACGTGGTCCGGCTCGTCGCCGTGGACTCGACGGCGGACCTGGGCGGCTGGCTTGCGTTCACGTCGCCGGCCGTGCATCCCTACGTTCCGCTCCGGCAGTACCTCGACGGCGACGAAGCGATCGCCACTGCGTGGCCGATCGCGTTCAAGTTCCCGTGCCTGCGCCTACCCCGCCAGCAGGACGGCATCACCGAGCCGGTGTCCGCCGCGGTGCTCTGGGGGGAGGGACCGCTGGGGGGTTTGGAGGATGCGACCTGGCAGAAGCAGCGAGGGGGAATCTTCGCGCGGATCCCGATCATCAAGTCGGTGTTCCAACCGGTTGCCCGCTTCCGCGACTTCCCCGGCGAGCCGCGCATCACGGTGTACCGGTTCCCTTCGGAGCTTGCGTCCGACGCCTACCAGCTCAGCCGGGAGCGGGAGACCGTGATGGGCTGGTAGGGCACCCCACCGGGTCGATGCCCCGCTGAGTACTCTCGGTGCGCGATCGGGTCCCGGGCTCGGCGCAGCCATGGGTTTCGGTGTGACCGTCGCCTCGCCTCTGGCGGCCGAGCTGCATGGGAGGCCTCCGGAAGGGATGACGTGACGACCGACCAGCGCAGTGGCCCGCAGCCCGCCGAGGCCGCTAGCGCGGTCGCGCTCGAGCGAGCGGCACGGGACGAGGCGGCGCGGAACGACGCCCCGGACAGCAAGCTATCCGACGTCACGTCACTGGCCATGGCCGACCGGGCCGGCCCCGTCGACCCGACCCGGATCCTGCAGCGGGTCATCATGCCGCGGGAGGACGACCCGCTTGAGGTCCGGCCGCTCTACCTCGATGAGACCGACACGACCGTTGGTCAGGGTGCCGAGGTGGTCTCGCGCCACGCGGTGTCGGTGCCCCCGGCGGTGCAGCTGTCCTTCGCCAGCTACTTCAACGCCTTCCCCGCCAGCTACTGGAAGCGCTGGACCCGGGTGGAGGAGGTGGCGCTGCGGCTCACGGTGCAGGGCGCGGGCCGGGTTGACCTCTACCGCTCGAAGCCCAACGGCGATGTCGTGCACCTGCAGGGCAAGCAGCTGGACACCGGCGCGGAGTCCACCGAGCTCGAGTTCCGCGTCTCTCTTGTGCCGTTCGAGGACGGCGGGTGGGTCTGGTTCGACGTGACGACCCGGCACCAGGGGCTGACCGTCGCGGACGGCGCCTGGGTGGTGGACGAGCCGCTGCCACCGCGCACCCTGGCGGTGGCGATCACCACCTTCAACCGCCCGGGCGACTGCGTCGCCGCGCTCATGGCGCTCGCTGAGGACACGGCGGTGCTTGGTGTCCTCACCCGGGTGTTCGTCGTCGACCAGGGCAGCGTCAAGGTCCGGGACCACCACGAGTTCACGGCGACGAGGGAGCGCCTCGGGGACCGGCTCGTGGTGATCGACCAGGACAACCTCGGGGGGTCCGGCGGGTTCGCCCGCGGCATGATCGAGGCGCTCGGCACCGACGTCGAGCACGTGCTGCTGATCGATGACGACGTGCGGCTCGAGCCCGACAGCGTGCTGCGTGTGCACGCCTTCGCGAGCGCCGCCGCCTCCCCGGTGATCGTCGGCGCCCAGATGCTCAACCTGCAGGCCCGGAGCCGGCTGCACGCGATGGGCGAGATCGTCGACCTGAGGACGAGCTTCTGGCGCCCGGCATCCGGGTCGGTGTACGACCACGACTTCTCCACCCTCACCCTGCGCCAGCAGCGGCTGCTGCACGCGCGGATCCACTCGACCTACACCGGGTGGTGGATGTGCCTGATCCCCCGCGAGGTGCTGGAACGCACCGGCCTGCCGCTACCGCTTTTCATCAAGTGGGACGACGCGGAGTACGCGCTGCGCGCCGGGGAGCACGGCTTCCCCACCGTCACCCTGCCCGGCTCGGCGATCTGGCACATGCCCTGGACCGACAAGGACGACGCCACCGACTGGACCGCCTACTTCCACCTGCGCAACCGGCTGATCACCCTCGCGTTGCACAGCCCGTACGACGTCCGGCGCGCGCTGGTGCAGGACGGCCTGCGCAACACGTTCAAGCACCTGATGGCGATGGAGTACTCCACCGTCGCGCTGCACCACCAGGCGATCGAGGACTTCCTGACCGGACCGGAGCATCTGTTCGACCTGCTGCGCGGTGCCCTGCCCGCGGTCCGTGAGCTGCGTGCCGGCTACGCCGACGCGCGGATCCGGCCCTCGGCGAAGGAGTTTCCAGCGCCGAGCTTCGACGCGGTGCGGATCGAGAACCTGCTGGACCCGCCCGTGCACCCGATTGCCATCGCCAAGCGGGCCCTGTCGACCATCGGGCACCACCTGCGTGCCCCCGATCCCGACGCGCGGGCGCGACCGCAGATCAACGTGCCGGCCCGCAACGCCCGCTGGTTCCTGCTCGGCACGCTGGACTCCGCGACCGTCTCCAACGCCGACGGCAGCGGGGTGGCCTTCCGGACCCGCGACCCGGGCCAGTTCCGCGCTCTGCTGGGCCACACGGTGGCGCTCTACCGCCGGCTGGTGGCGGACTGGGCGCAGACGAGCCACAGCTACCGCGCGGCGATGCCCGAACTCACCTCGGTCGACGCCTGGCGTCGAGCCCTCGATCCCCCGGAGCGCTGAGATGACCGCCACAATCGTCGTGGTGATCCTCGCCCTCGTCATGGGGTTGCTCGCCAACCGATTCCTCCGCAGCCGGATCATGGGCGAGGATGCCGGGGGAGTCGCGCCCAGGACCTGATCAGTCCGATGGAGACGCTGGCGGTCCTGCTGCTCGCCTTCGTCCTCGTCGTGGCCGCGAGTCGTATGCGACGGCCCGAACAGCGGCCGGAGACGAGGCGGGCGCGGTGGACAACCTGTTCGAGGTGGCCGACTATGCCCCCGCCCCCCAAGGGCAACGCCTGCAAGCCGGCGCCGCCTGCTACGCACGGGCCGTCAGCTCGGTGGAGTGGCCCGCAGTGGCCGAGGGGACAGTTCGTCGGCCCCCAGCGTGTGGAGCTCCTATCTCCGCGGTGTGCTCAAACAGGTGGACAGCGCGAACCCAGCCTTCGAGCTGCTCGTCGGAGCGGACCAGGACTTCGTCGCGGCTTACGGTCGAGTCCCCCTTCCCTGGGACGAGCAGGGCCGCCCCACGTCGTAGGTGTTCGCGCCGAGCGATCCTGAGGAACCAACCCACATCCGGCACTTGAGTATGGCCGCGGGCACTCGTAGCGTCACAGGTGAGCAACCTGCCCCACGTTTCCCGCGAGGTGACCGGTCATGCAAGCTAAGGTCGGCGACCGCCTGCACATGCACAGCCGCACTGTCGACCAGCCCGACCGATCGGCCGAGATCATCGAGGTACTGGGAGCCGAAGGCGACCCACCGTACCGGGTGCGCTTCGACGACAGTCACGAGGCAGTGGTCTTCCCCGGGCCAGACTGCACCGTGCACCAGGCGGCGGGCTGAGCGTGAGCACGACGATTCGGGCTATGCCCGGCTCGCGGATCATTCCGGCGAGTGGAACGAGATCGTCGCCGAGCGGCGCAGCGAGGAGCAGGTGCTCGCTGACGGTCTCGAGTGAAGTCTCAAGGAAAAATACCGCGACGTGGCGACGTCTGGCTCGTTGACTTCGGCACTCCGGTCATACACGAGCAGGGGGTCGGACACGAGCAGGGATTCCGCCGACCGGCGGTAGGGCTCTCTGCGGACCGGATGCATGCCAGCCGTGCTGGCCTGGTGATCGTCGTTTCGATCACTCGCAGCCGTCGCGGGCTCCCCTCGTATGTGGAGTTGGACGCCGAGCAGACCGGTCTCCGTGAGACGAGCTACGCAAAGGGCGAGGGCATCAAGTCGGTCTCAGTCGACCGTCTCGTACACCGCATTGGTTACGTTCCCGAGTCGTCGTTGCACCGGATCGGAGCCGCGGTACGCACCCTTCTCGATCTCTGATGGGAGCTTTACGGCGCGTACGACGTGACACGAGAGCAGCCATCCGGCTGTTCGGACCGGCCGCGGCGGTGGAAGAGGTGTTCGGGCGCAGCTCCACCCGGGACCTGCTGCGACTGCGCCGCGACCTGCTGACCGCTTCCGGGCGGGCCGCCGACGCCGCGAAGCTGCTGCTGGCCGGCAACCGCTTCGACCTGACCTGGCTGACGTTCAGCGCGGGGCACGTGGCCGGGCACCAGTTCTGGGACCTGTCCCAGGTCGACGGTGTCGACGGCAGGGGCCTCGACGGCGCCACTCGGCAGGTGCTCTCCGGCGCGCTGGAGGAGGTGTACCAGAGCGTCGACGCGGGATTCGGCCGGGTGCTGGCCGCGCTTCCCGATGACGCCGATGTGATCGTCGTGTCCCCGGTCGGGATGGACGTCAACACCAGCCGGGCCGACCTGTTGCCGGAATACTCGACGCGGTCCTGCTCGGCGGCGCCCGCCCAGACTCCGGCTCAGCCTCCGGGTCGGCCTCAGTCTGGAAGCTGCGCGCGGCCCTGCCGACCGGTCTGCGGTCCCGGGTCGCGGCCGCGCTGCCGGACCGAGTCGCGCTGGCCCTGACCGCGCGCCTGGAGCTGCGCGGCCAGGACTGGAGCTCCACGCGGGCGTTCGCCCAGCCCGCGGACAACCAGGGCTACCTGCGGCTGAACCGGCGCGGACGCGAGCGGGACGGGATCGTCGAGGCAGCGGGCAACCCCGATCGCCAGCGCGGCGAAACCGGTCTGCACGCTGGACGCTGCGAGCAGCGCCACCGCGATGACCCCGCCGCGCTGCCCGACCTGCACCAGGGCGCCGCTGGTCGCCTTGAGCAGACCGAAGCGCAGCGCACCCTCGGGTACCGCCACCGGCGGGAATCGCCGGCGCAGCAGCGGTGTCACGGCGACGACCCCGAGTCCGAAGGCCACCGCCGCGGACACGACGATCGCGGCCACCGCTCCGGTCGCTCCTGCCGCGTCGTACAGCACGATTGCCGCCACGACGAGCACCGCGTTCTGCAATGGGTAGCGCGCGCACCAAGCACCCGCATGCCCCAGCCCGAGATCGGCCTGCAGCGCGAGCGTGGCGACGACGTTGAGCGCCCGCGCGATCAGGACCAGCGCCGTCAGCAGCGGCGGGAAGCGGGCCGGGTCCCACGTCACGAGCGCCGTGGCGATCACGGTGAGCACCGCGAAGAGTACGGCCCGGTTCCGCGCCAGCCGCACGCTCAGCGCCCGGGCGAGTGCACCGCGCCCGCCTGCGGCCGCGGCCGGCACGTAGCGGGCCAGCAGGGTGGCGCCGCCCAGTGTCATCGCCACCGCGCCGATGGCGACCACGGCGAGGGCCACCGCGAACCGGCCGTAGTCGGCCGGACCGAGCACCCGGGGCACCACCGTGGCGAGCAGCAGCAGTGTGACCGCCTCGGCTGCCTTGCCGGCGAGGCTGGCGACGACCGGCCCACGCAGCGCCCCGCGTCCGCGCTCGCTGCCACCGTGCCCGGCGACGCGCTCACCCGCGGGGTCCGAGGACACGGGGTCCGAGGACGTGGCGTCTGAGGCAAGGCATTCCTAACGGCATGCCCGAGAGGCTACCTCGATCCGGACAAAGACCCCGAAGGCATGCGGGTGGAGGCCCCTGAAACAGTGCGCCGATCGGTGCTGAGCGTGTAGCCGTCGCGGCCGAGGCGGGTGCCGAACGTGTACACCTGGATGTGCGGGTCGACTGGGCCGACCGTGGACAGCTGCAGCACCGACTGGGTGCGCGCCACCTGTCCGAACACGGCGCCCCGACCGGTCTGCCACGCGATGTCGTCGAGCCCGGAGCGCGCCTCCTCACCCCACAACACCGCGTACGAGGGGGGTTCTGTGATGCCGTTGACGACCTCGGGTTGTCGCTGGCACGGATAGCCGAACGCCAATTGCCAGCCCAGCGCGACCGGTGCCTCGTCGGGCAGAAACTCCTGCAGGACGACCGGGCGCGCCGCGGCGGGCGCGGTGAACGCCAGCCAGCCGTGGATGGCCCCGGTCGCGTCGACGGCGTCCAGCCGGACGACGTCCGCGCCGTCCGGGGGCGTCAGCACGAAAGTGCGCCACGGGGGGGCGCGCGCGGTGTCGGTGAGCGGCTCGGTGCCCGCCGTGATCACCGAGTCACCGGAGCGGCGCCCGTAGACAGCGGCGAGCGAGTTGCCGTCGGAGAGCGTCCCGGCAGCCACCACCGTGACGGCCGCGCCGTCCTCGAGGTCCGCCGGAAGCGCGTACCACCCGGTGGCCATCTCCCCGACGGTCCGCTCGGCCGTCCGGCCGTCGCGGGCGACGAGGCTGCCCCAGACGCGGCCGGTCGCGCTGCCCTGCGGTCGGTTGCCGGTGTAGTAGCCGCCGCCCTCGACGAAGCCGTCGGGTGGGGGCGGCGCCGGGAGGCCGGCGCCGGTGGGCAGCGGCTGCGCGGTAAACGGGTCGAGCACGCGGACGGCGCCGGCGGCGCCGCAGTCCGTCCCGGTGGGGTCGGCGAACGCCCGCGCCCACACCGACTCGCGGGGGACGCCCTGCACGGCCGCGAGCCCGAACGTCCCGACGGCGTACCCGGTGGTGGCCGCGAGCGATGCCACCACCACGATCGGCACGGCCCGCAGCGCGTCGAGCCGCGGAACCCGAGTGCTGCTGCGCCGGCCCGACGCGGCCAGCGCGAGCGCCACGAGCACCACCGCGAGCCCCCAGAGAAACGGGTTGTCGAGGGTCACGTTCCGCACCGAGGCCGGCTGGTAGGGCGTGCGCACCCCGTCGAGCCAGGCGTAGGACCAGGCGTTCGGGCCGTGCCAGGCCAGCGCGATCGCCAGCACGAACGACCCGGCCGCCGCGACCAGCACCCCGATCGGCAGCGTCGCCCCGCGCAGCACCTGCCGCGTCAGCGGCACCGCCATCACCAGCATTAGCGCGAGGAACGCCGGGCCGACCCCGGCGAGCGCACCGAAGTGATGGGTCCATTTCGACGGGGTGAGCGCTAGCGCGGCGAACGCCAGCGCGGTGCTGGATCCGGCCAGCCACAGCGGCGCCGGCAATGCGACCCGGCGCACCCGGGCGGCCACGGTGAGTACCGCGAACCACCCGAGCGCGACGAGACAGACTAGCACGGCCGCCCGTTTGGCGAAGTTGCCCATCGGGATCTGGCTGAGCAGGAACCAGTAGCGCTGGATCTCGTCGGTCCAGTCCTCCTGGTCCAGGATCGACAGGAAGATCGCCTGCCCGCGCAGGAAGTCGCGCAGCGCGCCGTCGGCGAACGCGAGCAGCGGGGCGACCATCCCGCCCGACCCCACGGCGAGGACGCGCAGCGCGGTGGCCATTGGGTGCCCGGGCACGTGTACCAGCGGCAGGAGCAGCGGGAGTCCCGCGAGCAGCGGGGCGACCACGGTGAAGCCGGTCGGGTGCGCGGTGAACCCGAGCCCGGCCAGCGCGCACGCCAGCCACGCAACGGCGAGCCGCTGCCGGCGACCGGCGACCAGCACGGCGAGCATCGTCGCGGCTCCGCACAGCGCCACCACGGCTTCCGGGCGCACGCCCATGTTATGCGGCAGCCACCAGCCAAGGAACACCACGGCGAGCACGGCGTGCGACGCCGCGCGCACGCCGCCGCGGGTGGGCGCGAAGTCGACCATCGCGGCCACCGCGAACCGGCGCAACACGAGCCAGGTGAGCAGCCCGAGTACGAGGGCCGGGATCCGCTGCGGCACCGGCGCGTCCCCGGCGAGCTGCTGCCACCAGCCCAGCCCCTGGTAGACCCAGGTGAACGGGGTGAAGCTCTGGTCGTAGAACTGGTAGTAGTTGCCGACCTCGCCGGAGATCACGGCGTTGCGGGCCTGCGCCGCGAAGTAGCCGTCGTCGTCGGTCGCCGGGGCGACGAACGTCCAGCAGACCAGCACCGCGGGCACCGCGAGGTCCACGACCCGCGGCCACCCGGGCCGCCACCGCCGGGACACCCTGGGTGCGGTCCGGTCGATCCACGTGAGCGCCGCGGCGGTGGCCAGCAGCGCGAGCACGAGCTCGGAAGTGAGTGCGCTCTTGCGCGGGGTCGGGCTACTGGTGAACTCGTCGTCGACGCGCAGCTCGACGGCCAGTTCCCCGGCGACGTCGGCGGGCAGGCCGGTGAGCGAGCTGGCCAGCACGTCGACGTCGGGGAGCTGCTCGGTGGGCGCGGCGACGAGGTCGCGGCCGTCGCGGCTGATCACGAGCTCGGCGTTGCCGAACCCGGCGAAGGCGTCGAGGTCCGGCGCCTCCGGGTCCGAGGGACCCGGAGGCGGGCGCGCGAAGCTGGGCAGTCCGGCGCTCTCACCGGTGATCCGGTACTCGCACGGCCCGGCGGGCAGCGGCTCGTCGAGCAGCAGCCGGTCCAGCGCGCGCACCTGCACGCGGTCGCCGGACGCGGTGACGATCATTCCCGTGGAGCCGGCCTGCGGGGACTCCGGCAGCACGGTCGAGACGACTACGCCGGGGGCCCTCACCTGCGCGAGCCGGGCGACGTCGCAGCTGAACCGCACGTCGAGGGCGAGCGGGCGGTACGCGGTGAGGGTGAGCAGCGTCGATTCGGGACGGGCGGGGTCGCGCGGCCAGCTCACCGCCGGCTCGGTCACCGACACCGGGGCGAACGGCATGAGCAGCGCGCACACCACCGCCACCAGCCCGGCGAGCCCGGCCAGCACGACCGTCTGGCGCCTCGGCCCGGGTGCGGGCGGCAGTGGTGTCACGGGTCTCCTGCTCGGCTGGCGCGGGACGAGGTGCACCGGCAACACTCTCACGATGACGACGTCGAGTTGAGTCCGGTCCGTCGTGATCCTGCAAGCCCGCTACCACTACCGCACCGCGCGACGCTGCGACCTGCCCGGCGGCTACTCTCCTCGGCCGTGAGCTCTTCGCACCACGACCTGATCGTCGTCGGCTCCGGCTTCTTCGGGCTGACCGTGGCCGAACGGGTCCCCACCCAGCTCGACAAGCGGGTACTGGTGCTGGACCGCCGCGACCACCTCGGCGGCAACGCCTACTCCGAAGCCGAGTCCGAGACCGGCATCGAGGTGCACCGCTACGGCGCGCACCTGTTCCACACGTCGAACAAGCGGG
>DASQWR010000029.1:0-29158 GCA_035640155.1 Pseudonocardiaceae bacterium
CTGGGGCGCGCTGGGCGTGCTGCTGGCGTGGGCACTCGGGTCCGGCGTCCTCGCCGCCCGCACCCTGCGCCTGTCCTGAATCAGTAGCGTCCGGTTGAAGCCCTCGCCCCGACTGACCGTCGCCGGCCTAAACGTGCAGGTAATCGGCGATCTCCATCGCGAACCGGTCGAAGTCACCGAGCCGGGTGCGCAGCAGCTCATGCACACGCTCGGGTTCGGCCTGGTAGTCCGCTAGCGGGGGCAGACGATGCAGATCCGTCCTTTGCCCGGCTACTTCGCTGCTCAGCGCGAGGACCTGCTCGTCGGTGCCTTTCCTCGTCGCCAGCCCGAGCCGGCGCTGTCCTTCGTCTGCCTCGCTGCCAAGGGAAGGAAAGCCACCACCCGTTTCGCCAAGGCCGAGTTCACCTACCTGTCTCAGGTCGACCCGTTGCCTGTCACTCAGTGGCTCAACGCCGTGCCCGCGCAGTTCCGGTCGCACCTTGAGTACGCGATCGAGAGGACGGGGCGTCCCATTCCACCCGGGACGTGGACGCACGCGCGCGAGGCCCTTGTGGCGCTGCGACCTGAGGTAAGGGACCACCTTGTGAAGCTGGAGGCGATTCTCGACGCACGCTTCGAGCTGACGCAGCGGGAGCAGGAGGTGCTGCAGGAGCAGAAGGACGCTGTCGGCGTAGCCCTCTCGGTCGCCCGCATCAACCGAGCACCGTTGGCAGTGTGGATGAAGCCGGTGGAGAAGGCACCGTTCCTCACCGGCGTTGCACCAGGGGACACCCGAGAGGACGTCCTGGTGATCCACGACGCCACCCGCGTTCCTGGATAGGTGACGGCGGGCGAGCCGTACATCGGCGTCACGCAGTTCTCCGACGCCGCTGGCAACGCGCTGACGGTGATGAACGTGCTGGCAACGGATCGGAGTTCGACCATGCCACCAGCGTGACGTAACCGGTCGCCCAGGTACGCGAGGTAGCGGGGCATGTCCACCAGGGGCGCGATGTAGTGCGTGCCGTACCGGTACCCCGGTGGCAGCTCGTCATCGATGCAGGGCCGGCGGCCAGGCAGGAGGTGCGCCCAATCAGGCGGGTTGTGATGCACGCCCGAGACGTCGATTCCGGAGGCGAGGCGCACGCCAGTCCGGGGGTCGGCTGCGAGTCGCTCAACGTGGTGAGCGAGTGCTCGGCCCAGCGGAGCACTCGTTGACGGGGTTCGACGAGCCACGGCCCCCACAGTGCACCGGCGACCGCAGATGCCGTGGCCTCCGGTGGCTCGGCCGTGTACACCTGCGCTGGGTGGCCGGCTTCTGCGAGGGTGACGGCGGTCGTCAAGCCGGCGACTCCGGCTCCGATGACCAGGATCGGTAGCCCTGGGTCCATCAGGCTGACACCGGTTGGCGGGCGACCGCGCGGTCGAGCGCTGGCAGGAAGTCCCGGACGTACTCGTTATTGCTGGCACGGCGCAGCCGGCGGGCGAGCATCCGCAAGACATCGGCGCTGCGGGCCGACTGCACGCAGTCGAGCCTGGCAAGGGTGAGTTGCCCGGTGGCGCACGCCTGCTCGAAGTCGCCACGGCAGGCCGTCGCGACAGACAGCCATGCGCCTTCGAACAGAGCACGGCGCTGCGACGGATGGTCCAGTGGCAGGTCGTGGGCACCGGTACGCAGCAGCTGCTCGCCACGCCGCAGCAGGGACCGGTGGGCTGAGCGGTCACCTGCGCTGGTGGCGAGCGCACCTGCATGGGCGAGGGAGTATCCGGCCTGAGTGTCGAGGTGGTTGGGGGTGAGGTAGTACATCCAGGCCGGATCCTTGTTCGGGTCACGACTGGTCATCTGGTCCAGCCCGCTGCGTAGGCACGTTCGAAGTCGTCGAGCCGTCCGGCGACGGCGTAGCCGTAGGCAAGGCGGGTCTGCACCGAGGCGCCCATGCCTGCGGACGCGGTGGCGGCGACACGGGCGGAGGCCTCTCCCAGGGGGACCGCGTCGGCGGGACAGCCGCGGCTCGCAGCCTGGAATGCAAGGTCGCCTAGCACGTGTGCAGCCATGGAGTGGTACCCGACCTCGCGTGCCGCCCGCAGCGCTGTGAACAGGTACCGCTGGGCCAGGCCGTGCTTTCCAGCGTCCAGCGCCATCCACCCGGCAAGCTGTGCGAGTTCGGCAAGGGCTGCAAACAGCCGCAGCTCGACGGAACCCGGGTGCACTCCCTCGCACAGCAGCAGGGCGACCGTGCAGTTGCGCCCCCACGTAAGGGAGATGGGCCCCGCCGCCGTTGGCATCGTCGAGTCGCTGGAGCATCGGGATGCTCTGCTCGATTTGGTCCAACAGCGGGTTGCCGGCACAGCCACCGTTGAGCGCGTTGGTCAGCCGGTCCTGTTCTGCGGTGGGCCAGGCAGTGGCGATAGAGGTCAGGGCGGTGCCAGATACGGCCAGGAAGTGCCGTCGGTCGAGCAGCCCCGCGCGCACCCAGTCATCGAGCAGTCCCATGGTCCCGTACGCGACCACGGCAGGCCCATCTCGAAGTCGGGTCGAGTGGGCAGTGGGTGCGGGCGGGCGGCGGTCCCGACGTCCAGCACCGCGGCGAGCTGCCCTGGGATGTCGCGCCAGTCCCAGCCCGCTGGCGTTCATGCCAACCGCAGACCGTCGAACTGTACTGCGAGGGCGGCGTCGTGACCAGCAGCGGCCACTGCGCCCGCGGCGCGATCACCGACCGCACCGGCATGTGGCGCCGCCGCAACACTCGCCGACACCCTGACCCGGCCGGGCTGTGCCGCTCCCGAATGCCGCAGCCCGTCCGTACGCGGTTGGTGGCGGGCATTTCCCTCACCCCGGTGCCCGCCACCACCCGCGTTTCCACCCGGCGAGCCGGGCATGAGTGAGGCACTCGACCGGGTTTGTGACCTGCGCCGCGCTGAGTTCGGCTTCCTGCCCCACTACGAGGATCACGGGCAGATCCTCGCCTTGCAGGCCCTGCGGGTCCGCGCCGGGCACATCGAGACCGTCCTCATCTACGGCGAGCACGAAGCGCTGGGCGCCCGCTGCCGCGACGACGAACACGCCGCCGTGGTCTGGCACAAGGCCAGCTCCACCGCCGAGGTCATCGCGGCCCTGCTCGACCTACCGGTACCCGGAACCCGGCACGCACCGGCACTCGCCCGCACGGCACCCACCGGCCTGTGGCTCCCACCCACCTCCAGCCAGTGACCCATCAGGCGGCATCCACGGTGGTGGCGCTCACCGTGGACGGCTCGGGCAGGGGCTCATCCCGCTCGCGCATAACGTCGAGATGAAGGCGGATGGCCTCCTTCATCTCGGACAACGCATCGGCCTCGGTGTCACCGAGAGCAACGCAGCCTGGCACGTCCGGGCTCCATGCACCGTAACCACCGTCATCAGCCCACTCGATGATGATTGTGAAGGTGCTCACCGTGGCCTCCTGTCGAGCCGATGCCGGACCTGACGGTGGAGCACTGGCGGGTCGGTGAGTGAAGGCGGAGGCGGCCGTACGATCGAGCCGTGCTCGCCCGTATCCCGGCTCCCCCGCTCGCGCTCCGCCGGGCCGTCGCGATCGCCGCCGTGATCACCCAGGCCGGGATCGCGGTCACCGGGTCAGTGGTGCGGGTGACCGGCTCCGGACTGGGTTGCCCCACCTGGCCGCAGTGCTTCCCCGGCAGCCTCACCCCAGTACCCCATGCCGAGATCGCCGCGGTCACCCAGTGGATCGAGTTCGGGAACCGGTTGTTCACCTTCCTCGTCGGGTTCGTCGCGTTGGGCTGCCTGGTTCTCGCGTTGCTGGTCCGGTCACGCCGGCGTCGGCTCGTGCTCCTCGCCGCGACGATGCCGGTCGGGGTGCTCGTGCAGGCCGTCCTCGGCGGCATCCTGGTGCGTACCGGGCTGGCCTGGTGGAGCGTCGCGCTGCACTTCCTGATCTCCATGGTGCTGGTGTGGCTCGCGGTGCTGCTGGTGGCCGCGTTCGGGGAGGACGACGGGCCACCGAGGTGGCTGATCCCCCGCCCGCTGCGCGCGCTGCTGGTGACGGCCACCGCAGTACTGGCCGCGTTGCTCGTCGCCGGCACCATGGTCACCGCCGCCGGCCCGCACGCCGGAGATGCCGACACTCCCCGGCTCGACGTCGACATCCCCACCCTGGTGCAGTTGCACGCCAACCTGCTGTTCGGCTACCTCGGGTTGCTGATCGGGCTGGGCTTCGCGCTGCGCGCGGTGGGGGTGCCGGCCCGGACCGGGCGCCGTTACCGGCTGCTGGTCGGGGTGGTGCTGGCGCAGGGTTCGCTCGGAGTCGTGCAGTACGCCACTGGCGTGCCCGAGGTGCTGGTGTCGCTGCACGTGCTCGGCGCGGCGCTGGTCGTGGTGGCGATGGCGGGACTGTGGACCGGCTGCCGGGACCGCGGTACCGGGATCCGACCCAGCGGTGCGGGGGCGGAACCCAGCTGTGCCGGATCCCGGCCCGGTGCGCCGGTCTGGAATGAACCGCAACCCGCGAGTGACCAGACCCCGGAGCGCGCCGCGACGTAGGCGACGTGGCCCAGACACCAGCAGGGGACACTAGGTTGGACTCCTGTGACCGCCGATCCCCCGCCCCAGACCGAGCTCGACGCCTACCTGCAGTGGTACTTCGAACAGCATCCCGTGCACGCCGACGCCCTCGGTGCTCCGGGCCACTCCGGCCGCCTCGGTGACTTCACCGCTGGCGCCTACGAGGGCCGCGAGCGGGAGACTGCTCGCTGGCTCTCCCGGATGGAGGCACTGGACGGCGCCACGCTGACTGCGGACGCGCGCATCGACCGTGACCTGGTGGTCGCGATGCTGCGCGGGCAGCTGCTGCTCGCCGGCTGGCCGGCGTGGCGACGCGACCCGTCCGAGTACCTCGGGCCGGTGTTCGCCGGCCTGTTCCTGCCCTTCCTGCACCGGCTGACTCCCGAGGACGAGCGGGTGGAGGCCGTCGCGGCGCGGCTCGGCGAGGTGCCGGAGGTGCTGCAGGCGTGCCGGGACAACCTGGACCCCGAGCTTGCCGCGCCGCTGCTGGTCCGCCGCGCGCTCGGGCAGGCCGCCGCGGGTGCCGCGTTCGTCACCCAGGTGCTGCCCGCCGAGGTGGCCGACGACGGCCTGCGCGCCCGGCTGGCCGACGCCGCCGTGCCCGCCGCGGAGGCGTTCGCGACCACGGTGGCGTTCCTGGAGGAGCTCGCGGATCGCGCCGCCGGGGACTGGCGGATGGGCGAGGAGCTGTACTCGGGCCTGCTGCTCAAGCGGGAGCTGCTCGGCTACGGCGCCGGCGAGCTGCACGAGCGCGGTGAGCGCGCCTGGGGCGAGCTCGACGAGCAGCTGCGCGAGCTGGCACCGCGGGTGCCCGGCGGCAGCGGCGACTGGCGGGCCACGATGGGCGCGCTGCAGGCCGACCACCCGCCCACCCTCGAGGCGATGCGCGCGGAGTACGAGGCCGAGACCGGGCGGGCGCGCGCATTCCTGGCCGAGCGTGAGCTGGTGAGCTTCGCTGACGGCGAGGCCTGCCGGGTGGTTCCCGCACCGGCCTACCAGCGCCCGGTGCTCGCCGTCGCCTCGTACCTGCAGCCCCCGGCGCTGACGGCGTCGCGCACCGGGCACTTCTTCGTGCCGTTCACCGCGGACGGCGCCGACGACGAGACGATCGCCCAGCGGCTGCGGACCAACGCCCGCGCGCAGCTGCCGACGATCTCGGTGCACGAGGCGTACCCGGGGCATCACTGGCACCTGTCCTGGACGGCGGGACGGACCTCGCCGGTGCGCGCGGTGCACCGCAGCTCCTACTTCACCGAGGGCTGGGCGCTCTACGTCGAGGGCATGATGCGCGAGCAGGGTTACTTCGCCGACCCGGCGCACGAGCTGGCCCACCTCGACGCCCGGATCCTGCGCGCGGCCCGGATCGTGGTGGACACCGCGCTGCACTGCGGCGACATGGAGCCGTCGGCAGCGGAGGAGTTCATGGTCACCCGGGCGTCGCTGACCCCGGACACCGCAGCCGTCGAGGTCACCCGGTACTGCGCGTGGCCCACCCAGGCGCCCTCCTACCTCACCGGGAGCCTCGAGATCGAGCAGCTGCGACGGGAGTGGACGGGCGGTCTGCGGGAGTTCCACGACACGCTCGCCGGATCGGGCTGCCTGCCGCTCGGCCTGGTCCGCCGCGCCCTGGCCGGGGGGTCGTAGGCTGCGCTCCCTATGCGTGCCATCCAGGTCACCGAGTACGGCGGTCCCGACGTCCTGCGGCTCCGCGAGCTGCCCGACCCGGAGCCCGGCGACGGGGAACTCCTCGTGCGGGCCGCGGCCTGCGGGGTCAACTACATCGACACCTACCACCGCTCCGGCGCCTATCCGGTGGAGCTGCCCTTCACCCCTGGGATGGAAGGCGCGGGCGTGGTGCGGGCCGTGGGCGGCGGCGTCGACGGGATGGGTGTGGGCGATCGGGTGGCGTGGGCCTCCACGACCGGCAGCTACGCGGAGCAGGTGCTGGTGCCGGCCGACCGGGCCGTCCCGGTGCCGGACGGGGTGGACGACGACGTGGCCGCGGCCGCGCTCCTGCAGGGCATGACCGCGCACTACCTCACGGTATCGACCTACCCGGTGCAGTCCGGTGACGCCGTGCTCGTGCACGCCGCGGCGGGCGGGGTGGGGCTGCTGCTCACCCAGCTCGCCACCACGCGGGGTGCCCGCGTGATCGGCACCGTCTCCACGGCGGAGAAGGAACGCCTCGCGCGGGATGCGGGTGCGGCCGAGGTGATCCGCTACACCGAGGTCGACGACCTGGCGGCCGAGGTGCGGGCGCGCACCGGCGGCGCGGGCGTCGCGGCGGTGTACGACGGCGTGGGAGCGACGACCTTCGACGCGAGCCTCGCCTCGCTGCGCCCGCGCGGGATGCTGGTGCTCTTCGGCGCCGCCAGCGGCCCGGTGCCCCCGGTGGACCCACAACGACTGAACGCCGCAGGCTCGGTGTTCCTCACCCGGCCACAGCTCGCCCACTACACGGCCACCCGGGAGGAGCTGACCTGGCGGGCCAGGGAGGTCTACGACGCGATGCGCGAGGGCTCGCTGCGGATCAGCGTCGGCGGCCGTTACCCGCTGGGCGACGCGGAGCGCGCGCACGAGGACCTGCAGGGTCGCTGCACCAGCGGCAAACTGTTGCTGCTGCCGTGGTGACCCGCCGCGTCTCGCGCCCGCTGGCGGACCGCTTCGGGGCCCTGATGAGCGGCTCGGTGCGCCTGATGCCGGCGTGGTTGCGGCGCGCGGTGCCCGCCGACATGGTCGGCTACCTGGTACTCGGCGTCGTCACCTTCGCCGTCGACGTGGTGCTGCTGGTGCTGCTGGACCGGCTCACCCCGCTGCCGCTGCCGGTCTGCGTCGTCACAGCCGACACCCTGGCGTGGGCGCTGCACTTCCAGCTCAACCGGACGCTGAACTTCCGCTCGCGCGCCCCGGCAGGCCCGCAGGCGCTGCGCTACGGCGTGGTGGTCTGCGGGTGCCTCGCGATCAGTGCCGGTGTCACCAGCGGCGTTGCCGAGCTGGGCGCCCACCTCGCCGTCGCCCGGCTGGTGGCGGGCGGGTGCATCGCTGCATGCGGTTACGTCGCCTGCCGTTGGTGGGTGTTCCACCCGCCGGCGCGCACCTTCGTCTGACTGTGCTTGGGTTGAGTCACAGCCGTGCTAGCTACAAGGGCAGACCCAACGGAGGCCCGCCGAGGACTGAGTCGACGGCGATCGCAACGAACACCAGCGCCAGGTAGGTGTTCGACAGGTGGAAGAGCTTCATCGGGTTGCTGGGCTCGCCGCGTCGGGTCGCCCCGTGCAGTCGATGCGCCATCACCAGGAACCAACCGCCGGCGCCCACCGCGACACTCGCGTAGATCCAGCTCGTCGCAGGCACCAAGAGCAGGCTCCACGCCACCATCAGCCAGGTGAAGACGACGATCTGCCGGGAGACGTACGCCGGAGCGGCCACCGCTGGCAGCATCGGCACGCTGACCCGCCGGTAGTCGTCCCGGAACCTCATCGCCAGCGCCCAGGTGTGCGGTGGCGTCCAGAAGAACACCACCCCGAACATCACCCAGGCCGGCCAGCCGACGGTACCGGTGACGGCCGACCAGCCGATGACCACCGGCATGCAGCCAGCCGCGCCGCCCCAGATGATGTTCTGCGCGGTCCGCCGCTTGAGCAGCAGGGTGTAGACGAAGACGTAGAACAGGATCGTCGCCACCGCGAGCAGTGCGGAGAGGAGGTTCGTGGTGGCCCACAGCCACCCGAACGCGAGCACCCCGAGCGCGACGGCGAACACCAAAGCGTGACGCACCGGGACTTGGTGGGTCACCAGCGGACGGGCGCTGGTCCGCTTCATCTGCGCATCGATGTCCGCGTCCGCGACGCAGTTCAACGCGTTGGCGCTGCCCGCGGCCATGGTGCCGCCGACCAGCGTGGCGAGGATCAGCCACACCGACGGCACCCCGCGTTCCGCCAGCAGCATCGCCGGGATGGTGGTGACCAGCAGCAGCTCGATGACCCGCGGCTTGGTGAGCGCGACGTAGCCGCGCAGTACATCCTGCGGCCGGAGGCGGGATGTGGCCGGGTTGCGCGTGAGGTGGCTCACCGCACGTCATTCCTGCAGGCGCCCCAGGGGCGGCGTGCTGCAGTCACCTGGGCTCCTCATTCGTCTCGCGGGCGTCCACGCCCGGCTCACCGGGGGATCCCCCCGCGAGAGGGTTCCGGGCAACGGCCAGGCATGGCACCGTTGTCACCCGGGTACTGCTGTCCTCATGGTAGTCGCGACATGCCCGTAGTCCCGTTGTGGGGGCGACCTGGCGGCCGAGATCACACCCGTCGGCGCACCGCACTAGGTTGGACGTGGAGTAAAGGACGAGGCGCCAGGAGGGATCCGCCGCGACCACCGCACCGAGCAGAGTCAGGAGCACGAGTCCGTGTCCGTCACCGAAGACCTCAGCCAGCGCACCGCTACCCAGCTGCCCGACGACTGGACCGACCTCGACAGCCGGGTCGTCGACACCATCCGGGTGCTTGCCGCCGACGCCGTGCAGAAATGCGGCAGCGGGCACCCTGGTACCGCGATGAGCCTCGCACCGCTCGCCTACACGCTGTTCCAGCGCGTCATGCGGCACGACCCCGCCGACGCCGACTGGATCGGCCGCGACCGGTTCGTGCTCTCGTGCGGGCACTCCAGCCTCACGCTCTACCTCCAGATGTACCTCTGCGGCTACGGACTGGAGATGGAGGACATCGCGTCGCTGCGCACCTGGGGCTCGAAGACTCCCGGTCACCCCGAGCACCGGCACACGCCGGGTATCGAGATCACCACCGGACCGCTGGGTCAGGGCCTGGCCTCCGCAGTGGGCATGGCGATGGCCGCGCGGCGCGAGCGTGGGCTGTTCGACCCCGATGCCGCGACCGGCGAGAGTCCCTTCGACCACGACATCTTCGTGATCGCCTCCGACGGCGACATGGAGGAGGGCGTGACCTCCGAGGCATCGTCAATCGCCGGGCACCAGCAGCTGGGCAACCTCACGGTCGTCTACGACGACAACAACATCTCCATCGAGGACGACACCACGATCGCGCTGTCCGAGGACGTCGCGAAGCGCTACGAGGCCTACGGCTGGCACGTGCAGGTGGTGGAGAGCGGCGAGGACGTTGCCGGCATCCTCGACGCGCTGCGGGCGGCAAAGGCCGAGACCGACCGGCCGTCCTTCATCATGCTGCGCACGATCATCGGATACCCGGCGCCGAACAAGATGAACACCGGCAAGGCGCACGGTTCCGCCCTCGGCGACGACGAGGTGGCCGAGGTCAAGCGCATCCTCGGCTTCGACCCGGAGAAGTCGTTCCAGATCGAGGACGACGTGCTGGCGCACGCTCGGCAGGTGGTGGAGCGCGGCGAGCAGGCCAAGGCGCAGTGGCAGCAGAGCTTCGACGACTGGGCGCGGCGCGAGCCGGACCGCAAGGCATTGCTGGACCGGATGCTGGGGCGCACCCTGCCAGATGGGTGGGCCGACGCGCTGCCCACGTTCGAGCCCGACGCGAAGGGTTTGGCGACCCGCAAGGCCTCGGGTGAGGTGTTGGGCGCGCTGGCCCCGGTGCTGCCCGAGCTGTGGGGTGGTTCGGCCGACCTCGCCGAGAGCAACAACACCACCATGGAGGGCGAGGGGTCCTTCGGTCCCGAGTCCATCTCGACCAAGATGTTCTCCGCGCACCCCTACGGCCGTACCCTGCACTTCGGGGTTCGTGAGCACGCGATGGCCGCGATCTTGAACGGGATCGCGCTGCACGGCCCGACCCGGCCCTACGGGGGGACCTTCCTCATCTTCAGCGACTACATGCGCCCGGCGGTGCGGTTGGCTGCTCTGATGAAGTCCACGGTGGTCTACGTGTGGACGCACGACTCCATCGGGTTGGGCGAGGACGGGCCGACCCACCAGCCGGTGGAGCATCTCGCCTCGCTGCGGGCCATGCCGGGCCTGGCAGTGGTGCGGCCGGCTGACGCCAACGAGACGGTGGCGGCCTGGAAGGCCGTGCTGGAGCGGCCCGAGGGTCCCTCCGGTCTGGCGCTGACCCGGCAGGGCGTGCCGACCCTGGAGGGCACCTCGACCGAGGGCGTGGCCCGCGGCGGGTACGTCCTGGCCGAGGCGTCCGGCGGCGAGCCGCAGGTGGTGCTCATCGGCACCGGCTCCGAGGTTCAGCTCGCCGTCGAGGCCCGGGAGGTCCTGGAGGCCGACGGTGTCGCGACCCGGGTGGTGTCCATGCCCTGTGTCGAGTGGTTCGACAAGCAGGACGAGACCTACCGGGACCAGGTGCTGCCCCCGTCGGTGCGGGCCAGGGTCGCCGTCGAGGCCGGCGTGGCGCAACCCTGGCACCGGTTCGTCGGCGATGCTGGTGAGGTGGTGTCGCTGGAACGTTTCGGTGCCTCGGCCGACTACGAGACGCTGTTCCGTGAGTTCGGGTTCACCGCCGAGGCCGTCGTCGACGCCGCCCGCCGCAGCATGGACCACACCGCCGACTGATCGGAGGAATCCGGCGTGAGCACTGCACTGCGGGCCCTGTCCGAGGCGGGCGTGTCGATCTGGCTGGACGACCTGTCCCGGCAGCGCCTGACCTCCGGCAACCTGCGCGAGCTGATCGCCGACAAGCACGTCGTCGGGGTCACCAGCAACCCGACGATCTTCGCGGCCGCGGTGGCCGATTCGGCGGTCTACGCCGAGCAGGTGCGCCACCTCGCCGAGCGTGGCGCCCCGGTGGACGAGGCGGTCCGCGAGATCACCATCGCCGACGTGCAGCAGGCGTGCGACATCTTCAGCGGCACCTGGGAACGGACCGGCGGGGTGGATGGTCGCGTCTCACTCGAGGTCGACCCCCGGCTGGCGCACGACAGCGAGGGCACTGCCACGTCGGCAGCCGAACTGTGGAAGACGGTGGACCGGCCCAACCTCATGATCAAGATTCCGGCGACGCCGGAGGGGCTGCCCGCGATCACCCGCAGCCTGGCCGACGGGATCAGCGTCAACGTCACGCTGATCTTCTCGGTCGAGCGCTACCGGCAGGTGATGGACGCCTTTCTCGACGGGATGGAGCAGGCCCGGGCGAACGGGTTCGACCTGGCGACCGTCACCTCGGTGGCCTCGTTCTTCGTCTCGCGCGTCGACACCGAGGTGGACTGCCGGCTTGAGCAGGTCGGGACCGACGACGCCCGCGCGCTGCGCGGGCAGGCGGCGATCGCCAACGCACGGCTCGCCTACGCCGCGCACCAGGAGGCCTGCGCCACCGTGCGGTGGGCCTCCCTGGAGGAGTCGGGGGCGCGGCCACAGCGGCCGCTGTGGGCCTCCACCGGAGTCAAGAACCCCGACTACCCCGACACGCTCTACGTCCGGGAGCTCATCGCCCCGAACGTGGTCAACACCATGCCCGAGAAGACCCTGGCGGCGTTCGACGACCACGGAGACGTCCCGGGGGACCGGATCTCCGGCACCGGCGAGCAGGCCCGCGAGACGTTTGACAACCTAGCGGCGGCCGGGATCGACATGACCGACGTGTTCGCGGTGCTCGAGCGCGAGGGCGTGGAGAAGTTCGTGGCGTCCTGGACCGAGCTCGGCGAGACAGTGGACGGGCAGCTCTCCAAGGCCGCGAAGGGCGCAGGTGTGTGACCGAGCTCGCGGTGCAGGTGTGTGCCCCCGAACTGGCGGCGGACACCGACCATCTGGTGGCCACGCTGGTTGCAGATCGCGTCGCCTCGGCGCTCGCCGATCGGGACCCGAGGCTGTGGGGGCCGGACGCCGAGCCGGAGGCCACTCGGCGGCTGGCGTGGGTGGGACTGCCGGAGAGCTCGCGCCCCCTGGTGGACACCGTCGCCGCGCTGCGGACCGAGCTGCACGCCGACGGGATCGATCGGGTGGTGCTGGCCGGGATGGGCGGCTCCTCGCTGGCACCCGAGGTGATCTGCGCGACCGCACGAGTACCCCTGACGGTGCTGGACACCACTGACCCCGCCCAGGTGGCCGACGCCCTGGCCGGTGACCTGGAGCGCACCGTGCTGGTGGTGTCGTCGAAGTCCGGCTCCACCATGGAGACCGACAGCCACCTGCGGCTGTTCGCCGCGGCGTTCACCGAGGCCGGGCTCGATCCGGCGGCGCACCTGGTCGTGGTGACCGATTCCGGCTCCCCGTTGCAGCTCTCTGCGCAGGACAAGGGCTGCCGCGCCGTCGTCAGTGCCGACCCGGACGTCGGCGGGCGCTACTCGGCGCTGACCGCGTTCGGGCTGGTTCCGGCAGGTCTCGCCGGGGCGGACATCGCGGGGCTGTTGGATGACGCGTCCGCGGTCACCGCTGCGCTAGCCGCAGACGAGGCCGCCAACCCCGCCTTGCGGCTCGCCGCGGCACTGGGGGCGGCGCACTCCCGCGGCGCGGAGAAGGTCGCACTGGCCGACACCGGCTCGGGGATCGTGGGCTTCGCCGACTGGGTGGAGCAGCTCGTCGCGGAGTCCACCGGAAAGCAGGGCACCGGGCTCCTGCCGGTCGCGCTGGAGGGACCTGGCGCGCCCGGTTTCACCGACGCGGGGGACGACGCGACCGCGGTGGCGATCGGTCCGGCGGTGCCCGGGACGGCGGTGGGGGTCACCGGCCCCCTGGGCGGGCAGATCCTGCTGTGGGAGCACGCCACCGCGATCGTCGGCCGCCTGCTCGGGATCAACCCGTTCGACCAGCCGGACGTGGAGGCCGCCAAGGTCGCCGCGCGGGAGCTGCTCGACGCCGGCATCAGGGGCGCCGACCAGCCGGCCTTCGCCGACGGCGCGATCGCGGTGCACCCCGGCGGCGTTTGGCTCCCCGACGGGACCGCCACGGTGCCCGCGGCGCTGCGGGCGCTCGTCGAGGCGGTCCCCGAGCATGGCTATCTCGCGGTGCAGGCCTACCTGGACCGGCTCACGGACGCCTCGGCCGCGGTGTTGCGAGCCGAGCTGGCCCGCCGGACCGCACTGCAGACCACCTTCGGGTGGGGCCCACGGTTCCTGCACTCCACGGGCCAGTATCACAAGGGCGGGCACCAGAACGGGGCGTTCCTGCAACTGACCGGCGCGGTGGAGAAGGACCTCGCGGTGCCGGGCACCTGCTACACGCTGGGCGAGCTGCAGCTCGCCCAGGCGCTCGGCGACGGGCGGGTGCTCACCGGGCGAGGGCGGCCGGTGCTGCGACTGCACTTCACCGACCGGGCCGCCGGGCTGGTGCAGCTGGTCCATGCGGTGCAGGAGCTGGGCTCGGGAGCCGGGCCGTGACGGTGGGCTGGCCCAACCCGCTGCCCGATTCCCGGGACAAGCGGCTGCGCGGCTCCTGGGTCAACCCGCTGCGCGATTCCCGGGACAAGCGGTTGCCGCGGATCGCCGGGCCGTGCGGCCTGGTCATCTTCGGGGTGACCGGGGACCTGTCCCGCAAGAAGCTGATGCCCGCGGTCTACGACCTGGCGAACCGGGGCCTGCTGCCGCCCGGCTTCGCGCTGACCGGCTTCGCCCGGCGGGACTGGGCCGACCAGGACTTCGGCGAGGTGGTGCACGAGGCGGTCCGCGAGCATGCCCGCACCCCGTTCCGGCAGGAGGTGTGGGACCAGCTCGCCGAGGGGTTCCGCTTCGTGCCGGGCAGCTTCGACGACGACGCCGCCTTCGACGAGCTCGCGGACACCGTGGCCGACCTGGACCGCATCCGCGGCACCGGCGGAAACCACGCCTTCTACCTCTCCATCCCGCCGGCGTCCTTCCCGGTGGTGGCCAAGCAGCTGGCCCGCTCGGGGCTCGCCACCCAGGAACCAGGCCAGGAACCAGGACGGTGGCGACGGGTGGTGATCGAGAAGCCGTTCGGGCACGACCTGCGCAGCGCTCGCGAGCTCAACGACGTGCTGAACGACGTGTTCCCCGAGGAGTCGGTGTTCCGCATCGACCACTACCTCGGCAAGGAGACCGTGCAGAACATTCTCGCGCTGCGCTTCGCCAACCAGCTGTTCGACCCGATCTGGAACAGCCACTACGTGGACCACGTGCAGATCACCATGGCCGAGGACATCGGCCTGGGAGGGCGGGCCGGCTACTACGAGGACATCGGCGCCGCCCGCGACGTGATCCAGAACCACCTGCTGCAGCTCCTCGCGCTCACCGCGATGGAGGAGCCGGTCTCCTTCTCCCCCGGCGCGCTGCGGGCCGAGAAGGTCAAGGTGCTCTCGGCGACGAAGCTGGTGGACCCGCTCGACGAGTCCACCGCGCGCGGCCAGTACATCGGCGGCTGGCAGGGCGGGCAGCAGGTCGTCGGGCTGCACGAGGAGGAGGGCTTCGACCCGGAGTCGCGCACCGAGACCTTCGCCGCGATCACTCTCGCCGTGGACACCCGCCGCTGGGCCGGCGTGCCGTTCTACCTGCGCACCGGCAAGCGGCTGGGGCGGCGGGTCACCGAGATCGCGGTGGTGTTCACCCGGGCCCCGCACCTGCCGTTCGAAACCACCATGACCGAGGAGCTGGGTCAGAACGCGCTGGTGATCCGGGTGCAGCCGGACGAGGGTGTCACCATGCGCTTCGGCGCGAAGGTGCCGGGCACCGCGATGGAGGTCCGCGACGTCACGATGGACTTCGGCTACGGCACCTCGTTCACCGAGGCTTCGCCCGAGGCCTACGAGCGGCTGCTACTCGACGTGCTGCTCGGCGAGCCTTCGCTGTTCCCGGGGAACGAGGAGGTCGAGCTGGCCTGGCAGATCCTGGATCCGGTGATCGAGCACTGGACAGCGGACGGGAAGCCGGAGCCCTACCGCGCGGGCACCTGGGGGCCGGAGTCGGCGGACGCGATGATGGCCCGCTCCGGGCGGGTCTGGAGGCGGCCGTGATCGTCGATCTGCCGTCCACGACGACCGCGGCGGTGAACCGGAAGCTCGTCGACCTGCGCGAGAAGGGTGGTGCCGTCGCGCTGGGCCGGGTGCTGACGCTCGTGATCGTCACCGATGACGGTGCGCAGGCCGAGGAGGCGATCGAGGCAGCCAACGCGGCAAGCCGGGAGCACCCGTGCCGGGTACTGGTGCTCGCCAGGGGAGCCAAGCGGGCGGCGGCCCGGTTGGATGCCCAGATCCGGGTCGGCGGGGATGCCGGGGCTTCGGAGGTCCTGGTGCTGCGGATCTACGGACCGCTCGCCGGCGAGGGCGCGAGCGTCGTGGTGCCGCTGTTGCTGCCCGACGCGCCCGTGGTGGTGTGGTGGCCGGGGGACGCACCGAAGGTGCCGGCGGCGGACCCGATCGGGCGCCTTGCGCAGCGGCGGATCACCGACGCTGGGACGCGGGGCGCTCCGGCGCGGGTGCTCGACGTCCGGCGGAGCTCCTACGTCGCCGGCGACACCGACCTGGCCTGGACCCGGTTGACCATCTGGCGGGGGTTGCTCGCCGCAGCCCTGGACCAGCCGCCGCACGAGGACGTCGAGGCGGCCACCGTGACCGGCGCCGCGGACTCGCCGTCGACCGACCTGCTGGCCGGGTGGCTCCGATCCCGCCTGGGAGTCCCGGTCCGCCGGGACCGGTCGGGATCCGGCGGGGGCCTCTCAGCGGTCGTGCTGTCCCGGCCGTCGGGGCCGATCGAGCTCTCCCGGCCGGACGGCAAGATCGGCATTCTGAGCCAGCCCGGGCAACCGGACCGGCGGATCGCGCTGCAGCGGCGGAAGGTCCGCGACTGCTTGGCGGAGGAGCTGCGCCGGCTGGATGCCGACGAGATCTACGAGGCCGCGCTCGCCAGCCTGGCTGGGGGCGGGGGCCGCGGGGGAAGGAGTGGCGCCCGGCGGAGCGGAGCGCACCGGTGACCTCCCCGCACGTGGTGGCGCACGGCACCCCGGAGTCGCTGGCTGCTGCGGTCGCCGCGCGGCTGGTGACCCGCTTGGTGGACGTCCAGGCCGCCCGGGGCTCCGCATCGGTGGTGCTCACCGGCGGCGGTATCGGCATCGCCGTCCTGCGCGATCTCGACGCCACCCCGGCCGCGGGCGCGGTCGACTGGAGCCGAGTGGACCTGTACTGGGGCGACGAGCGGTTCCTGCCCGCGGGGCATCCGGACCGGAACGAGACCCAGGCCCGGGAGGCGCTGCTGGACCGGGTCGCGGTGGACCCGACGCGGGTGCACCCGATGGCCGCCTCCGACGGTCCACTCGGGGACGACCCGGACGCCGCGGCCCGGGACTACGCCGCGCTGCTGGCCCGGCACGCCCGCCCCGAGGACCATTGCCCGGTACCCACGTTCGACGTGTGCCTGCTGGGTATGGGCGAGGAGGGGCACACCGCCTCGGTGTTCCCCGGTTCCCCCGCGGTGTACGAGACCGAGCGCACGGTGGTGGGCGTCCGGGGCTGCCCGAAGCCGCCGCCCACCCGGATCAGCCTGACGCTACCCGCGATCCGCTGCGCCGCCGAGGTGTGGATGGTCGCTGCCGGCGAGGAGAAGGCCCCGGCGGTGGCTATGGCGCTGGGCGGCGCCGGTGAGGTGCTGCTGCCCGCAGCCGGCGCCACCGGTCGGCGCCGGACGCTGTGGCTGCTGGACCGCGCGGCCGCGGCCAAGCTCCCCCGGGAGTTCACCCCGCCGCCCGCCTGACCGGTGGTCACCAGTTCGGAACCGGTGCTGCGACCACCTCCGTGGGACGAACCGCTCGGATAGCGGTTGCGCCCGGGGGAAACCGGGTACACCGGTGTAGGAAGCGCCACCTCGGCTGCCTCACAGACTTTGAGGAGAATTGCATGTTCTTGCACAACAAGCGGATGATGTACCAGGTCCGGGTCGACCGGCCGAACCCGGCGTTCGCGAAGATGCTTTTGGAGCAGTTCGGTGGCCCGAACGGCGAACTGGCCGCGGCGATGCGCTACTTCACCCAGGGCTGGAACGAGCCTGACGAGAAGCGCCGTAGCATGTTGCTGGACATCGCGACCGAGGAGCTGTCCCACCTGGAGATGGTGGCGCAGTCGCTGGTGATGCTGCTCAAGGGCTCGCCGTCGGAGCTGGTGGACCAGGTCGAGAGCAACTACCTCGGTGACCTGCTCGACGGGAAGATGCCGGACTACGTCAACCTCTCGCTGAACAGCGGCCCGAACCTGCTGGGCGGCGGCGGCCCGCGGCTCACCGATTCGATGGGCACGCCGTGGACCGCAGCGTACGTCGACACGCTCGGTCAGCCTGCGGCCGACCTGCGTTCGGACATCGCCGCAGAGGCTCGCGCGAAGATCACTTACGAGCGGTTGATCAAGTGTACCGATGACGCGGGGATGAAGGACACCCTGAACTTCCTGATGAGCCGGGAGGTCGCGCACCAGCAGATGTTCGAAGCGGCCTTGGCCTCCGTCGAGGAGAACTTCCCGCCCGGCACCCTGGCCGGTGACGAACAGCTCAACCACGCCTACATCGCCGACTCCGGCAACTTCGGAGACAGCTCCGGCGGAGGTCCTACCACCGACGGTTACGACCTCGCGCAGGACAACAGCACGTGGGGCTTCGAGCTGGACACCCACCCCGTCGAACACGCCGCGCAGCAGGTGCTCACTCCGAACGAGGGCCCGAAGAACTCCGACGAAAGCAGCCTCGAGAAGGCCGGCAAGAAGATCAAGGAGACCGTCACGGGTGACTGACGAGACCGGAGGGCGACGAGCCCTGCTGCGGCTGCTGAGCCGAGGATGGGACAGGGCGCGTGCCGCCGGGTGGATTGGCCGGTCCGCCAAAGAGTCCGACGTCCCACCCGATGAGCAGGTCGCAGATAGTCGTGCGTACGGGGGGCCGTCCGGCCGGTGACACCGGAGCCGAGGTCCGCGCCGGCGCTTCACCCCCGTCCCAGGAGGACCCGGGACGTCCGGCTACGGGCGCCGATTGCTGAAGGGTACGGCGGGTTTGAGCAGTTTGAGTTGCCGGGCCGCGGGCATTTCAGACAGCAGGTTGGAACCGTTTGAATGAAAGGGAGCACAGATGTTGACGACGCTGCGACAAACGGGCGTGACCTCGGACATGATGTTCGCCGCTGGCATGCTGTCGATCGGAGCCAGCTTCTTGTCCTGGGTCTCGTCGAAAAAGGCCGAGGCGGCTGGAATTGACCGAGCCGACCGGTGGGGCATTTTTATCGGTGAATGGGCACCGACGTTTTTCACCCTCGGCATCGGCCTACGTTTGGACGAGATTCACGGCAGCCCCGGCGAGGGCACGCTCTCCAAGATGAAGGGCAAGAAGAGCAAGATTGTCGCTTGATACCGTACGTACCGGAAGCTCGCCAGCGCACCCGGCGGCGCTGTGCGCCGGCCGGGGGCTGCCCAAGGAGGCGTCATGGCAGGATCTGACAGCACGGCGAAGACGGTCCACTCCGAGCCAGCCTTGCTCGGTGTCTACCTCAACGATCACCTCGCGGGTGCCACCGGCGGCATTGAGCTCGTTCGGCGGATGGCGGGGGCGGACCGTGGCTCGCAGCTGGGCGAGGCGCTCCAGCGGTTGGAGAGCGAGATCGTGGCCGACCGGGTCGCTTTGCTGGACATGATGGCTGCGCTCGGCGTCCCGGTCCGTCGTTACAAGAGCTACCTGGCCTGGATGGCGGAGAGGGCGGGCCGTCTCAAGCTCAACGGTCACCTGCTGCGCCAGTCTCCGTTGAGTCGGCTGGTGGAGCTGGAGGCGTTGCGTTTGGCGGTGGAAGCCAAGGCGGCGGGGTGGCGCACATTGTGCGCCCTGGCTAACCACGACGATCGTCTCGATGTGGGGCGTCTGGACGGGTTGCTGGCCCGGGCGCGTCAGCAGGCGGACACGGTGGAGGAGCTGCGCGTGCGCACGGCCGCTGAGGTCTTCGGCCTGGGGTGAGCAGCAGCACACCGGTTCGTCGACGACCACCGCCGGCGGGCCAGCCCTGCTCCATCTACATCTATCGGATGGTCAGCGACCGCGCTGCGTTGCGAGCCGGGCCAGCGCCTCGGCGAGGATCGCCTCGCCGTCAGCATCCGAGCGACGCTCCTTCACGTAAGCCAGGTGCGTCTTGTATGGCTCGTTCCTCGGCACTGCGGGTGGCTGCTGTTCGTTCTGGCCGGCGGGATAGCCGCAGCGCGGGCAGTCCCACACTTCTGGGATGTCCGCGCCCACGGCGAACGACACGGTCGACTCGTGCTGGTTGGCGCACCAGTAGGAGATCCGATGTCGGGGTGCCGACTCGCCTCGCTCGGACTCCCCCGTCGGACCTGCTCCGACCCGCGTTCCGCGGATCGCGTTGCCACTTGCCATCGACCCTCACACTCTAACGCGGGTAAGTCGGGCGGCCCCCGGAACGCTCACCCTATCTTGATCAGAAGTCCGATCGCGACGATTGAGATGATCCAGACCGAGCCTACGAACAGCGTGATCCGGTCGAGGTTCTTCTCGGCGATGCTGGAGCCGGACAGGCTGGACTGCATACCCCCGCCGAACAGGGTGGACAACCCACCGCCCCGGCCCCGGTGCAGCAGGATCAACAAGATCAGCACGAAGCTCGTGACCAGGAGCACGATCTGCAGGAAGAGTCTCATCACACCCTCGTCGCATCGACGTTCGAATCACGACAGCGGGCCCCCGGCGGCCAGCGCGCACAGCTCGGCGAACCCATCCGCATCGAGGCTCGCACCCCCGACCAGCGCGCCGTCCACGTCGGCCTGCTTCACCATCTCGGCGATGTTGTCGGCCTTCACCGAGCCCCCGTAGAGCACCCGGACGGCCTCGGCGACCTCGGCGCCATACTTCTCCGCGAGCGCGCTGCGCAGCGCGTGGCAGACCTCCTGGGCGTCCGCGGGAGTGGCGACCCGGCCGGTGCCGATCGCCCACACCGGCTCGTAGGCCACCACCAGGGTCGCGACCTGGTCGGCCTTGAGGCCCTTGCACGCCGCCAGCAGCTGCGCGGTGCAGTGCGTGACGTGCCCGCCGGCCTCACGCACCTCCAGGCCCTCGCCCACGCACAGGATCGGCGTGATCCCGTGCTTGAACGCTGCCCGTACCTTGCTGCTGACCACATCGTCGTCCTCACCGTGGTGCTCCCGACGCTCGGAGTGCCCGACGACCACGTAGCTGCACCCGAGCTTGGCCAGCATCGGACCCGACACGTCACCGGTGAAGGCACCGGAGTCCTCCGGTGAGAGGTCCTGCGCGCCGTAGCGCACCGGCAGCTTGTCGCCGACGACGAGCGTCTGGACGCTGCGCAGGTCCGTGAAGGGTGGCAGGACGGCGACCTCCACGCGGTCGAAGTACTTCTCCGGTAGCGCGAAGGCGAGCTTCTGCACCAGCGCGATGGCTTCGAGGTGGTTGAGGTGCATCTTCCAGTTGCCGGCGATGAGCGTCTGGCGCGCCATTCAGTCGTCCTCCAGGACCGCGATGCCGGGCAGCGTGACGCCCTCCAGGAACTCCAGGGACGCCCCGCCGCCGGTGGAGATGTGTGAGAACGCGTCCTCGGACAGCTCGAGCTGCCGTACCGCGGCCGCGGAGTCTCCACCCCCGACGACGCTGAAAGCCTCTGACGAGGCGACGGCCTGCGCCACTCCCCGGGTGCCCTCGGCGAAGGGGGCCAGCTCGAAGACCCCCATCGGGCCGTTCCAGAACACCGTGCCGGCACCGCGCACCGCGTCGCCGAACTCGCGCACCGTGTCCGGGCCGACGTCGACACCCTTCCAGCCGTCGGGCAGCTCGGTGGCGGGGACCGTGCGGCTGTCCGCGTCGGCCTCCAGCTCCTGGGCGATCACCACGTCCCGGGGCAGCATCAACTTCCCGGCGGCCTCGTCCAGCAGGCGTCGGCAGTCCTCGAGGCGGTCGGCCTCGAGCAGCGAGTCGCCCACTCCATGTCCCTGCGCGGCGAGGAACGTGAAGCACATCCCGCCGCCGATCAACAGCGTGTCGACCTTCGGCAGCAGCGCGGCGATCACGCCGAGCTTGTCGGAGACCTTCGACCCACCCAGCACGACGGCGTATGGCCGGTCCGGGTCTCCGGTGAGGGTGCCCAGCACCTCCACCTCGCGCAGCACCAGCTGGCCGGCGTAGGCCGGCAGCCGCCGGGCGACGTCGACCACGGAGGCCTGCTCGCGGTGCACCACGCCGAACCCGTCGGAGACGAACGCCCCGTCGGGCCCGAGCAGCTCTGCGAACTGGTCGGCCAGCGCGCCCCGCTCCGCGGCGTCCTTCGACGTCTCCCGCGGGTCGAACCGGACGTTCTCCAGCAGGGCGACGTCGCCATCGGCGAGGGAGTCCGCCGTCTCGCGTGCCGAGTCGCCGACCACGTCGGTGGCCGCGGCGACCGGGCTGTCGAGCAGTTCGGAGAGCCGCTCCGCCACCGGGGCAAGCGAGTACGCCGGGTCCGGCTCCCCCTTCGGTCGGCCGAGATGCGCGGCGACCAGGACACGCGCCCCCCCATCACGCAGGGCGGTGAGAGTAGGCAGCGAGGCATGCACCCGCCCGTCGTCGGTGATGCGACCTGAGTCCTTGCTGAGCGGGACGTTGAGGTCGGCGCGCACCAGCACCCGCCGCCCGGCGACCCCGTCCGAGAGCAGGTCGTCGAGGGTTCTCACAGCTTCGAGCCGACCAGCGCCGTCAGGTCCACCAGCCGGTGGGAGAAGCCCCACTCGTTGTCGTACCAGCCAATGATCTTGACCTGAGTGCCTATCACTCTCGTGAGTGGTGCGTCGAAGATGCACGACGCCGGATCCGTCCCGATGTCGGAGGAGACGATCGGGTCCTCGCTGTAGCGCAGGATTCCCGCCATCGGCCCCTCGGCGGCGGCCCGGAACGCGTCGTTGACCTCCTCGACGCTGCTCTCGCTGGCCACCGTGACAGTGAGGTCGGTGGTCGAGCCGACCGGCACCGGCACCCGCATCGCGATCCCGTCCAGCTTGCCGTTGAGCTCGGGCAACACCAGCCCGATCGCCCTCGCGGCGCCGGTGGAGGTGGGCACGACGTTCAACGCCGCCGCCCGGGCACGCCGGAGGTCCTTGTGCGGCCCGTCCTGCAGGTTCTGGTCGGCTGTGTAAGCGTGGACCGTGGTCATCAGACCCTGCTCGATGCGCAGGGCGTCGTTCAGCACCTTGGCCATCGGTGCGATGCAGTTGGTGGTGCAGGACGCGTTGGAGATCACGGTCTGCGAGCCGTCGTAGTCGTCGTCGTTCACCCCGAGCACGACGGTGAGGTCCTCACCCTTCGCCGGCGCGGAGATGATGACCTTCTTGGCGCCACCCTCGTCGACGTGCTTGCGCGCGTCCGGGGCTTCGGTGAAGAAGCCGGTGGACTCGATGACGACCTCGACCCCGAGATCCTTCCACGGCAGCTTGCCGGGATCCCGCTCGGCGAGCGCCTTGATCGTGCGGCCACCGACCTCGATGCCCTCGTCGGTGGCGCGGACCTCCTCGGAGAGCCTGCCCAGCACGCTGTCGTACTTCAGCAGGTGCGCCATGGTCTCCACGTCGCCGAGATCGTTGAACGCCACGATCTCGATGTCGTGCTCGCTGGCCTGCGCCGCACGCCAGAAGTTGCGGCCGATGCGGCCGAATCCGTTGACCCCTACGCGGACCGTCACGTGTCGTCTCCCTCGTGCAGCACCGCCCGGTGCGCCCGGGACAGGTGGGCGGCGGTGGTTGCTGCCACCCTAGCGGCATCCGCTAGGCATCGAGCATGTCCGGGGTGACCGCGGACTCGGTGTCCGGCAGTCCGAGGTCGCGAGCGCGCTTGTCGGCCAGCGCGAGCAGCCGCCGGATCCGGCCGGCGATCGCATCCTTGGTCATCGGCGGGTCGGCCAGCTGCCCGAGCTCCTCCAGGGAGGCCTGCCGGTGCTCGAGGCGCAGCCGCCCGGCGCTGAGCAGGTGCTTCGGCGTCCGGTGGCCCAGCAGATCCAGGGCGCGCTGCACCCGGGCCGCGGAGGCCACCGCCGCCCGTACGGAGCGACGGAGGTTCGCGTCGTCGAAGTTCGCCAGCCGGTTCGCGGTGGCGCGGACCTCGCGGCGCATCCGCCGCTCCTCCCAGGCGAGCACCGATTCGTGCGCGCCGAGACGGGTGAGCAGGGCGCCGATGGCGTCGCCGTCCCGGACCACGACGCGGTCCGTGCCGCGCACCTCCCGCGCCTTGGTCTGGATACCCAGCCGCCGCGCGGCACCGACCAGTGCCAGTGCGGCCTCCGGCCCGGGACAGGTGACCTCCAGCGCGGAGGAACGTCCTGGTTCGGTGAGCGAGCCGTGCGCGAGGAACGCGCCGCGCCACGCCGCCTCCGCATCGCACAGGCCACCGGAGACGACGTGCGGCGGCAGGCCGCGCACCGGGCGCCCCCGCAGGTCCAGCAGACCGGTCTGGCGGGCGAGGGCCTCGCCGTCGCGGACCGCCCGGACCACGTACCGGGTGCCCTTGCGCAGGCCGCCCGCGGCGATCAGGTACACGTCGCAGTTCTGGCCGTACAGCTCGTGCACGGCCTTGCGCAGCCGGCGCGCGGTGGAGCCGGTGTCCAGCTCGGCTTCCACGACCACCCGGCCGGCGACGATGTGCAGGCCCCCGGCGAACCGCAGCAGAGAAGAGACCTCGGCCCGGCGACAGCAGGACCTGCTCACCGTGAGGCGGCTCAGCTCGTCCTTGACCGCGGCGGTCATGGCCACTGGCCCTCCTCCTCTCACTCGACGAGCGGACCCCCGACCGGGCCGGCGGCGCGAGCGCCGCCTCCGGGCCTCGCACCGCCTCGTGGCCACCCGGCCAGTACCCGGCCCAGCGCCGCGGCCAGCGCCACCGGATCGTGGCGATCGGATCCCACGCCGGTTGCGACCCGGTCAAGGTACGCGCGGCCGCCCAGTTCCGCCGCCGAACGGGTCAGCACGCCGGCAGCGGGCACCGCATCGGTGTCGGCGAGCACGGCGTCGACGGTGAACCCCGGCGGGGCGTGCTCAGCGAGGACGTGCAGGTGCTGCTCCGGGGAGAAACCCGCGGTCTCGCCGGGCTGCGGCGCGAGGTTGAGCACCAGCACGCGTCGGGCCGCGGTGACGGCCAGCGCCGCGGCGAGCTCGGGCACCAGCAGGTGCGGCAGCACGCTGGTGAACCACGACCCGGGGCCCAGCAACACCAGGTCCGCCTCGGCGACCGCGCGCACCGCCTCGACGCAACCCCGAGGCCGGGCGGGCCGCAGCCGCACCCGGCGCACCTGCCCCGGTGTGCTGGCCACGGCCACCTGACCCCGGATCCGTCGCTCCGCCTCGGGATCGTCGTCCAGGCCCGCGACGTCGGCCTCGATGTCGAGCGGCTCCGCCGCCATCGGCAGCACCCGGCCACGCACCCCGAGCAGCCGGCAGACCTCGTCGAGCACCACCACCGGGTCGTCCAGCACCTCCAGCAGGCCGGCCAGCACGAGGTTGCCCACCGCGTGCCCGGCCAGGGCGCCAGTGCCCCCGAACCGGTGCTGGAACAGCTCGCGCCAGCGGCCCCCGCGGCCGTCTGGTGCGGCCAGTGCGGCCAGTGCCATCCGCAGGTCACCCGGGGGCAGCACGCCGAGCTCGCGGCGCAGCCGCCCCGACGAGCCGCCGTCGTCGGCGACGGTGACCACCGCGGTGACGTCGTCGGTGAGCCGGCGCAGCGCGGAGAGCGTCGCGTACAGGCCGTGGCCCCCACCGAGCGCGACGGCCCTGATGCCCCCTACGCTCACTCCCGGCCCACGTCCCGGTGCACGACCTTGACCGTGGTGCCCTCCTCCCCGGACAGCCGCGCCGCGAGCGCCTCGGCGATGGCCACTCCACGGTGCTTGCCGCCGGTGCATCCCACCGCCAGGGTCAGGTACCGCTTCCCCTCCCGCCGGTAGCCGCCGCCGACCAGCCGGAGCAGGTCGCGGTAGCGCTCGAGGAACTCCTCGGCACCCTCCTGGGCCAGCACGTAGTTGCGGACGTCGGCGTCCTGCCCGGTGAGCTCGCGCAGCTCTGGAATCCAGAACGGGTTCGGCAGGAAGCGGACGTCGACCACCAGGTCGGCGTCCATCGGCAGCCCGTACTTGTAGCCGAAGGACAGCACCGTGATGCGGGTCAGGGCGGCGGCCTCCCCACCGAAGGCACTGTCGATCTTCGCGCGGAGCTGGTGCACCGACAGTCCGGTGGTGTCCAGCACCAGGTCGGCCTCGTCGCGCAGCGGGGTCAGCAGCGCCCGCTCGGTGGCGATCCCGTCGGCCAGCCGACCGTCACCCTGCAGCGGGTGGCTGCGCCGGACCTGCTCGAAGCGGCGGATCAGCACCGCGTCGGTGGCTTCGAGGAACAGCACCTTGGGCCGGTACCCGCGGGCGTCCAGGTCCTTGATGACAGCGGCGAGATCGTCGGTGAACGCTCGGCTGCGCACGTCCATCACCACCGCGACGCGGGTGACCACGCCCTGGGAGCGGGCGCCGAGCTCCACCATGGTGGCGATCAGCTCGGGTGGCAGGTTGTCGACCACGAACCAGCCGAGGTCCTCGAGCACCTTGGCGGCGGTGCTGCGTCCGGCGCCGGAGAGCCCGGAGACGACGGCCACCTCGATCCCGGGCGTCGGTGCCGGTGCCTGATCCGACGGTGTGCTGGTGGGGTGGGTCACGGTGCCTCTCCGTCCTGGGTGCCTGCCGGGGCCGGGTTCTGGGTGCCTGTCGGGGCCGGTGCGGTCGGGGCCAGAGCGGCCAGCACCGCCTGGGCCGTATGCCGCCCGACGCCCGGTACCTCGATGATCTCTTCGATGCTCGCCTCCCGGAGCCGGCGGACGGAGCCGAAGTGCTCGAGCAGCGCGGCGCGACGGCTCTCCCCCAGCCCGCTCACCGCGTCCAGCACGGAGGTGGTCATCCGCTTCGACCGCTTCTGCCGGTGGTAGCTGATCGCGAAGCGGTGCGCCTCGTCCCGCACCCGCTGCAGCAGGTAGAGCGCCTCGCTGGTACGTGGCAGGATCAGCGGCTCGGCCTCGCCCGGCAGCCACACCTCCTCTAGCCGCTTCGCCAGCCCGGCCAGCGCGACGTCCGTGACGCCGAGCGCGGTCAGGGCATCGCCGGCCGCAGCCACCTGCGGCGCCCCCCCGTCGACCACCAGCAGGTTCGGCGGATAGGCGAAACGGCGGGCCCGCCCGGTCTCCGGGTCGATCCTGCCGGGCGCGGCGGGTGCGGCGGCACCAGGGGGCTCGGTAGCACCTGGAGACTCGGCAGCACCTGGAGACTCGGCGCGGTACCGGACGAAGCGACGCCGCACCACCTCCGCGATGCTCGCGACGTCGTCCGAGCGGCCGTCTCCGGCTGCCTCCCGGATCGCGAAGCGCCGGTACTCCGCCTTGCGCGGCAAGCCGTCTTCGAAGACCACCAGCGAGGCCACCACGTCGCTGCCCTGCACGTGGCTGACGTCGATGCACTCGATCCGCAGCGGCGCTGTTTCCAGCCCCAGGTACTCCTGGATCTCCCGCAGCGCCGCGGAACGAGCGGTGAGGTCCCCGGCACGGCGCAGCTTGTGCTGGGTGAACGCCTCCGCGGCGTTGCGCGCGACGGTCTCGGCCAGCGCGCGCTTGTCGCCGCGCTGGGGCACTCGCAGTGCCACCCGGCAACCGCGCAGCTCGGACAGCCAGTCGGTGATCGCGTCGGCGTCCTCGGGCAGCTCGGGCACCAGCACCTCGCGGGGGACGGGCTGCGCTGCGTCGTCCGCAGCGCCCGCGAGGTCGGCCTGCTCGCCGTAGAACTGGGTGAGGAACTGCGCGACGAGCCCCGCGATCGTGGTCTCCTCCACCTTCTCGATCACCCAGCCGCGCTGCCCGCGGACCCGGCCGCCGCGCACGTGGAAAACCTGGACGGCGGCCTCCAGCTCGTCGGTGGCGAAGGCGATCACATCGGCATCGGTACCGTCACCCAACACCACGGCCTGCTTCTCCATGGCGCGGCGCAGGGCGCCGACGTGGTCTCGCAGCCGGGCGGCCCGCTCGAACTCCAACTCGCCGGCGGCAGTGTCCATCTCCCGCTCCAGGCGCCGGACCAGGTGCTCGGTGCGACCGGACAGGAAGTCACAGAAGTCGTCGACGATCCTGCGGTGCTCCTCGGCGGTGACCTGCCCGACGCAGGGCGCGGAGCACTTGTCGATGTAGCCGAGCAGGCAGGGTCGCCCGATCTGGCCGTGTCGCTTGAACACCCCGTTCGAGCACACCCGGGCCGGGAACACCCGGGTGAGCAGGTCGAGGGTCTCCCGGATCGCCCAGGCGTGCGCGTACGGCCCGAAGTACCGGATGCCGCGGCGGCGTGGCCCCCGGTAGACGTGCAGCCGCGGGTACTGCTCGTGCAGCGTCACGGCCAGCACCGGGTAGGACTTGTCGTCGCGGTAGCGGACGTTGAACCGCGGGTCGAACTCCTTGATCCAGTTGTACTCGAGCTGCAGCGCCTCGACCTCGGTGGCTACCACCGTCCACTCCACGGCCGCCGCGGTGGTGACCATCTGGCGAGTCCGCGGGTGCAGTCCGGCGAGGTCGGCGAAGTAGGAGTTCAGCCGGCTGCGCAGGCTCTTCGCCTTGCCCACGTAGATCACGCGGGAGTGCGCGTCGTGGAACCGGTAGACGCCGGGGGCGTCGGGGATCGTGCCCGGCGCCGGGCGGTAGGTGCTGGGATCGGCCATGGCGGGTCCAGGGTATGCGGGTCCCCGACCCGACCCGGCCGCAGGAGACGACGTCGTGCCGTCGTGCTCAGCGGGGACGAAGGCGTCCGAGTAGCTCCGCGGGCGCGACCCGCATCGCGAAGGGCCTTTGCGCCTCGAACACCTCGTCGCCGGCTACCCGGGCCACCTCCTCATACCGGCTGTCGGCATCGATATCAGTCACCCGCTTGGTGAGAGCACCTCCACAGCCAGCACCGGTGCAGCGGGCAGGTTCTTGTCGGTGAGCTCGTCGAACCGGGCCACCAGAACGTCGGGCTGCACCTCGTTTGAGAGGTCGGTTTGCACTGCGAACGGCGCTGCGACGACGTACAACTCGTCCGGGCAGGCATCGTCGAGCAGCCGGTGCAGCCGGTAGCCGATCGTCTGGTGCCGCGGCCCGGGTGCAGGGCTCACCAGGAGCTCCCCGTCGATGAGCTGGTAGCGGCGGCCGTCATCAGGCATCCCTTCCAGGTCATGGACCGTGAAGGGGGTGCTGGCGGTGACGCTCATGCTGCTCATGGTCCCCTCCCCGCGCCGCTGCAAGCCGCCCCGGAGGCGGGTGAGCCACGATTCTCCAACTGCTTGATCGCTGTGGGAACTCAGTAGTAGAGGATGTCCCAGTGGTTGCTCTCAAGGGTGTACTCGTTGCCCGCAGGTGAGCGATAGGCCTCGATGCCGAACTCGGGTGGGGGCACCTCGACGAAGCTGGAGCGGATGTAGTCGCTGACGCAGTGGCCGAGCGCGATGTCGACCTTGTAGCCCGCCTCGTGGCTGTACGGACCCGCCTCGGTGCCACCGGTGACGCGCAGCGCGCACCCGCTGGCGCCCCGCAGCATGATCACGCCGTCGATGGTGCCGGAGTAGATGTCCTCGAACGAGGTGCATTCCCGATCGGCGCGGTCACTGCACCCGCCGCTCGAGCTCCACGGGATGCCCGCCTCATCGAGGTGAGCCACGGCCTCGTCGTGGCTCAGCCGGGTGCCACTCGCGGCTACCGAGGGCGTGGTGAGCACCGGGGCCGCCAGCGCGGCCGCCACGGCGAGCGCGG
>DASQWR010000030.1:0-3503 GCA_035640155.1 Pseudonocardiaceae bacterium
TCCATCGCCCGCACCGCGCTGAAGGTGCCGGCGGGCGCGTCGGCCGGCTCGGGCTCCGGCGGGCGCAGGCTCAGCAGGGTCACGGCACCGACCGCGACGAGGAGCAGCAGGGCCATGACGACGCCGCCGCGGGAGGCAGGAACAGCCTCCGGAGGTCCGGTGCGCATCCCGCCATCCTGGCAGCGCGCCCCGCGATGCGGCGTCGTCAGAAGGGAGGATCTCCCGGGGAACCCCTACATATTATTCCTCCTCAAGAACACTCCACCGGTGAAGATCGTGCAGGCCGTGCACCTCGTCGCCGCCGGGGGTCGGCCGGTGCCGGTCCACTGCCGAGATCGCCACCGCGCTGCACCTGAGCGAGGCGACAGTGAAGGGGTACGTCTCGCGGCTGCTGACCGCGCTGAACGTCGCCGACCGGGTGCAGGTGGCGATCGTGGCGCACGACGCGGGGCTGGTCTGAGGCGCTCCGGGGGACGATGTATCAGGAGCCCGAATGCGGACTCCATCATGAAGGGGGGCGGGGCGCACGGAGAGGACTGGCACCGTTGCCCAGGAACGATGAGCACCACGAGCCAATCGACGTGATCGCCAAACTCACACCTGAGGCGGCGGCTTCCGGCAGCATCGAGCACCGGCTGGTGCAGTCGCAAGCGGCTGACCTCGGTGCGGCGCTCGAGCCACTCCACCCGACAACGTCGGATCCCGCCCTGGCCACGTATTTCCTCGTCCGTGTGGACGCCGCGTCCCGCCACAGCGTCGTCGAGCAGCTGCTCGACTTGGACGGCGTCGAAAGCGCGTACGCCAAGCCGCGCGGCGAACCACCCGAAGGGAGCTTCTGACATGCCTACTGACCCAACGGCACCAGGCGGCAGGCGACCCGAACTGGTCGTCATCGCCAAGCCCGAAGCCGGTCTCCGGGCCCGGAGAGACAGTGTGGCCTCGGTTACCGACGCGGACACCTCGTCCATCGACTCGTTGCTCTCCGCCCACGGCGCCGCCTTGCGGCCGCTGTTCGGCCTGAGCGAGGACCGCCTCCGAGCCCAGCTCTCGGCGACGGCCGCGACCCTCATGCCTGCGGCGATCAACGGCGACGAAGCACCCGACGGTGCCGGAGGCGAGCAGCTGCCCGCCCTCGACCTCTTCTACCGCGTGCTGGCCGACGACGACAGGCTGGACCAGCTCGCCGAGGAGCTGCTGGCGAACGACCTCGTGGAGGCGGCCTACGTCAAGCCGGCTGGTGAGCCCCCCAGCACGACCCTGATCGACACGGCGATCAACGACATGCAGCCGGACCCCGGCGACGCTCCGCCGGCGACTCCCGACTTCGTGTCCCGCCAGGGTTACCTCGCCGTCGCCCCCAGCGGGGTCGACGCTCTCTTCGCGAGCACCCTCCCCGGTGGGCGCGGCAACGGCGTCAGGGTGATCGACTGCGAATGGGCGTGGCGGTTCACCCACGAAGACCTGCTCGCCAACCAGGGCGGGGTGGTCGCCGGCTCCAGCATGGGGAACGCCGACCACGGCACCGCCGTCATCGGTGTCATCAGCGGGGACCGCAACACCATCGGGATCGTCGGCATCGCGCCCGAGGCGTGGATCGCGGCATCGTCGTTCAGCGACCAGTCCACGTCCCAGGCGATCAGGGTGGCAGCGGACAAGTTGCGTGCCGGCGACATCATCCTCCTCGAGATCCACCGTCCGGGACCCAACGCGCCTACGCCACCCCAGGGCCAGCTCGGCTTCATCGCCATCGAGTGGTGGCCTGACGACTTCGCCGCCATCCGGTATGCCGTCCAGAAGGGGATCATCGTCGTGGAGGCAGCCGGCAACGGGTTCCAGAACCTGGATGACGCCGTCTACGACACCCGCCCCGTGGGTTTCCCGACGTCGTGGCGGAACCCCTTCAACCTCAGCAACCCGCAGTCGGGCGCCGTCGTCGTGGGCGCCGGCGCACCGCCCCCGGGCACCCACGGCGCAGACTGGGGACCCGACCGCTCCAGGCTGGACTTCTCGAACCACGGCCGGCGCGTCGACGTCCAGGGGTGGGGCCGCGAAGTCACGACCACCGGGTACGGCGACCTCCAGGGTGGCACCAATGAGGACCTCTGGTACACCGACCGCTTCTCGGGGACGTCGAGCGCCTCCCCCGTCGTAGTAGGCGCCTTGACGGCGACGCAGGGCGTGCTGCGGGCGAGGGGGCACCGCGTGTTGAGCTCCGATGCTGCCCGCCGCCTGGTGCGGGCCAGTGGATCGCCGCAACAGGACGCGCCGGGACGCCCGGCCAGCCAGCGGATCGGCACCCGTCCCGACCTGCGCCAGCTCATTCCCGCGGCCGCGAAGTTCCAGTCCCGCAGCGCCGACTACGACGGGGACGGCAAGGCGGAGATCCTCGTGACCAGCCCGTGGGGCATCGGCATCCTGGAGCAGGCCGGCTCCACCATGGCGGCCCCGACGATGCAGCCCAACGGCACCCGCTTCGGGGGCTGGCTGCTGAACACGGCCGACAACCACTTCGGGCCGCCGGGCGACTACGACGGGGACGGCAACGCCGAGATCCTGGTGGTGAGCCCGTGGGGCATCGGCATTCTCGAGCAGGCCGGCTCCACCATGGCCGCCCCCATGATAGCTCCCAACGGCACCCGCTTCGGAGGCTGGCTACTGAACACAGCCGACAACTCCTTCGAACCCGTCGGCGACTTCGACGGCGACGGCAAGGCGGAGCTCTTGGTGTCCAGCCCCTGGGGGCTCGGCGTGCTCGAGCAGGCCGGTACGACCATGGCCGCCCCCATGATGGCTCCCAACGGCACCCGCTTCGGAGGCTGGCTGCTGAACACAGCCGACAACTCCTTCGGACCGGCAGCCGACTATGACGGCGACGGTCGGGCGGAGATCCTCGTGAGCAGCCCGTGGGGCATCGGCATTCTCGAGCAGGCCGGTTCGCCGACTACGACGGAGATCGGCGGGCCGAGATCCTCGTGAGCAGCCCATGGGGCGTCGGCATCCTGGAGCAGGCCGGCTCGACCATGGGTTCGCCGACCATGCAGCCAAATGGCACCCGGTTCGGCGGCTGGCTGCTGAACACGGTCGACAATGACCTCGGCCACGGCACCTGAGCGAGGAGACGGTAAAGGGTACCTCTCGCGGCTGCTGACCGCGCTGGACGTGGCCAACCGGGTGCAGGTGGCGATCGTGGCGCACGACGCGGGCTGGTCTGACGCGTGCGAGGGCGCTGTCGTCTCTCATGCGGGGCCGTCTCGGCGCTCGGCGGCAATCTTGTGAGGCACTTGGAGCAGGCGCAGAACCGTGACGAGGCCGAGCCCGCCGATCATGTTGCCCAGCCCCGCAAGGGCGAACAACCCCAGCCAATCGCCGTAGCCGAACGGCGCACCGGCGTGCAAGGCGGCGAAACACAGCAGCGACACGACGATCACATGGTTCAGCTGTCCCGCGCCGAGCAGGAAACCCATCACCGCCGCCGGAACCAGGCGGACCCCGTCGGATTCTGT
>DASQWR010000031.1:0-6183 GCA_035640155.1 Pseudonocardiaceae bacterium
CGCGCTCGGCGGTGGCCCGGCCCGCCGGCCCCGGCCGTCGCGGCTGCTCGCCTGGTGGTGGGGGCTCTGGGCCACCGGGCTCCTGGCCGCCGGGGGCACCGCGCTCTGGTCCCGGCTGGACAGCGTGCAGGCCCGCGCCGACGGAGTGATCCTGCACGCTGTCACCGATCTGCTCGCCGCCGCCGTCGCCGTGCTGACCGCGGTGGTCGTCCGCCGGCTCACCGCGCTGCTGAGCCCCGTCGAGCCGGGACGTCTCCGCCGCCGGGTGGTGCTGCGGGTACCCGGTCAGCCACGCGTCAGATCGGGGCGGTGAGCGCGATGGGACGTCCCGCGGCTGGTGCGGCTGTTCGCCGAGACCAAGCATCCGGTGGCGTGCGGTACGTGGCCACCAACCGCCCGGCGTCCGCCCGGTTGCACCTGCACCCGACGCCGTCGGCTCGCGACGACGACAGCAGGGCGGGTCAGTAGGGTGGCGCGGTGGCCAAGCGTTCTGCGACTGCATCCCGCACTTCGACGTCCCGCACTTCAACCGACCGCGCGTCGACCGACCGCGCGTCGACCGACCGCGCGTCGACGGACCGCGTGAACCCCCGCCAGCCCTGCCCGTGCGGCTCGGGCAGGAGATACAAGGCCTGCCACGGAACGGCGGGCGGGTCCGAGGACATCATCGTCCTCCGCCCGTTCCACGGGCTCACGGCCGAGTGCGACCTGGTGGCGCTGCGCGAGTTCGTCCCATCGGCGACCGCACCGCTGCCGCTGGCGGTGCCATCGCTGCCATCGCCGCTCAATGGCCGAGACGTCACGCTGGCCACCGTGCTGCCGATGGCAGCGGCCGGGATGGTCCGGGCCGACGGGTCGATCCTCGTCGGGCTGCAGGTGCAGACCCGGTCCGGTGACCTCTCCCGGGATCTCGCGCGGGCGGTGCGCTGGGCGCAGCAGGCATCACCCGGCGACGTGTTGCCCGTGGTGGACGCGTCGACTGCGGGTGGCGAGGAGGTGCGCCTGCAGGACCTGATGACTGCCGACGCCGCGCTCGACGTCACGCTGCACCGCGACTTCGGCTGGTGGATCTCCGACGACGAGCCACCCACCGAGGAGGTGGCGCAGTCCCTGCAGCGAGCCAACTCCGTGATCATGCCAACCGAGCCGGTGACCGGCGAGGGGGTGCACGCCGCGTACTGGATGGACGCCGGAGACAAGGCGCACATCCGGTGGGTGCGGCCGGAGCCCGAGGAACAGCTGCTCGCCGCGCTGGCTCGGCTCTCCGCCCGCGACGAGCTGGGCCTGGGGGAGGGCTCGCGCTACGCCGGGTCGTTCCGCGCGCACGGGATGCTGGTGCCGGTCTGGGACCTCGACAAGGAGCGGCACGCCCGCGAGTGGGTGCCCGGCGCGGAGGCGTTCGCGCCCCGGTTGACCGACGCGCTCGCCTCCCTGGATGCCAGCCCGCTCACCGACACCGAGCGTCGTGCCCGGGACGGGCTGCGCGGCCGGCAGGTCACGCTGCGTTGAGCGGGCCATCCGTTCGCGGGTACCCCGGCTGGGTTTGCGACGCTGTGGTGGCCGGACTGACGGCAGCTGTGATCAGTGGAACGCCGTCCACGGCGTACGCACTGCTCACCGGTCGGGATCCGCTCGAGGCGGTGTGGGCAGCCGGCTCGCTGCTGCTCGGTGCGCAGCGACGACGTGACCGGCTGCTGGCCGCGGCGGTGGTCGCGCACCTTGCGGTGTCGTTGGGATGGGCGCTGGTGCTGTCCCGTGCGCTGCCCGATCAGCGGGTGATGCCCGTCGGCGCGCTCGCCGGGCTGGCCATCGCTGGGCTCGACCTCGGGGTCATCGGGCGGCACCTACCCCGCATCCGGGCGCTGCCCCAGCTCCCCCAGCTTGTTGATCACGTCACGTACGGCGCGACGGTCGCCGCCGTTCTCGCGGGGAGGCGGAGGGCGCGGCAGGGATGACGCGGTCACGCGTTGATAAGCTCGCTCCGGTGAGGACACGGCCACGCCACCGCATCGCTGGACTGCTCGCCGCAGGCACCCTGGCTGTCCTGCCATTGGCGAGCTGCGGCGGCGAGGGGACCTCGACCCGGTGTTCGCTCAGTGCCTGCACGGTCACCTTCCAGCGTGGCGTCGACGCCAACATCTCGATCCTCGGAGCCGAGCTGCGCCTGGTGGACGCGGGCGACAACCAGGCCACCGTCGAGGTGGCGGGCCAGCAGGTGCAGCTGCAGGTGGACCAGGCAGCGCAGGTCGGCGGGTTCGAGGTCCGGCTGACGCAGCTGACCGACGAGCAGGCGGTCGTCCAGGTCACCCAAGGCGGTGGCGACGAAGGCGGCTGAGCTTGCCGTGACGTGTCAGCGCCGGATACCGAGGACGAACGCGAAGCGGTCGACGAACTGCAGCTCTCGCTCGGGGTGGCGTCGACGCACCTCGTCCTGCCCGGCGGCGATCTCATCGTCGGAGAACGAGTGCAGCACCGACATCCACTGCCGTCCCATGAGCTCGATCCAGTGGTCCCGGTCCACCGTGATCGGGTACTCCTCGTAGCTGACCTCGGTCTCCAGCCCGGCCGCCCGCATGGTGTTCGCGATCGTCTCGGGCTCGGGGTGGTTGGCCGCGAAGCGATCCAGCGCCGCCTGGAACAGCGGGTACTCCAGCCGCGGCGGCAGCGAGACCACCAGGATCCGCCCGCCGGGAACCAGCAGGTCGGCCAGCCCCCGCATGGTCTGTGCCAGGTCGGTGACGTGATGGATGGTTTCCTTGATCAGGATCCCGTCCAGCTGCTCGTATGGCAGCGCCACCCGGCCGGCCGCGACATCCTCGGCGGTGGCGCGGATCGGCTGCAGCCGCGGGTCGTCGGGCAGGTGGTCAAGCATCGGCTGTGACGGGTCGATGCACAGGATCGGCTTGTCCGGCGACGCCTCCTCGGCAAGGCGGCCCAGGAACAGCCCGGTCCCGGCGCCGATGTCGGCCACCTGCCCGCCCGGGACCATGTCCAGCCGCCTGGCGCTGTGATCGCTCATCCAGGACAGGTACTCCGGGCGGTGCGCCCAGGTGTCGTCGTACTGGCCGGCGATGTTCTCGTAATGCTCGTCCGCGCGTTGGCTCACCGCCGTCAAACCTCCTCGTAGGGACCAGCTGTGCGGACCACGGTAGGTGACTTCCGGACAGATGTCCTGACCCCGGCGTCAACACCGCTTCGCGTCAGGGTGTCCCGGCCCCGGTTCGATGAGGGCAAGGGTGGCGAGGGTGGCGGCCAGGAAGTGCGGCTTCCACCCCGCTCGTTGACATGTCGCTGCAGCTTCCCGACCCGGACAGCGAGTTCGGCGAGCGGGTCGCCCGCCGGCTCCGGGATGAGCCGATCGCCTGGCTGACGCACGTGGACGGTGCCGGCACGCCGCAACCCGCGCCCGGGTCATTCCTCTGGGACGACGCGGCCGGTTCCGCGCTCGTCACCGCCATGGCGAGGCGAGGCGGCTCGACCACCTCGACCTGCTCTGTGTACCGATGGACGTTCCCGCGGTTCGCACCTGGATCATCTGACGAGCGGCCCGTCTTCGTCGGGTGTGAGACGGGCCGGTCCGCACGTACCATGGCCTCGTGCTGACGATCCGCCGCGACCTGGTCGACGCGATGGTCAAGCACGCGCGGCGGGACCACCCGGACGAGGCGTGCGGCGTCATCGCAGGCCCCGGTGGTACCGACCGGCCGGAGCGGTTCGTGGAGATGGTCAACGCGGAGCGCTCGCCGACCTTCTACCGCTTCGACTCGCTGGAGCAGCTGAAGGTGTGGCGGGAGATGGACAACGCCGACGAGGAGCCGGTGGTGATCTATCACTCGCACACCGCGACGGAGGCGTACCCTTCGCGGACCGACATCTCCTACGCGTCCGAACCCGGCGCGCACTACGTGCTGGTCTCCACCCGCAGTCCCGAGCACCACGAGCTGCGCTCGTACCGGATCGTGGACGGCGAGGTCACCGAGGAACCCGTCGAGGTCGTGGAGAACTACATGTTCACCCACATCGGTGCCGACGACGTCCCCGACTCGCACTGACGCCGGGTGCCCGGAGAAATGTCCCCGGGGAGATGTCCCCGAGATGCCTCGGAGAGATGCCCGGGGAATGTCCCGGCGCCGCACGCCGCTTGACCAGGTGAGCACCTTGCACAGGAGGATCCGATCATGGCCGTCACCGTCTCCGTCCCCACGATCCTGCGTACCCACACCGGGGGGGAGAAGTCCGTGGAGGCGTCCGGGGCCAACCTCGCTGAGGTGATCGAGGACCTGGACAGCCGGCACTCAGGCCTCAAGGCACGGCTGGTGACCGACGGGTCGCTGCACCGCTTCGTCAACGTCTACGTCAACGACGAGGATGTCCGCTTCGCCGGCGGCCTGGAGGCCGCGGTGCGCGACGGCGACAACGTCACCATCCTGCCCGCGGTGGCCGGCGGCCGGCGCTGACGCGCTCGGGAGCGTCCCGACACAAGCTGCGAGCGCGACCGGAGGGAGTGCCGCATGGCCCGCTACGACTCCCTGCTCGACGCGCTGGGGGACACCCCGCTGGTGGGGCTGCCGAACCTGTCGCCGTCGAACGAGGTGCGGCTGTGGGCGAAGCTGGAGGACCGCAACCCCACCGGTTCGGTGAAGGACCGCCCGGCGCTGGCGATGGTCCTCGACGCCGAGCACTCCGGTCGGCTGACCGCGGGCTGCACGATCCTGGAGCCGACCTCGGGCAACACCGGCATCTCACTGGCGATGGCGGCCAAGCTCAAGGGATACCGGCTGGTCTGCGTGATGCCGGAGAACACCTCGATCGAGCGCCGGCAGCTGCTCGAGGCGTACGGCGCGGAGATCATCTACTCGCCCGCGGCCGGTGGCTCCAACCAGGCGGTGGCGCGGGCCAAGGAACTCGCCGTGCAGCACTCGGACTGGGTGATGCTCTACCAGTACGGCAACCCGGCCAACGCCGAGGCGCACTACCGGACCACCGGTCCGGAAATCCTGCGTGACCTGCCGTCGGTGACCCACTTCGTGGCCGGGCTCGGCACCACCGGCACGCTGGTCGGTGTCGGGCGCTACCTGCGGGAGCACAAGCCCGACGTGCAGATCATCGCCGCGGAGCCCCGGTACGGGGAGCTGGTCTACGGGCTGCGCAATCTCGACGAGGGTTTCGTGCCCGAGCTCTACGACCCGGAGGTGCTCACCGGCCGGTTCTCCGTCGGCTCCTTCGACGCGCTGCGCCGCACCCGCGAACTGCTGGAGACCGAGGGCATCTTTGCCGGCATCTCCACCGGCGGCATCCTGCACGCGGCCCTGGCGGTGGCCGAGAAGGCTGCCGGCACCGGCGAGCACGCCGACATCGTGCTGGTCGTCTGCGACGCGGGCTGGAAGTACCTGTCCACCGGGGCATACTCCGGGGACCTCGAGGAAGCGGCCACTCGCCTCGACGGCCAACTCTGGGCCTAGCGGACGCGTCCTGAGGCCACAGCGTCCTCTCGGCATGCGCGGGTATCCTCGGCGGACATGAGGACCGCGCCTGGCGCTTCCGGCCGCGGGCCCCGGGTGCTCCCGGCCCGCCCCGGGCAGGCCGCGGTCGTCATCGCGGCTTTCACCGGGCTGCTCTACCTCTCCGAGGCGGCGGACACCGTCCTCGGCGGCGCGCTCGACAACGCCGGGATCCGACCCCGCGAGATGGACGGCCTGGACGGGGTGCTCTGGGCGCCGCTGCTGCACGCCAGCTGGCAGCACCTGGTGGCCAACACGGTGCCGGTGCTCGTGCTTGGCTTCCTGGCGCTCGCAGGCGGCATCTTGCAGTTCGTCGCGGTCACCGCGGTGGTCTGGGTTGTCGGAGGCCTCGGGACCTGGCTCGTCGGCGCACCGTTCATCCACCTCGGCGCCTCGGTGCTGGTGTTCGGCTGGATGGCGTTCCTGCTGGTCCGCGGCTTCTACGCGCGCAGCGCGGGCCAGATCACCCTCGCGGTGATGCTCTTCCTGCTCTGGGGCGGGATGCTCTGGGGCGTGCTGCCCGGCACCCCGGCGGTGTCCTGGGAGGGCCACCTGTTCGGTGCGCTGGGTGGGCTGCTCGCCGCCCGGCTCGTCGCCGGTGCCGACCGCACGCCCGCCCGGTGAGCCCCGCCTCGGATGCACCGATCGGTGTCTTCGACTCCGGTGTCGGCGGGCTGACCGT
>DASQWR010000032.1:0-70224 GCA_035640155.1 Pseudonocardiaceae bacterium
CCCACTGCGCGGGTACCCCGTCCGCACCCCGGTCGTAGAATCGCGGCGCCACCGTCGCCTCGACGAGCTCGTAGAGTGCGCTGGCCTCCAGCGCGTCCCGGCGGTCCGGGTCGGTTACCCCGTCCGCGGTCGGGATCGCCCACCCGTTCTCGCCGTCGTAGAACTCGTCCCACCAGCCGTCCCGGATGGACAGGTTCAGCCCACCGTTGAGCGCGGACTTCATGCCCGAGGTCCCGCACGCCTCCAGGGGGCGCAGCGGGTTGTTCAGCCAGACGTCGCAGCCCCAGTAGAGGTAGCGGGCCATCGACATGTCGTAGTCCGGCAGGAACACGATGCGGTGGCGCACCGCGGGATCGTCGGCAAAGCGCACGATCTGCTGGATCAGCGCCTTGCCGCCGTCGTCGGCGGGGTGCGACTTGCCGGCGATCACCAGCTGCACCGGGTGCTGCGGGTGCAGCAGCAGCGCGCGCAGCCGGTCGGGATCCCGCAGCATCAGTGTGAGCCGCTTGTAGGTGGGCACCCGGCGGGCGAACCCGATGGTGAGCACCTCGGGGTCGAACACCTGCGACGTCCAGCCCAGCTCGGGCTCCGAGGCGCCGCGGACCAGCCACGCCTCGCGCACCCGCCGGCGCACCTCGTCCACCAGCCGGGCACGCAGCGTGCAGCGCAGCTCCCACAGCCCGCCGTCGGTGACCGGGTCGAGGCCGTGCCGGCCCGCACCGGGGTCGCAGTCGCCCACGTCGGGCTCACCGAGCACCGCCGAGATCTCCCGAGCCGCCCAGGTGGGTCCGTGTACGCCGTTGGTGACCGAGCCGATCGGCACCTCACTGGTGTCGAAATTGGACCAGAGCGCATGGAACATCCCGCGGGACACCGCGCCGTGCAGCTGCGAGACGCCGTTGGCGCGCTGCGCGAGCCGTAACCCCATGTGCGCCATGTTGAACATGCTGGGGTTGCTCTCGGCCCCGATGCCGAGTACCTGGTTGACCTCGATGCCGGACAGCAGCGCCGCCCCCTCGGCCGACTCGCCGAAGTAGTGCCGCACCAGGTCGACCGGAAACCGGTCGATGCCGGCCGGAACCGGGGTGTGGGTGGTGAACACGGTGCCCGCGCGCACCGCGGCTAGCGCCTCGTCGAAACCGAGGCCCTCGGCGCTGCGAAGCTCCCGGATGCGCTCCAAGCCGAGGAAGCCGGCGTGCCCCTCGTTGGTGTGGAACACCCGTGGCCGGGGGCAGTCGGTGAGCTCGCAGAACGCCCGCACCGCCCGGACACCACCGATCCCGGCAAGGATCTCCTGCCGGATGCGGTGATCCTGGTCGCCGCCGTACAGCCGGTCGGTGACGCCGCGCAGGTCGTCGGGGTTGTCCTCGATGTCGCTGTCCAGCAGCAGCAGCGGCACCCGGCCGACCTCGGCCCGCCAGATCCGCGCCCGGAGCACCCGTCCGCCGGGCATCCCGACGTGCACCAGCACCGGCGCACCCTCCGGGTCGGACACCAGCTGCAGCGGCAGGCCCTGCGGGTCCAGCGCCGGGTAGTGCTCCTGCTGCCAGCCGTCCAGCGACAACGACTGGCGGAAGTAGCCGGAGCGGTACAGCAGCCCGACCCCGATCAGCGGCACGCCCAGGTCGGAGGCGGCCTTGAGGTGGTCACCCGCGAGCACACCCAACCCACCCGAGTAGTTCGGCAGCACCTCGGACACCCCGAACTCCATGGAGAAGTACGCGATCGCCTCGGGCATCCCCCCGAGCGCCGCTTGCCGCTGCTGGTACCAGCGAGGCTCCTCGAGGTAGCGACGCAGGTCCTCGGCGAGCGCCTTGGTGCCCGCGACGACGGCCTCGTCCGTTGCCAGTGCGGTGAGCCGGTCGGTGGGGATCTCCCCGAGCAGCCGGACCGGGTCGCCCGCCACTCGCCGCCAGGTGCCGGGGTCGAGCGAGGCGAACAGGTCCTGGGTCGGCGGGTGCCAGGTCCAGCGAAGGTTCGTGGCCAGCGTCTCCAGCGGGGCCAGCGGGCCGGGCAGCTGGGCGCGGACGGTGAAGCGGCGCAGAGCTCTCACGGACGCGGACCCTATCCCGGGCGCAGATCGAGCTGAAACGATCCCGTCGGCGCTGCGGCCGCCTGATCGCCGTTTCGGCAGCTCCTGCCTGCCCATCCGGCGTACCTTGCGGACAAGCCCGCTGGCTGGGGAGGAGGCGCCATGGCGGCTCGGCGGATCCACCGATGCACAGCAGCGCTCGGCCCGCTGTGCATTGCGGGGCTGATGATCGCCTGCTCGCCCCCCGACCCAGCACCCGCCGTGCCCAGCATGCCCACCGTACCCGGTTCGCCCGTCGTGCCCAGTCCGCCCGCCCCGCCCGGTTCACCGCCGGCACCCGCTCCCCCGGAGGTCACCCTGGATCGGGACAGCCTCGCACTGCTGGCCCAGGCTCGGCGCTCCGGGCAACCGGTGGTGATACTGCTGGTAGCCACCGAGCCGGACCGCACCGCCGAGGCCCTTGCCGGCCTCGAGGAGCTCGGCGGCATCGTGGAAACCGGCCCGCCCGCCGCCGGCCACCCCGTCGGTCATCTCCGGGTCTCCATGCCCACCGAGAACGTCGAGCGCGCCGGCGCACTGCCCGCGGTCACCGCCGTCGACGTCGACCAGCTGATCCCCCGGAACCAACCCCGCCCGCAGGGCATGCCGCCGTAGCCCCGGCAGCCCGGCGATCAGCCCGCTGCCACCGCGAGATCGGATCGGCTCGCGGTGAGACTCGCCATGCCGCTCGGGTCGCTGGTGACCAGCAGCACCGGGCCGGGCTGGCGCAATGCGGTCGCGGCCACTACGGCGTCGACCGTCGCGCCGGACAGACGGGTCGATCCGAGCAACGCACCGGCCGCGCGACCGATCTCGGGTGTCACCGGCAACTCGGCGACCCGGGTCAGCACCCGGTATGTGGCCGCATCGCGGGAAGTACCACGTAGCACCTCGGCGAGCGTCACAGCACTGACGACGACCCGCGCATCCCGGCGTCGAGCCGAGACAAGCATCGCATGCACCAGCCGATCCGCCGCGGCCTTGCTGACGCCGTCCGCATCCAGGACGACCGTGCCCCCTACCGCGGTCCGTCCTCGACGTCCGGCCACAGTGCCTCGACCTCCTCCAGCATCTCGGCGGACACCGGCCCGTTGACTGCCTCCATCTCGGCCAACAACGCGTCGAGCTGATCACGCTCGAACTGGCGACGCAGGGCGGCTGTCACGTAGCGGCTGAACTCCCGTCGCCCGACCCGCGCGCGAACCGCCGCAAGCACCTCCGGCGGCATCGACACACTCATCCTTGTCAGCCCTGAGCCGATATCCTACCCGGAGTAGGACCTGATCTCCTCAGGCGGCGAACAGCAGCGTCAGCCCGCCGATCGTGTACAGGGCCATCAGGGCCATCAACGGCAGCTGCCCGACGACGGCCTGGGCCAGGGGGAAGAGCGCGACGGCGCGGTCGTGTGCGCTGACGACCGCGAGGACGTGCCCGGCGACCACGGCGACGACCTGGACGAGCGCGATGGTCGTGACGGTGACCAGGCCGTAGTCGACAGCGGCGCCGGCGGCGCCGAGCAGGTTCGCGCCGGTGCCGAGCGGGTCGGAGAGCAGGATCACGGCCCGTTGGCCTTCGAAGAGCAGCAGCGAGAAGTAGTGGGCGACGACGTAGCCCACGATGATCGGGATGACGCTGTGCGCGAGCAGCCCGGGAACCGACTGCCGTCCCTGCTGGCCGATCTGGCCTGCCAGCAGCGTGGCGAGGACGAAGCTGGCCGCCACGGCGGCGATGACCACCAGCAGACCGAGGGTGGAGGTGAGCACCTCCGGGACGTCCAGGCCCTGGACGAGCCGGGTCCAGGCCGGGGCGCCGGAGACGCTGTCGAAGAAGGTGGAGCCCAGCAGCACCGCGATCAGGGCCACGATGCCCGGTGCGGGACCGAACGTCGCGGCCCCGTCGAGTGGGTTGCGCAGCACGAGCCGGCCGTCGTCGCGACGGCCCAACGGTGACAGGGTGCCCACCATCGTGGAGTACACCTCGAACCCGTCCCCGGTGCTGAACCAGCCGCGGCCGAAGACCAGCGCGGCGCCCAGGTGCACGACGGCGTAGGCCGTGAAGAAACCGAGCAGCACCGTGGGAGAGCTGCTGCCGGGGGCGGCCAGCTCCAGCCAGACGAAGCCCAGCAGCGACAGCGCAGCCGGCCAGTAGCCGAGCCGGCGAGGCAGCGGGCGCAGCCCCCGGTCAGCGGGTATCCGGATGACCGCGGCGAGTAGCCCGTGGATCGTGCGCAGTGGGTTGAGCAGCCGCCACACCGGGCCGAACAGCAGTGACAGCGGGACGAGTCCCACCCAGAACAGCACGTAGACCAGGTACGGGGTGGGATTGCGAGCATCGTCGGGTCCCAGCACAGCCGCGACGATGACGAACCCGGCCACAGTCAGGCCCAGCACCCGCAGCACCCACCGCAGCGCTGCGCCGTCGACGAGGCGCTGGACCGGCAGCGGCAGCGCCCCTCCGGCCGCGCCCGCGCGCAGCCGGGGGGTCCGCCACAGCAGGCCGAGGCCGAGAAAGGAGACCAGCAGCGCGAGGACGGCGCCCTGCACCAGCAACTCGAAGGGCAGTGGCAGGTTCTGCCGGCCCCCGACCCCGTGGGCGAGCACTCCTCCCGCGGCCGCCATCACCCGCTCGATCTTTCCTCACGCTGCCCTTCTTGCCGGGCCCGGCACGCGGGCCAGGCGCACGCCGGCCACCAGCAACCCCAGCGCGACCCCGTAGATCACCACGAGCAACCCGCGATCAAGCACCGCCGGTCCGGCGAACGGGAGCTGCGAGTTCCACAGCCCGCTGATGTCCGTGCCCGCCAGCAGCAGCAGTGTCACCGCCATCATGGGTAGCCGGGACGCCGCCAGCTCGGTTCCGCGGAGCGTGGTGAGCACCGTGACGCCGGCGACCAGCAGGCAGAACGCTCCCAGCACAGCAATGATCGTCCAGCCCGAGGACGGCCCCCCAGGCTGGGGAGCCGCTCCGCTGCCGACCAGGTGCACGCCGAAGGCCACCACACCGGCCACGATCACCGCGGCCACCGGCCGGTGCCAGTCGCGGACCCAGCCCAGCGCCGCGACAGCCACCGCGACCAGGACGAGCACCACCACCCACGACCACGGGAACGGAGCTGCCAGCCCGGTCCGCATCCCGACGATCGTGACCGGCTGCCCGTCCACGACGAGCGGGAGCGTCCACGAGTCGGAGGTCCCGTCCGGCAGCGACCGCCCGTCGATCCGGGCGTCGGTCCAGGTGGCGCTGTCCCCGTCGCTCAGCTGCACCCACTGCTGGTCGGGGTCCGCCGACTGGGCGGTCAGCTGGAACTGGCTGGTCTGTGCCGCGGTGGGACTGCGCGGATTGACCTGCACCCGCTGCTCGGACAGCCGCAGGAAGGGCTCGCCGCGATAGCCGAGGACCACGATCTCGCCGGCGCCCCGGTCGGAGACCCGAACGAACTGCCCGCCGAGCCCGACGGTCACGCCCACATCCGCGCCCGCAGGCCGGATCTCGGTGACCACGGATCGCGCATTGGCCGGCGATGCACCCCCCGCGATGTGCGCGGCGGCGGTTCCCGGACTGACCAGAGCCAAGAGCACCGCCACTGTGGTGCCCACGAAGACCGACCGGAGTGCTGCGCACCTCACCTGGACTCCTTCCGGCTGATCATCCAGGTCCGACCTGCACTCCTCTACAGCTACCAGGCTGTACAGCTGCAAGGCACCCTACAGGCCGGCACCGGGCGCCTCGGTGCGCCATGGAGATGGCGAGCCAGCACACTGTGCTCGTCACGGATCAAGAGCCGGCCCCGTCACGGGTCAGAGCCGGGAGGGGCAGAAGTTGAGCGGGCGGCTGGCCATCGAAGACGTCTCACCGGTCGTGTCCTGCGACCGCTACCCGTCCAAGGCGGTGGTCGGCGAACACGTCCCGATCGCGGCCACGGTGTGGCGAGAAGGCCACGATGCCGTCGCCGCAACCGTTGTGTGGCGGGGCCCGGGCGAGCGGCTGGGTCGCCAGGTGCGGATGGCGGACGAGGGCAACGACTCCTTCCGCGCCGTGGTGGTGCCCGACCGCGAGGGTCTGTGGAGCTTCCGGGTGGACGCGTGGGCCGACCCGTGGACCAGCTGGCGCCACGTGATCGAGGTCAAGATCGGGGTCGGGCAGGCCGCCGCCGAGCTGGGCAACGACCTGGAGGTCGGCGCCCGGCTGCTGGAACGCGTCGGGCGGCGCCCGGAGCAGCGGCGCAACCGTTCGGTGCTCGCCGGGGCGGTCACGGCGCTGCGGGACCCTGACCGCACTCTCGGGCAGCGGGTCGGGCCCGCACTGGCCGTTCCGGTGGCCCGCATCCTCGATGCCGACCCACTGCGCGACCTGATCACCCGCGGAAGCACCCACCGGGTCTGGGTCGACCGGCCCCGCGCCCTGTTCAGCTCGTGGTACGAGCTCTTCCCCCGCTCCACCGGCGGTTGGGACGACCACGGCAAGCCCGTGCACGGCACGTTTCGCACCGCCGCCGCCGCGCTCGACCGGGTGGCGGCGATGGGCTTCGACGTGGTGTACCTACCACCGATCCATCCGATCGGCACCGTCGAGCGCAAGGGACCCAACAACTCCGTGGTCTCGGTGCCCGAGGACGTCGGGTCCCCGTGGGCGATCGGCTCGGCCGAGGGCGGGCACGACGCGGTGCACCCCGAGCTCGGCACCCTGGCCGACTTCGAGTCGTTCGTCGCCCGCGCTCGCGAGCTCGAGATGGAGGTGGCGCTGGACTTCGCGCTGCAGTGCGCCCCGGACCACCCCTGGGTGAGCGAGCACCCGGAGTGGTTCACCACCCGGCCGGACGGATCCATCGCGTATGCCGAGAACCCGCCGAAGCGCTACCAGGACATCTACCCGCTGAACTTCGACAACGACCCGCGCGGCAGCTACGCCGAGATGCTGCGGGTACTGCTGTTCTGGGTGGAGCGCGGGGTGCGGATCTTCCGCGTCGACAACCCGCACACCAAACCGCCGGACTTCTGGCACTGGCTCATCTGGCAGGTCAAGGAGCGCTACCCGGACGTGCTGTTCCTGTCCGAGGCGTTCACCCGCCCCGCGCGGCTCTACGGGCTGGCCCGGCTCGGGTTCACCCAGTCCTACACCTACTTCACCTGGCGTACCGGCAAGGCCGAGCTGATCGAGTTCGGCGACGAGTGGGCGGCGAAGGCCGACGAGGCGCGCCCCAACTTCTTCGTCAACACCCCGGATATCCTGCACGCGTCACTGCAACACGCCGGGCCCGCCATGTTCGCGATCCGGGCCGCGCTCGCCGCCACCCTGTCCCCCTCGTGGGGGGTGTATTCCGGCTTCGAGCTGTTCGAGGGCACCGCATTGCGGGAGGGCAGCGAGGAGTACCTGGACACCGAGAAGTTCCAGCTCCGGCCACGGGACTTCGCCGCAGCGCTCGCCGACGGTCGCTCCCTGGAACCATGGATCACCCGGCTCAACGCGATCCGCCGGGTCCATCCGGCACTGCAGCAGATCCGCACGCTGCGCTTCCACCACACCGACTCCGACGCGCTGCTCGCCTACTCCAAGGTCGACCCCGGCACCGGAGACACCGTCGTCTGCGTGGTGACGCTCGACCCGTTCGTCACCGCGGAAGGCACCGTGCACCTCGACCTGCCGCTGCTCGGCATGGCCCGGTCGGACCGCTTCGCCGGATACGACGAGGTGAGTGGCGAGACTTTCGACTGGGGTGAGGCGAACTTCGTCCGGCTCGAGCCGTGGCGCTCCGTTGCGCACATCGTCGCCGTCCGGCGGGGGTGAGCTGCGCGGCACCGGCGAACCGCCGCTGCCGCGCAGCTCGGGATGCCCCCACTCCCCGCGTCCAGGAGGATGGGACCAATGTCGACCGAAGGGGGTCAGAAGGCCCAGCCCGACCTCGAGGGAGTCCCACACACGGGCGAGGCCGTCCTGCCCGACGGCCACCTGGTGGAGCCCCAGGCCGATGACTTCCAGCACGCGAGGGCGGCCCCGAGCGACCCGCACTGGTTCAAGCGAGCGGTGTTCTACGAGGTGCTGGTGCGTGCCTTCGCCGACCTGGACGGCAACGGCACCGGCGACCTCAAGGGGCTGACCAGCAAGCTCGACTACGTCGAGTGGCTCGGCGTCGACTGCCTGTGGCTGCCGCCGTTCTACGCGTCCCCGCTGCGCGACGGCGGCTACGACATCAGTGACTTCCGCGCGGTGCTGCCCGAGTTCGGCACGGTCGAGGACTTCGTCGCGCTGCTCGACGCCGCCCACCGTCGGGGCATCCGCGTCATCACCGACCTGGTGATGAACCACACCAGTGACCAGCACCCCTGGTTCCAGGAGTCCCGGCGCGACCCGGATGGCCCCTACGGCGACTTCTACGTCTGGAGCGACGACGACTCCCGCTACCCGGACGCGCGGATCATCTTCGTCGACACCGAGGCGTCGAACTGGACCTATGACCCGGTGCGGGGGCAGTTCTACTGGCACCGCTTCTTCGCCCACCAGCCCGACCTCAACTTCGAGAACCTCGAAGTTTGCGAGGCGATGATCGACGTGCTGCGGTTCTGGCTGGACCTGGGCATCGACGGCTTCCGGCTCGACGCGGTGCCCTACCTGTTCGAGGAGGAGGGCACGGACTGCGAGAACCTCCCCCGCACCCACGAGTTCCTCAAGCGCTGCCGCAAGGTGGTCGACGACGAGTACCCCGACCGGGTGCTGCTCGCCGAGGCGAACCAGTGGCCCACCGACGTCGTCGAGTACTTCGGCGATCCCGCGGTCGGCGGCGACGAGTGCCACATGGCGTTCCACTTCCCGCTGATGCCGCGCATCTTCATGGCGGTGCGCCGCGAGTCCCGGTTCCCGATCTCGGAGATCCTGGCGCAGACGCCACCGATCCCGTCCGGCGCCCAGTGGGGGATCTTCCTGCGCAACCACGACGAGCTGACCCTGGAGATGGTCACAGACGAGGAACGCGACTACATGTACGCCGAGTACGCCTCCGACCCGCGGATGAAGGCGAACATCGGCATCCGGCGCCGCCTCGCGCCGCTGCTGGACAACGACCGCAACCAGCTCGAGCTGTTCACTGCGCTGCTGCTGAGCCTGCCTGGCTCACCGGTGCTCTACTACGGCGACGAGATCGGCATGGGCGACAACATCTGGCTCGGCGACCGGGACTCGGTGCGCACCCCGATGCAGTGGACCCCCGACCGCAACGCCGGGTTCTCCTCCTGTGATCCTGGGCGGATCTACCTGCCCGTGATCATGGATCCGGTCTACGGCTACCAGGCGGTGAACATCGAGGCGCAGTCCAACTCCGCCCAGTCGCTGCTGAACTGGACGCGGCGGATGATCCACGTCCGCCACGAGCACCCCGCGTTCGGGCTGGGCTCGTTCACCGAGCTCGGCTCGTCGAACCCCAGTGTGCTGGCCTACCTGCGCCAGTGTCCCGCTGGGCAGTGCCGGGTGCCGCGCGCCGCTGCCGGCCCGGACGACGACCCCGACGACCTCGTCATCTGCGTCAACAACCTCTCCCGGTTCCCGCAGCCGGTGGAGCTGGACCTGTCCGAGCATGCCGGTAGCGTCCCGGTCGAGCTCACCGGCGGCGTGGGGTTCCCGCCGATCGGCGAGCTGCCGTACCTGTTGACGCTGCCCGGCCACGGCTTCTACTGGTTCCAGATCACCCGGCCCGACTCCGAGTGGGAGGCCATGTGACCGACGACGGGTTGATCAACGGTATCACCGATGCGCTGCGCGACTGGCTCCCCGAGCAGCGCTGGTTCGCCGGAAAGGACCGCCCGGTCCTCGCCGTGACCCCGGTGCACACCGCGGTGCTCGGCGGCGGCGACCCGCAGCTCGTGCTGGCCGTGGTCGTCGTGGACCAGGGTGACGGGCACCGCGAGCGCTACCAGCTGCTGCTGGGCATGCGCCGCGACATCCCCGAGCACCTGGGCCACGCCTGGGTCGCGGCGGGGGGTGACCGAGTGGTCTACCAGGCCATCCACGACCAGGAGCTCACCGCGCTGCTGCTGACCCTGATGCGTGACGGCAAGGAGGTGGACGGGGTCCGCTTCGCCACCGAACCGGGTGTCGTGCTCGACGCCGGCCTACGTTCCCGCCCGGTCGGCGCCGAGCAGTCGAACACCTCGCTGGTGTACGGACAGCACTACATCCTCAAGCTGTTCCGCAAGCTGGCCGCCGGGCGCAACCCCGACCTGGAGCTGCACCGCGCCCTCGCCGAGGTCGGATGCACCCACATCGCCGTCCCGCTGGGCAGCATCGAGGGCGAGCTGGACGGCGACACCGTGACCTACGCGATGCTCACCGACTTCTTCCCCAACACCGCCGACGGCTGGGCGATGGCCACAGCGAGCGTCCGCGACCTGCTCGCCGAGAGCGTCTCGGGCACCGGCGACCCCCCGCACCCCAACGAGGTCGGTGGAGACTTCGCCTCCGAAGCGCATCGGCTGGGCCAAGCCGTGGCGACGGTGCATGCCGACCTCGCCCGCGCCCTCGGACGCTCCGAGGCCGAGGAAGGCCACCTCGAGCGGCTCGCGGACGCCATGCACCGGCGTCTCGAGGCAGTCCGCGCCGCGGTGCCCGAGCTGGCCGAACATGCGGAGGCGGTGCGCTCCGCATTCGACGACCTCCGGGAGGTCTCCCACCCGGTGCTCCTGCAGCGGATCCACGGGGACCTGCACCTCGGACAGGTGCTGCGCAGCGTCACCGGCTGGGTGCTCATCGACTTCGAGGGCGAGCCGGCCACTCCGCTGACCGAGCGCAGGGCTCCGGCATCGCCGCTGCGGGACGTGGCGGGCATGCTGCGCTCGTTCGACTATGCGGCCGATCACATTCCGTTCGGGGACGCCGACCCGCAGCAGCACGCCGCGGTGGCCCGGGAGTGGGCACTGCACAACCGGGACGCCTTCTGCGACGGCTACGCGGAGATCACCGACGACCCCCGGGAGCAGGCCGTGCTGCTGCGGGCCCTCGAGCTTGACAAGGCCGTCTACGAGGTTGCCTACGAGCACGGCAATCGGCCGGCGTGGCTCCCCATCCCGCTGGCGTCCATCGCGAGGATCGCCGCCGCCGCGGGCGCGGGGGACCGCTGAGGGAACCCGCAAAGGTAGGTCAGATTCCGATGGTTCGGCGCACCTGCTCGAGCACCGCCGTCGCGCGCTTGCGGGCCTTCTCGGCACCGGCCGCGAGCACCTCGTCCAGCTCGCTCTCGGGCTGCATCAACGCGTCATACCGTTCCCGCATGGGCGCCAACAGCTCGGCGAGCACCTCGTACAGCCGGTCCTTCACCTCACCCCAGCCGAGGCCCCCGGCCTCCAGCTCACGGCGGGTCTGCCCGACGACATCGGCGGAGCCGAAGTGCGCCAGCAACTGGAAGACCGAGGAGCGGTCGGGATCCTTCGGTGCTTCCACCGGGGTGCTGTCGGTCGGAATCCGCCGCACGAGCTTCTTCAGCTGGTTCTCCGGCACGAAGAGCGGGATGGTGTTGTCGTAGGACTTGCTCATCTTGCGGCCATCGAGACCGGGCAACGTCTGGCCCGTATCGCTCTGCGGGACGAGCGCGGCAGGCATCTTGAGGCGGTAGTCCCGGCCGTAGACGTGGTTGAACGATCCGGCGATGTCCGCGGCGATCTCAACGTGCTGTACCTGGTCCTTGCCCACCGGCACGACGTCGGCCTCCATGATGAGGATGTCGACCGCCATCAGGATCGGATAGTTGTACAGACCCATGTTGACGCCGGCGTCGTCGTCGTCACCGGCGGCGCGGTTCAGATCTCGGGCCGCCTTGTAGGAATGTGCCCGGTTCATCAGGCCCTTGCCGGTCAGGCACGCCAGCACCCAGGTCAGCTCGAAGGTCTCCGGGACGTCGGACTGGCGGTAGAACGTGGTGCGGTCCGGGTCCAACCCGGCGGCGAGCCAGCTCGCGGCGACCGAGCGGGTGTAGTGGCGGAGGAGCTTCGGATCGCGGAGGGTCGTCAGCGCATGGTAGTCGGCGATGAAGTAGATGCCCTCATAGTCGCGAACCAGTTCGAGCGCCGGCTTGATCGCGCCGATGTAGTTGCCGAGGTGCGGCTCACCGGTGGCCTTGATGCCCGTCAACGAGACCTTCGACGCTCCTGCTGCCATGGGGTCCGAGTCTAACGCCGCGTCGCGATGCCACCCTCGCCGCCGGGGAGGCGCACGGCACCTCATGGTTGGCAAGCTGTGACAGAGTTTGCACGGTGAGTAGTTGTCAGTTCCCGCCAGATCAACCGAATGGACCAGAATGGTGGCGTCGATGATCGGTACGGTTGTCGTACCTGACAACGACACGACCGGAGCGGAGATGAGTTCTACCCGCGCAGCCGAGTCGGACCGGACACCGAGCACATGGTCGAGGACATCACCGAGCTGCAGCTGCTGACCGAGCGGCTGAACCACCAGGCACTGCACGACGTGCAGACCGGTCTGCCGAACCGGCAGCACTTCGTCTCCCACCTCGATGACGTGCACGAGCTGTTCGAGCCTTCGGACGTCGTCACCCTGCTGCACCTCGATCTGGACGGCTTCTCGGTGACCAACGAGGGGCTGGGACACCGTTTCGGTGATCGGCTGCTGGACGCGGTGGCCAGGCGACTGGAGTCCGTGGTCGCCGGCCGGCAGGCGATGGTCGCCCGGCTCGGCGACGACGAGTATGCGATCTTGCTCAAGCCCGGGGATCCGGTACCGGACATCGGCGCCTTGGTCGAGACCATCAACACCGAGCTTGCCGAGCCGGTTTACCTGGACACGATCGGGATGGCGGCCACCGCGAACATCGGCGTCGTGCAGCGGCGGATCGGCGACACCGAGCCGTCCGAGCTGCTGCGCGACGCCAGTGCCACGCTGCGCCGGTTGCGGGGCCGGGGCAAGCGGCAGTGGGCGATGTTCGATGCAGACACCGACGCCGCCGAGCGTGCGGAGCTCCGGCTGGCCGCGGCAATGCCAGGTGCCCTGGAAACCGGCGAGCTGCGAGTGTGCTACCAGCCTGTGGTGGTGCTGGAGAGCGGCCGGCTGATGGGGGTCGAGGCGGTGTTGAGCTGGCAGCACCCGCAGCTCGGCACGATGTCCCACGAGCGGTGCGTTCAGGTCGCGGAGCAGACCGGAGTGGTGCATGCGGTCGGGCAGTGGCTGCTGCACACCGCAGCGGAGGCGGCCCGGTCGTGGCGGCAGCGGCTGGGCGATGGGGTGCCGCCGCTGGTGGTCAACCTCACCCCCTCCCAGGCGCAGGACCCCGACCTGGTGGCCAAGGTCAGGGCAGTGCTGACCCAGACCGGCCTGCGGCCGGCCGAGCTGGAGCTGCGGGCACCGATTTCAGCGATGCGCACGCTCACCGGCGTGCTGGCCGGCGAGGCTGGTGAGCACGCCGAGGACAATCTGCGGGTGCTCGCCGAGCTGGGTGTCCGTGCGGGCCTGCACGACTTCGGCGGCGGAATCGGCGCGCTGCGCTGCCTGGCCGAGCTACCGGTGCGCACGGTGCAGGTAGCCCGACCGGTGTCCCAGCAGGTGGCCGACGATCCGACCCGGCTGCTGTCCCAGGCGGTGCACGCCCTGGTCCACATCGTGCGCGGCGCCGGGATCAACGTGATCGCCTTCCCGGTGGACAACGGGGAGCAGGCTGCGTGCTGGCGGTGGGTGGGTGCGGACTGGGCGGTGGGCGCACTGTTCGGCCAGCCGAGCCCGCCACCGGTCATCGAGCTGCTGCTCGATGCGGAGGTCATCAGCCCAGACGGAGCAAGGACGTGAGGGGCGACTCAGTGGCAACCGACGTGGCGAGCGGCTGGAGGCTGGCCCAGGACGCACTTCGCGACGAGGTTCGTCGAGTGACGACCCTGTTGCGATCCATCCGTGATCCGGCAGCTCCCGCGGTGGGAGGATGGAACCTCGCTGAGACCGCCATGCATCTCTCGCAGGTCTGGCTGGTCGCACCCGGACTGGCGAGACGGGATCTCTCCGGCATCTACGAGGTGATGCCCAGCCTCGCCGGCACGGCCGGCGACTCGCTGATCCGGGACATCTGGGAGCTGGCCGACGTGACCAACCTCGGCGTGCGGTCCGACGACGAGCGTGACTGCAGCGTGTTGGCCGACCGTATCGAGGCCAGGGCGCAGGAGTACTTCGACGAGTGCGCGAGAAGTACCGCCGACGAACTACGTCCCTGGCTGGTCGAGGGCTCCACCGCCCGCCTCTCGACCTTGACCTGCTACCTGCTGAACGAGACCCTCGTACATGGTTACGACATCGCCCGGGCCGACAAGCGCGGGTGGCAGATCGAGCCGTCCCATGCGGCCATGGTGCTGGCAGGGTTCATCGTGCCCGTCATGCAGGCGCTCGACCCCCGGGCGTTGGTGAGTGACAGGGCAGCCGGTGTCCGGGCCTGCTACGACCTCCGCATCCGGGGAGGAAGCCGGTTCCGATTCGTCTTCGACGACAGGACGCTTCGGGTCGACGAGCCGTCGTCCCGGAGGGTCGACTGCCACATCTCGGCCGACCCCGTGGCGTTCCTCATGGTGGTCTGGGGCCGCCAGAGCCAGTGGAAGGCGATCGCCAGGGGCCGGCTGACGGCCTGGGGCCGCAAGCCGTGGCTGGGGCCGCGATTGAGAGCCTTGCTCCGCAACCCCTGACGATCATGCATGCTCGGTCTGCTCACCACCGGGGGCGACCGGCTCCATACCGGTCTGGTCGCCGTGGATTCCGTACCGACAGCTCATCCTCGCACTGAGTGAGTACCGCCTTGCCCTGAACCGGGTGGTCGGGCACCCGGCCTGTGACCGGAGCCCGGGGAGGCGAGACGGTGCGATCAACGACAGACTGGGTAGCCGAACCCGGACGGATGGAGGACCACTACCGTGCCCGCGGCCGACCGCGACCATGACATCCGGGCCAGCGCCGCGCCGGTGTCAGGCCCGGCCACACCCGACGACGCGCCCGCTCCCGCTGCCACCTCGGCGCCCGAGCCCGACGACGTCCGCCGGCTGCTGGTCGGCGCGCATCACGCCCCGCACTCGGTGCTCGGGGCGCATCCGCACCCCGACGGCACCGTGGTGCGGGTGCTGAAGCCCGAGGCCGACGAGGTCGACGTGCTGCGCGACGGTACCGAGCACCGGCTGACCCGCACCCCGGAGGGGCTGTTCCACGGCGTCGTGCCCGGCCCGGCCGCCGACTACCGGTTACGGGTGCGGCACGGCGACCACGTGGAGACCACCGACGACCCGTACCGGTGGTTGCCCACGCTCGGCGAGGTCGACCTGCATCTGATCGGTGAGGGCCGCCACGAGCGGCTCTGGGACGTCCTCGGCGCGCATCCGCGCTGCTACCCCACCGCGGGTGGCGACGTCTCCGGCACCTCGTTCGCCGTGTGGGCACCCAATGCTCGCGGGGTGCGGGTGTGTGGTGACTTCGACGGGTGGTCCGGGGTCGCCACCCCACTGCGCTCGCTGGGTTCCTCCGGGGTGTGGGAGGTGTTCCTTCCGGACGTAGGGCCGGGGACCCGCTACAAGTTCCGGATGCTCGGGGCGGACGGCTCCTGGCACGAGAAGGCCGATCCGGTCGCGTTCGGCACCGAGATCCCGCCGAACACCGCCTCGGTGGTGAGCACCTCGGAGCACACCTGGGCCGACCCGGACTGGCTGATCCAGCGGGAGCGCACCGACTGGACCCGCGAGCCGGTGAGCGTCTACGAGGTGCACCTCGGCTCCTGGCGGCAGGGCCTGGGGTACCGGGAGCTCGCGCACGAGCTCGTCGAGCACGTGGCGGCTACCGGCTTCACGCATGTCGAGCTGCTCCCGGTCGCCGAGCATCCGTTCGGAGGGTCCTGGGGCTACCAGGTGACCTCCTACTACGCACCGAGCGCGCGGTTCGGGTCCCCGGACGACTTCCGGGCCTTCGTCGACGTCCTGCACGGCGCAGGCATCGGTGTGATCGTCGACTGGGTGCCGGCGCACTTCCCGCGGGACTCCTGGGCGCTGGCGAACTTCGACGGCTCACCACTCTACGAACACCCGGACCCGCGCCGCGGCGCCCAGCCAGACTGGGGCACGCTGGTCTTCGACTTCGGCCGCAGCGAGGTGCGCAACTTCCTGGTGGCCAACGCGCTGTACTGGATCGAGGAGTTCCACATCGACGGCCTGCGGGTCGACGCCGTCGCCTCGATGCTCTACCTCGACTACTCCCGCAAGCCGGGCGAGTGGCTGCCCAACGTCCACGGCGGGCGGGAGAACCTCGATGCAGTGGCCTTCCTGCAGGAGGTGAACGCCACCGTCGGCAAGCGGCATCCGGGCGTGATGATGATCGCCGAGGAGTCCACCGCGTGGCCCGGCGTCACCCGCCCGACGCACCTGGGCGGGCTCGGCTTCGGGTTCAAGTGGAACATGGGCTGGATGCACGACACGCTCGACTACGCCGGGCGGGATCCGGTGCACCGCGCCTACCACCACAACCAGCTGACCTTCTCGCTGGTGTACGCGTGGAGCGAGCACTACGTGCTGCCGCTCTCGCACGACGAGGTGGTGCACGGCAAGGGCTCGCTGTGGACCCGGATGCCCGGGGACGAGTGGAACAAGGCCGCGAACCTGCGCGCCCTGCTGGCGTACATGTGGGCGCACCCCGGCAAGCAGCTGCTGTTCATGGGCGGGGAGTTCGGCCAGCCGTCGGAGTGGTCGGAGAGCCGGTCGCTGGAGTGGGGCCTGGTGCACCACCCGCTGCACGGCGGGGTGCTGCGGATGGTCGGCGACCTCAACGCCGCCTACCGCGCTCATCCCGCGCTCTACACCCGCGACACCTCGCCGGAGGGCTTCGAGTGGATCGACGCCAACGACGCGGCGGGCAACGTGCTGAGCTTCGTGCGGCGCGGCGACGACGGATCGGTGCTGGCGTGCATCGCGAACTTCTCCGGTGCCCCGCACGAGGGCTACCAGGTGGGACTTCCTGTCGCCGGGAGGTGGCGTGAGGTGCTCAACACCGACTCCTCGCGCTACGGCGGGTCCGACGTCGGCAACCTCGGGGAGATTCGCGCGACCGGGGACCCCTGGCACGGCCGTCCCGCCTCAACGGTGCTCCGGCTGCCGCCCGCGGGGGTGCTGTGGCTGGCGGCCATCGGGGAAGCATCGCCGGGATGAAAAGCTGAGCCGGTGCCGGCTCTCCACCCGTCGCCGCGACGCCTCGCCGCGCTGCTCCTCGCCGTCGTCGCGCTCGCCGTTGTCGCGCTGCCAGGCTGCACCCGGGAGATCCCGGGGTTCGCCGGCCAGCTGGCCCGACTGAGCCCGGACGCGGTGGCCGGCCTGCCGGTTGTCGACGGCCCGAGCGGCCTCCGGGGCGGCGTCGCTCGGGCCGTGCTGCCGGTGGACGGCGGAGACGGCGGCAGCATCGACGGGCTCGCCGTGAACGCGGTCGCCGACCTGCAGGACTACTGGGCCGTGCGGTTCCCGGCCGACTTCGGCGCGGTGTTCACCCCGCTGCAGCAGTTGGTGTCCTACGACTCCGGCCGGCCGTCCCGGCAACTCTGTGGTGCTGACACCGCCGCTGTGGCCAATGCCTTCTACTGCCCGTCCGAGGACACCATCGCCTGGGACCGTGGGGAGCTGCTGCCCTCCCTGCAGGAGACGTTCGGGCCGATGGCGGTCGTGATGGTGCTCGCGCACGAGCTGGGGCATGCGGTGCAGACCCGGCTGGCGCTGCTGGACTCCTCCGCCCCGACCATCGTCTTCGAACAGCAGGCCGACTGCTTCACCGGGGCCTTCTTCCGGCATGTCGCTGAGGGCGGCTCGGCGCACTTCACGCTGTCCACCGGGGACGGGCTGGGTGGCGTCCTGGCGTCGGTGTTCGCGCTGCGTGACCCAGTGGGTGGCGTGCTGGTCGACCCCACCGCGCACGGCACTGCGTTCGACCGGGTAGCCGCCTTCCAGTTCGGGTTCTCCGACGGCCCGAGCCGGTGTGCGGAGATCGACCTGCCCGAGGTGCAGGAGCGGGCGACCGAGCTGGGCTTCGCGGACAGCGACGACGCGGCGAACGAGGGCAACCTGGAGATCACCGAGGGCAACGTCCGGCTGATCGAGCAGAGCCTGCGCTCGGCGTTCGCGGACACCGGGGCACCGCCCCCGGCGTTGGTCTTCGGCGCCGTCGCCTGCCGGGACGCCGAGCTGACCTCCCCGGCGTCCTACTGCCCCGCCACCGACAGCGTTTCCGTCGAGCTCGACGAGCTGGCCGAGATCGGGGCCGCGCCGAGCAGCAGCGGCGGTGGGCTCGGCGACTTCGCGGCGTTCGCCGTGGTCGCCTCCCGGTACGTGCTGGCGGTGCAGCAGGCGGTCGGGCTGCCGCTGGACGGCGACCTCGCCGGCCTGCGCACCGCGTGCCTGGTGGGCGCCTGGTCGGGCGTGCTGCTGGAGACCCCCTACGGCAACCGCAACCCGATCGACGATCCACCGCTGCGGATCTCCTCCGGCGATCTCGACGAGGCGGTGTCCGAGCTGCTGGCAGGCGGGCTGATCGCCGGAGATGTCGACGGAGTCGCGGTGGGGTCCCGGTTCGCTCGGGTGGACGCGTTCCGGATCGGCTTCCTCGAGGGCTCTGCCCCCTGCTCCTGACGGGGGCAGTACAGGGCCGCTCAGTACAGGGCCCGCGCGAGGGAGCGCCGAGCCGTCGCGACGCGGACATCGTCGGTGGGGAAGAGCTCGAAGAGCTCGAGCAAGTGGACCCGCACCCGCTCCCGGTCTTCTCCCCCCGTCCGGCGCACCGCCGACACCAGCCGCTCGAATGCCTGCTCCACCTGCTGACCGGCGATCTCGGTGTCCGCAGCGGCGAACTGCGCGTCCAGGTCGTCCGGTGCGGCATCGGCCCGCGCAGGCGCGCCGGCGTCGACCGCCTCCGCTCTCGCGAGGAAGCGCACCTGGGACAGGGCCGCTTTCGCATCCTCGTTCGCCGGCTCGTTGTCCAGAATCTGCTGATAGGCCGCCTCGGCTGCCGCGTAGTCACCCGCATCCAGCGCCTGCTCGGCTGCGGCGAACCGCGGGTCCTCCGGCTCAGGCTCCGGCCCGGCCGCACCCGCACCCTCCTGCTCAGCCGCCCGGATGCCGGGTAGCTGCTCGCGGGCGGCGTCCACGATCGCGGCGATCCAATGACGCAGCTCCGGCTCCGGCTGCACACCGGTGAACGCCTCCACCGGTTGACCCCCCACGATGGCGACGACGGCGGGCACCGACTGCACACCGAACACCTGGGCGATCCTCGGGTTGACGTCGATGTCGACCTTCGCCAGCACCCAGGTGCCACCACCCTGCTCGGCGAGCCGCTCCAGCACCGGGGAGAGCTGCTTGCACGGCTCGCACCAGGTGGCCCAGAGATCCACGACCACCGGTAACTGCATGGAGCGGTCGACGACATCCGCCTGGAAGGTCTGCTCGGTGACGTCGAGCACCCATCGACTGGCGGCACCGTCCGCCGGGGCCGACGGGGCACCGGGTGGCTGCGGCCGGGCGGCGGACTCCGCACGCGCCTTGAGCGCGGACAGGTCGACGCCGCCGGAGACGGGGGAGGACCCGGGGGTCTGACGTGGCTGTGGCCTGCTCACAAGTGCCATCCTGGCACGAGCGGCGTTTCGCTTCATCGACCGGTCCCGCCTTATAGGAGCCCGGCGACCTGCGGGCAGTTGCTACCAGGATCGCAGCGGAGCGAAGACTACGGTGACGACATGCCGGGGCACCGTCCGCTGCCTTTCGATCCCATTGCCCGCGCGGGTGAGCTGTGGGCCGAGCGGATCGGGCCCTCCGCGACGATGGCTGCGGTCACCAACATCATGCGGGTGCAACAGATCCTTCAGCAGGCGGTCGACACCGCGCTGCGCCCGCACCGCCTGACATTCGCCCGCTACGAGGCACTGGTGCTGCTGAGCTTCGCGCAGCGCAGCAGCCTCCCGATGCGGGTGATGGGCGAGCGGTTACAGCTGCACCCGACCAGCGTCACCAACATCGTGGACCGGTTGCAGGCCGACGGGCTGGTGGAACGCAACCCGCACCCCACCGACGGCCGCACCACCCTGGTCGCGATCACCCTGGCGGGCCGGAAACGGCTCGAAGCAGCCACCACGGCGTTGACGGCGGTGGAGTTCGGCCTGGTCGGGCTCGACCGGGAGCAGACCGAGCAGCTGACCAGCCTGCTCACCGAGGTCCGTCGTGCGGCTGGCGACTTCACCGAGCCGCGCTGACGCCGACCCCTCGAAGCATTAGGCGGCGAAGACCAGACCCACGGCGCCGACCGAGAGCGCCACCATGGCGGCCAGCAGCGGATACTGGGTGCGCAACGCGACTCCGGGCGGGAACAGCCGCACCGCCCGGTCGTGCGCGCTCACCGCAGCGACGAGGTGGCCCGCCACGATGGCGCCGATCTGCACCAGCGCGATGGTCGTCGTCCCGATCACGGTGTAGTCGATGACGCGTCCCGCGGTGCCGAGCAAGTCGGCATCCGTCCCGAACGGGTCACTCGCCAGGATCACGGTCTGCTGCCCGTCGAGGACGAGCAGGGAGAAGTAGTGAGCGATCGCGTAGCCCGCCGCGATGGGCATGATCGTGTGCGCGAAGGCCCCCGGGCGGGGCGTGTCATCGTCCCGCCCACCCGGCACCGTCAGACTCCAGGTGCCGAGCAAGTAGACCACTCCGGTGAGCAGCCCCACACACACCAGTGCCAACGTCGCGTTCACGGCCCCGGTGGGCACGTTGGCCAGCCACCACGCGGTCCGGGCGAGCCCGTCGTAGGCCGTGGAGCCGACCAGCACGACGACGACACCGACCAGGCCCGGGGCCGGCCGGATGGCCTCCAGGCCGTCGAACGGGTTGCGCAGCACCAGCCGGCCGTCGTCCCGCCTCCCGAGGGGGGCCATCGCCCCCAGCAGGTTGGAGTAGACCTCGAACCCGTCACCGCGCGCGAACCAGCGGTTGCCGAACACCAGGGCCGCCCCGGTGTGCACCACCGCGTAGCCGATCACGAACACGGCGACGTCGGTTGGCTCGGCCCGTGCGGGGTACACCAGCTCGAACCAGGCGAACCCCGCAATCGACGCGGCCGCCGGCCAGTAGCCCACCCCCTCGGGTAACGCGGCGCGCCCGGTCGCAGGATCCAGGCGCAACGCCCGCGCCAGCACCGCGTGCACCAGCCGCAGCGGGTTGAGCACCCGCCATACCGGGCCGAGCAGCAGTGACGCCGGCACCAGCCCCACCCAGAAGGTGATGTAGAAGGCCCAGGGAGCCAGGTTGAGGGTGGTGCTGTCGGGCCCGACCAGACCGACCACCACCAGCAGCCCGGCCACCACCAGGGTGACCAGGCGCAGGCCGACCCGCAGCACCGGGCTGTCGATCACCCGCTGCAGACCGGGGGGCAGCGGCCGGCCGGCGCTGCTGCCGGTGAACCGGGGACGCCGCCACAGGGTGCCCAGCACGACGAACGAGATCACCACCGCCAGCCCGGCACCGAGGGCGGCGAGCGTGCTGGGCACGGGCAGGTCCGCCCGGGTGCCGATCCCGTGCGCGAGGACCACTCAACTGACCTCGAGCTGGGCGAGCACGAGACCCGAGTCATGCGTCTCGACCTCGAACACACCGGGGATGTCGGCGGGAAATGTGATCAGGGCAGCAGCCCCGGGGGCCACGTCGAGGTAGGAGTCGTAACCGTGCACGTGCACCTCGTCGGCGACGTCCCCGGTGACGACGAGCGTGACTCTCGCCCCGAGGGGCACCGGCACCCGCTGGGTCCCCCCGGTCACCTCCCCGCCGGCATAGCCCAACCGGACCGTTCTCCCGGCCGGTGCACTCGGGACGGTGGTGGTCGCAGCCGGGGTCGCGGAGGTGCTGGCGGCGACCGCACCGCCCCCCGGCGCAGGTTCGGTCCCGCACCCGGCCAGCAGGGCGGCGACGAGCAGTGGGAACAGGACCAGCCGTCGGGAATCGTGGTGCACGGTGCGAGCTCCTGTCAGGACAGCGGTGAGAGGCGGCGGCAGCGCCAGCGGGGGTCAGCGCACGGCGCGGGCACGCGATCGGAGTGCGAGGCCACCGAGCGCCAGCACCAGGACCAGCGCCCCGATCCCGAGGCCGGCCGTGACCCACGGGAAACCGGCATCGCCGCCCGCCGCTCCTGCCGCCACCGCTGCGGGTACCCACTGTATGGAGCCGGAGAGCTCACGCTGCTGCCCGTCCACCGTCACCGGGACGCTCCAGCGGGTCAGCTCCACCACCTCGTCACCGGTGGCAACGTCGTCCGGGGGCCGGTCGGCCCGGTACTGCAGCCGGGAGTCGAGCCAGACGGCCGAGGTACCGCCGGACACCTGGACCCACCCCTGCGGGCCGGTCGGCAACCCGACTAGCTGCGGGTTGTCCTGGAATGTCCGGCTGGCGGGGTTGGCCGCAACCCCGGCGTCGTCGATGCGCAGGAACGGGACTTCGTCGGCGCCGGACACGGTCACCGTCCGGCCCGGGGGCACCTGCAGCGCCAGGGCGGGCAGCTGACCCTGCGCAACGCTCAGCTGCAGCTGATCGGAACGCGGGTCGGCGGTGACGCGGAACGTTCCGGTGACGGGGCGCCGCTCCAGGACCCCTCGGACGGCGACCGGACGATCACCATAATGCATGTCCACGTCCCACTCGGCCAGCACCTCGCGCCGTTGCGAGGTCTCCCCAGGCCGTCCGCCCACGGGTTCGGAACCGGGAGCGAACGGATGCAACCGTGGTTCGAACCAACCGTAGGAGTGGCCCGCGGACACCTGGACCCACCGCGGCTCGGCACCCGGCCGGGTGAACTCAGGGATCTGGGGTGGGGCGTCCGGCGGGTTCGCCGTGCGATGGAAGAAGGGCGCCGTGACGTTGGCGAACACCCCCACCGCCGACAGGCGGAGGAACGGCGTGCCGTCCGGATCCAGCACGGTCAGCGGGACCTCGGTCGGGTTGGCCACCAGCATCTGCTCGCTGTAGCCGGTGCGGACCTGCACCACCACGTCCGCGGGCAGCGCCGGGCGGATCTCGGTCAACGACGGCACGAGCGTGGGATCGTTGCCGTGTGCCCAGGCCGAAGCAGCCGCCGACGCGGTGGCGAGCAGTGCGGCGAGCACCACCGCCACCGCGCGAGCGAACCTGCTACTGGTGCGGTGGGTGAACTTCATGCCACCCAGTGTCGGCCATCAGAGGTGTTCCGGTTGCGCGTCCGGTGCCGCCCGACGGACCGGGCTTTCAGGGCGAGCAGCCCACCGAAGCCGAGCACCGCACCGATCAACGGCAGCGGGTTCTCGGTGATGTTGCCCAGCGGGCTCGGCTCGGGAGCGACAGAACCCTCGTCGGTTCCGCCACCCTGCGCCGGGTTACCTTGAGCCGCGTCACCGCCAGTCCCATCGCCTTCGGCCCCCTCGCCTGCGATCGGAGTCAGCGGAGTCGAACCCGCGACGGTGCCGGCGGGTCCGCTGTCAGCCAGCTCCTGCTCCGCCTGCCGCTCGGCAACGGCCATCCCGGCGATCCGCTCGGCGGGCAGGTTCGAGTCGACGAACACCTGACGGGAGACCGACGGGATCTCGCCCTGCTCGACCTGCCGGTGCGCGAAGAGCAGGTACGGGCCAGGGGGCAGCACGGTGTTGCCCGCGACCTGCACCTGCACCGAGTTGGAGTCCCGGGCGACGATGGGCAGTTCGACGTTGCGCTGGTCGCCGTCGACGAGGTGGGTGACCGAGGTGTTGCGGAGCATCCGGACGCTGGAGATGTCCTGCGGGTTCTCCACTGCGACGTCCAGCACCGAACCCGTCTGCACCGCGGGGTTCACGCCGGTGATGACCGGACGATCTCCCCAGTGCAGGTACGGCGGGGAGAAGATCTGGAACGTCGGGTCGCCGTTGGGGCTGCTCAGCCCGATCATCTCGCCGGCGTCGGTCGGCGCACCGTACGCGGTGGCGATCGGGGCGTGCCCGCCGACCAGGACGCGACCGTCGGGCAGCAGCGTCGCGCTGTTGTGGTACGTCCGGCCCCGGGTCTGCGGGACCATCTCCGTCCACCTCCTGGTCTGCGGGTTGTAGAGCTCGGTGGTGCGCACCGGCGCCTCCGCGCCGGGGATGACCACGTGGTCGCGGTCACCACCGCTGGAGACGAACACCTCGCCGGTGGGCAGCATGGTGCCGTTGCCATACCACCGCGGCGTGTTGAGCCTGCCGGTTGCCTGGCTGGTCATCGCGTCACCGTTGGCGGTGTCGATGGCGGTCAGGGTGGAGGTGTCGGTGGCGAGGTAGGTGCCGGGACTGACGCCGTAGACGCCGCCGGCGGAGAGGAAGCTTGCCTTGGTGTACTGACCGTCGGCGTCCGGCTTGAGCGGCAGCATCACCGAGAAACCCGAGCCCCGGAAGCCCGCCGGCAAGCCGGCGAAGTCGTTGAGGCCCTTGTCCTGCCAGGTGCCGGTCGCCGGGTCGAACACCTTGGTGAAGTTCCAGAACGCCTCGTCGACGGCCTGACCGGCCGGGTTGAAGGTCTGGCCGGCGCCGTTGTAGAAGGTCTTGCCGTCGGGCAGCAGGTGCATCCGCGGGAACAGCGGCAGCGACTGGTTCGCGCTGGCCGGCAACGTGCTCCACTGCCCGGTTTCCGGGTCGAACCGCTCCACCTGACGCACGTTGAAACCCGAGTCGCCCGGACGCTCCGGGTAGATCGGCTTGATCAGCTTGGTCACCCCGCTGAAGCTCAGCTGCGTGCCGTCGGGTTGGGTCACCATCGTGGGGTACCAGCGACCGAACTCCATGTCGCCGGCTTGGGTCCAGGTCTGCGTCGCCGGATCGAAGATCCGGGTCTCCTTGAGACCCTCGAGCTCCACCACGCCGACGTTCGGGACACCCGGGAGGCCGGGTTCCTGGTAATAGGCGGTGCCGCCGCTGGCCACCAGCCGACCGTCGGGCAGGAAGTTCAGGTCCGAGCAGAACAGGTCACCGTCGTTGAGCTTGTTGTCGTTGTTGTGCGGAACCAGGGGCAGGTACTCGTTGTCCTCGTCGTTGCCCTCCGGGTTGGCACCACCGTCGAACGGCTCCGGCACGCTCCACGACGGGGTGTCCCCGGTCATGTCCAGCACGCGGCTCTGCCCGTTGAGGGCGGCGTTGCCATACTCCGCAACAGCGTTGAGGTTGACGTTGTTCATGCCCTCGAGGCCGTTGTAGTACAACTGCTTGCCGTTGGCCAGGTTGGATATAGCCATCGCAGCAGGCTTGCAGCGCTCCACGTCCTGCTGGGCCTCGGTGCACTCGATCCCGGTGGGCTCCTGGAACACCGGACCGAAGCTTCCCACGGTGGCGGGATCTCCGTCCTCCTGGGCCGACGCCGGGAGGGGCGTCATGCCGACCATGACGGCCAGCACCGCGACTGGCACGAGACTTCGAAGCATCTGATCTTCATCCTCCGGTAGTGAACCTGCGAGAGGTCGCCCGATCCTGCGGGCACGGAGCCGGCTCAGGGCGGCGAGTGTAACCACCGGACGGGTGGAGCAAGGTACCGCCGCCTGGGGGTAGGTCAGGAGCCCAGCTCGGCGACCAGGTGATCCGCGGCGCGGTAAGGGTCCAGCTCGCCGGCGACCACCCGTGCGGCCAGGTCGGGAAGCGCGTTGCCGCGCCGCACGGCGCCGAACCTGGCATGGAGCTGCCCCAGGGCGATCGCTTCGATCTCGGCCTCCGCGCGGCGCGCCCGGCGGGTGTCGAGCTCCCCACGGGACACCATCCAGGACCGGTGCTGCTCGATCGCGTCGACCACGTCGTCGGCACCCACGCCCGTGCTCGCGACGGTGCGCACGATTGGCGGGCGCCAGCTCGCGCCCTCCTGCTCGCAACGGCCTAGCTGCTCGTGTCGACCCAGGGTGATCATGTGCTCGAGGTCGCGGACGGTCCGGTCCGCGCCGTCGCGGTCGGCCTTGTTGACCACGAGCACGTCGGCGACCTCGAGGATGCCGGCCTTGGCCGCCTGCACCCCGTCGCCTGTCCCGGGCGCGAGCAGCACCAGGGTGGTGTCCGCCAGTGAGATCACCTCGACCTCGGACTGGCCGACACCGACGGTCTCCACCAGGATCACGTCGCAGCCTGCGGCGTCGAGCACCCGCAGTGCCTGCGGGGCCGCCCCGGCGACGCCGCCGAGGTGCCCCCGGGTGGCCATCGAGCGGATGAACACCCCATCGTCCAGGGCATGGTCCTGCATGCGGATCCGGTCGCCGAGCAGCGCACCTCCGGAGAAGGGCGAGGACGGGTCGACGGCGAGGACGCCGACCCGCTCGCCGGCCTTGCGCAGGGCGCTGACCAGCACGGCGGCGGAGGTGGACTTCCCCACCCCGGGCGCGCCGGTGAGCCCGATGACCTGGGCCCTCCCGGAGTGCGCAGCAAGCGCTGCGGCGATCTCGCGCAGCTGCCCCCCCGTGTCGGACCGGCCCCCGCCCCCCGGCAGTGCCCCGTCCTCGGCCAGCGAGATCAACCGTGCCACCGCGCGCGGCTGGCCACGTCGGGCGCGTTCGACGAGCTCTGCGACGTCGAGGCGACGGCTGCCGCGCCGGGTCACGCTGCGGGGTCGCCGGGGACCCGCAGGATCAGCGCGTCACCCTGGCCACCGCCGCCGCAGAGCGAGGCTGCGCCGATGCCACCACCGCGCCGCTTCAGCTCCATCGCCAGGTGCAGCGCGAGCCGGGCGCCGGACGCGCCGATCGGGTGGCCCAGCGCGATCGCCCCGCCGTTGGGGTTCACCCGTGCCGGGTCGATGCCGAGCTTGCGGGTGGACACCACACCGACCGCGGCGAACGCCTCATTGATCTCGACGAGGTCGAGGTCGGCCACCTCGACGCCCTCCTTGCGGCACGCGGCGAGCACCGCGTTGGCGGGCTGCTCGTGCAGGCTGGAGTCGTCCGGCCCCGCGACCATGCCGTGCGCGCCGATCTCGGCGATCCAGCTCAGCCCGAGCTCCTCGGCCTTGGCCTTGCTCGTCACCACGACCGCGGCCGCGCCATCGGAGATCGGCGAGGACGAGCCTGCGGTGATGGTGCCGTCGGCGAAGAACGCCGGACGCAGCGTGCCGAGCCCCTCCGCGGTGGTGTCCGGGCGGACGCCCTCGTCGGCGTCCACCACCACCGGGTCGCCCTTGTGCTGGGGGACGCTCACCGGCGTGATCTCCTCGGCGAACAGTCCGCTGCCGATCGCCCTGGCCGCCCGCTGGTGGGACTGCGCGGCGAACTCGTCCTGCTCGGCCCGGGTCACCTGGTGGCGCGCGTTGTGCTTCTCGGTGGAGGCACCCATCGAGACCTGGTCGAACGAGTCGTGCAGCCCGTCGTAGGCCATGTGGTCCAGCATCGTCACGTCGCCGTACGTGAAGCCGGAGCGGGATCCGGACAGCAGGTGCGGCGCCTGAGTCATCGACTCCTGGCCGCCGGCCACCACGATCTCGCACTCCCCGGCCCGGATCAGCTGGTCGGCCAGCGCGATGGCGCTCAGACCGGACAGGCACACCTTGTTGACGCTCAGCGCTGGCACGTCCATGGCGATGCCGGCGGCGACCGCGGCCTGGCGGGCCGGGATCTGGCCGGCACCGGCGGTGAGCACCTGACCCATGATCACATATTGGACCTGCTCGGGGCGCACCCCGGCACGTTCCAGCGCGGCCTTGATGGCGAGCCCGCCGAGCTGGGCGCCGGAGAAGCCCTTGAGCGAGCCGAGCAGCCGGCCGATCGGGGTACGTGTGCCGGCGACGATGACGGAACCGGTCATGGCGTGACCTCCGGCAAGGGTGAAACGTCCTGCGCCGGACCCTACCCGCGCTCCGTACGCTGCTGCCCATGCTGGAGTTGTCGGGATTCGTCACGGCCATCCACCACGTGGGCATTGCGGTGCCCGACTTCGACGCCGCAGTGCACTTCCACCGCACCATCTTCGGGCTCGAGCTGGCCCACGAGGAGGTCAACGAGGAGCGGGGCGTGCGGGAGGGCATGCTGCGTGCGCCAGGCGACCCGGGCGGGGGCACCGCGGTGCAGCTGCTGGCACCGCTCTCGCCGGACACGGCGATCGGCAGGTTCCTGGACCGCCACGGTCCGGGCCTGCAGCAGCTGGCCTACCGGGTGACCGATGTCGACGCCGCTGCAGCCGCCCTGCGTGCGGCCGGGCTCCGGTTGCTCTACGACGAGCCACGGCGCGGGACGTCCGGCTCCCGGGTCAACTTCGTGCACCCCAAGGACGCCGGCGGGGTACTGGTCGAGCTGGTCGAACCGGCTGGCGGCCCCGCGCGCTGACCCCGCCAGGTCACGAGGCGCGGCGCCAGGTGGAGACGGTGACCGAGGCGGTCACCGTGACCGGCTCCGGCAGCACGGCGGTGCGCTGCCGCCGCATCCCCGCGTCGGCGTGACGGGCGCTCGGTCCCATGCCCGCCAGCGCGGTCACCGCAGTGTGGTCCAGCTCCATCGGGAACTCCAGCTCGGCGCTGCGCACCGGCTGCAGCAGTGAGCCGAGCGTGCGCTCCATCCGCTCCTGCTTGAGCGGGTCGACGGTGATCAGGTCCAGGGTGCCGACGAGCTCCGCGAGGTGCCGGTCGGTGGGCGCGACCACCACGAGCGCCCCGTCCGGATGCAGGACCCGCGCGATCTCGGCTCCGTTGCGTGGCGCGAAGACGTCGAGGACCATCGCTGCCGACCCGCTGCGCACCGGGAGTCGGCGCCAGGCGTCACAGACGACGGCCCCCGTCCGGGAGTGCGCCCGCGCGGCGCGCCGTGCCGCGTACTTGGAGGCATCCGCCGCGAGCCCTGGGCGGCCCGGTAGCCGATCCAGCACCGCTGCCAGGTGGTGACCGGGCCCGGCACCGAGGTCGACGACGCAGCCCGGGGCCGCCGCGGCAGCGCGCGTCGCCGCCGCGACAAGGGCCTCGGTGAGCGGCTGGTAGTGCCCCGCACCAAGAAAGTCCTCGCGCGCCGCCACCATCGCGGAGGTGTCCCCCGTCGCCGGGCGGGCCGATCTGCCCCTGCCGGGCAACAGGGTGACGTACCCGTGCCGGGCAAGGTCGAAGGAGTGCCCGGCCGCGCAGCGCAGCGCCCGGCCTCCCAAGGCGAGAGCGCCCCCGCAGTTCGGGCAGCTCAGGTATCCGACGACGTCGGCGAGCACCGCAGCTCCTCACCCAACCGTTTCCGCGGTGTCTGACCGAGCGGGTAGCGTAGCCGCATGCGCCCCGACGACGACCGTGATCTGCTCCCTTCGCTGGGAAGTTCCCAGTTCGACGTGGTCCGGCGCGGATACGACCGGGATCAGGTGGACGACACCATCGACGGGCTGCAGGCCGACCTGCAGATCCTGGCGGCGGACCGCGACGAGACGAGGTCCCAGGCCACCGCACTTGCCAACGCGCTGGACGCGGCGCGCCGGGAGATCGAGGATCTCCACGGTCAGTTGCACCGGGCGTCCCGGGCACCCATCAACACCAGGGGGATGAGCGAACGCCTGCAACGGATGCTTCGGCTTGCCCAGGACGAGGCGGCAGAGATCCGGGCCCGGGCGGAGTCCCTCGCGGCGCAGACCCAGGCCCGAGCAGAGCACGAGGGCGCCAGCCTCCGCACGCGCTACCAGCGAATGATGGCGGAGGCGGCCGCCCGACGCAGGGAGATGGAAGCCGAGCACGAGCGCCTGCTCCAGGTGGCCCGCCAACAGGCGGAGGAGCTCGTGCGCTCGGCACAGGACCGCGCGACCGCGCTGGAGTCGGAGGGAGGGCAGCGCCGGAGGCAGATCGAGGAGGACTTCGAGATCACGATGACGGAGCGGCGCAACGAGGTGGTGCGCGAGCTCGCCGATCTGGAGGTAGCCAGCAGGGCCGAGGCGCAGCGATGCCTCGCCGAAGCGGTCGAGGACGCCCGCCGGCGGGTCACCGAGGCCACCACGGAGGCGCGTCAGCTGCTCACCGACGCCGAGCAGCGCAGCACCACGATGGTCGAGGACGCCCACAGCAAGGTGGAGCAGCTGCGCATGCTGCACCACGTGGTGGCCGATCAGCTGCTCTCGGTGCGTTCCACCCTCGACGAGGCGTTCCGCGAGCTGGGCCCGGACCCCGACGACCCGGCTCCCGACGGGGAGTCCGCTTCGCGCGAGGAAAATACTCCCCCGCCGGGAACACCCCGATCGGTGCCGGAGCACCTCCCATCCGGGCTCTCCCCGGCCGGAGCTGCCTGGAAGGCGGAGGCAACCGTCGGCTATCGGCCGTCGTGAGTCAGGAGCATTCGCCCGAGGAACACCACAATGACAGTCTCCCGCCGGCCCTGTACCGCGGCCTCAGCGAGAGAGGCCCGGCCCGGTGAACGCCAGTAAAGGTTCAGAACAGCCGGAACTCGTCGGAGTCGGTGCCACGCAGAGCGTCGTAGTCGAGCAGGATGCACCGGATGCCCCGGTCCTCGGCCAGGGTGCGAGCCTGCGGCTTGATCTGCTGGGCGGCGAACACACCTCGCACGGGAGCCAGCAGCCCGTCACGGTTGAGCAGTTCCAGGTATCGGGTGAGCTGTTCGACTCCGTCGATCTCGCCGCGTCGTTTGATTTCCACCACCACCGAGCAGCCCTCGGCGTCCCGGCACATCAGGTCGACCGGGCCGATCGCGGTGGGGAACTCACGTCGTACCAGCGTCCAGCCCTCCCCCAGGGTGGTGACGTGGTCGGCCAGCAACTCCTGCAGGTGCGCCTCCACACCATCCTTCACCAGGCCCGGGTCGACGCCGAGCTCGTGGCGCGAGTCGTGCAACACCTCATCGAGCATGATGATCAGCTGCTCGCCGGCCCTGTTGGTCACCGTCCAGCGCGCCGACTCCTCGACGAGCGTGCACGGCGGGCTCATCCAGTTCAGCGGCTTGTACGCCCGGTCATCGGCGTGCACGCTCACCGAGCCGTCGGCCTTCACCAGCAGCAACCGGGTCGCCATCGGCAGGTGCGCGGTGAGCCGCCCGACGTAGTCGACCTGGCAATGCGCGATCACGAGACGCATGATGGATCAGCGTAGGGGCCGGTGGCCGGCACCACCCGGCCGATCAGACCTCGAGATCGGCGAGCCTCACCCGGAGCTCGGCCAGGTCCACCGCATCCCCCGGCTCCCGGTGGGTGAGCCTCAGCTTCGTCCGGTACCGCCGCGGTGGAGCGTGCCCGGCAACAGCATTCAGTGCGGTGCGCACGACGAAATGCTGCTGCTCTGCTGAGACCTCGGCCAGCTCCGGGTGGTACACGGCGAGATGCACCACCATCTCGTCGGGATCGATCTGCATCCCGACCGACATCCGGGCCAGGTCGATGGTGCGCTCCCCCGCTTGCAGCTCGAGTTCCCGCGGGTCGGTGATCGGGATGTTCATCGACCCGTAATCCCACCGATCGTCCCGTGTCGGTGCCGCCGCAAGCAGCTGCTTGACGAGCCCGTCCGGTACCTCCCCCCGCGCATCGATCACCAGCGCGATCCGGGGCTTCGTGCCAGGCGCGGACACCCCCAGCCGGAGATCGCAGCCCAGGTTCGGGTGCACCTTGTGCAACCGGGTGAGGAGCGGCTCGATCACCTCCGCCACGCGCTGCTCGTCGACCGCCTCCGCGAGCACCTCGCGGTATCGGCCGGACCACCAGCGCCAGAACGCATCCACAGCTGCATCGTCAGGAACGGTCACCTGCCCTATGTTTCCATCCCGCGAGGATGGGCCGCGACCGCGGCCGGCCGGTCGACCCCGGCCGGTCGTCCCACTGGGGTGCCACCTCGTGCCGGAGGCGGACCCCGGCGGCCTCGGGGCGGACCCCGGCGGGCAGGATCGACGGGCTGCGGGCCGGTCGGATGCAGCTGCTCGGACTGCTCGGCGTGGTTCCCGCGGGCCGAGTCGAGTCGATGGTGCGCCGCGGCGAGGTCTGCGACACCCAGTCGCTGGCGGCCTACGCCCTGCTCCTGCTGCACGAGCGCGACCACCTGAGCTGCCACATGGAGCCATATAGCAGTTCTGGCAGGGCCCACGGAGTGTCACTGAGGCTCCATGTGGCAGCCCGGCGGCGGGACGAGTGGTATCTGCGCCGGGGCGGGGGTGCGGCAGGATCCGGGGCGTGCCCACTCACGTTGCCCTACTGCGTGGCATCAACGTCGGCGGCCGCAACCGGGTTGCCATGGCGGACCTGCGCGAGGTCGTGACGTCACTCGGGCACACCGACGTGGCGACCTACATCCAAAGCGGCAACCTGGTGTTCACCAGCACGGAAGCGGACACCACGGTGCTGGCTGCTGCTCTCGAGCAGGCCATCGCCGGGGCGCTCACCGTGCAGCCCAGGGTGGTGGTGCTGTCCTGCAACGAGCTGGCGCAGGTGATCGCCGACAACCCGTTTCCCGACGAGACGAACCCCAAGTACCTGCACGCGGCGTTCAGGAGCGAGGAGCCGGGGCCCGGCGAGGCCGCCGCCGTCGCCGCCGCCGTGCAGCGAGCCCGGGAGAAGGGCAGCCGTGACGAGGCACAGGTGGTCGGACGCACGCTGTTCCTGCGCACCCCGGACGGTCTCGGACGCAGTGAGCTGGGCGCCCAACTCGCCCGGGCCGGAGGTGCGCTGGCCGGTCTTGGGTCAGTCACCATGCGCAACTGGGTGACCGTGCGCAAGCTACTGGCCCTGTGTGACTCCTGACCCCGGGCGTCACGCGCGCTCGATCACCGCACGCAGGAAGTCACGGGTCCGCTGCTGATCCGGGTCGGTGAACAGTTTGCCCGGTGTGGCCTCCTCCACCACCTGCCCCTGGTCGAACATCAGCACGCGGTCGGAGACGTCGCGGGCGAAGCCCATCTCGTGGGTCACGATGAGCATGGTGATGTCGGTGGTCTTGGCGATGTCCTTGAGCACGCTCAGCACGCCGGCCACCAGCTCCGGGTCCAGCGCGGAGGTGACCTCGTCGAGAAGCAGGACGTCGGGCTGCATCGCCAGTGCCCGCGCGATCGCGACCCGCTGCTGCTGCCCGCCGGAGAGCTGCGACGGGTGGGCGTCGGCTTTCTCCCCGAGCCCCACCAGGTCCAACAGCCCACGCGCGCGCTCCGCGGCCTCGTCCTTCGACAGTCCCAGCACCCGCACCGGTGCCTCGGTGAGGTTCTGCAGGACCTTCATGTTCGGGAACAGGTTGAACTGCTGGAACACCATGCCGATGCGCCGGCGCACCCGTCGCAGGTGCTTCTCGTCGGCGGGGACGAGCTTGCCCTTGCGCTCCATGTGCGTGAGGTAGTCGTCCCCGACCCGGAGGGTGCCGCTGTCGACCTTCTCCAGCGTCATCAGCAACCGCAGGATCGTGGTCTTGCCCGACCCGCTGGGCCCGATCAGCGTGACGTGCTCACCCGGCTGGACCGCGAAGTCCAGTTCCCGGAGCACCACGTTGTCGCCGTACTGCTTCACGACCTTGTCGAAGACGATCATCGCGCTGCCGTCGGGACGGGTCCCGGCCGTCAGGGTCTCAGTGTGCGAATCCGACACGGCGCTCCAATCGTCGTACCAGCACGCCTGCTGGATAGCTCAGCAGGAGGAAGAAGAGACCGGCGATCGTGTAGGGCTCGACGGACCGGAAGCTCGTCGTCGCCGCTTCCTCGGCGCGGCCGACGATGTCGAGGACACCGATCGAGAGCAGGAGCGGCACCTCCTTGTACATCGAGATCGTGTAGTTCCCCAGCGCGGGCAGCACCCTCGGGATGGCCTGCGGGAGGATCACCGCGCTCCACACCCGAGACCGCGGCAGGTTCAGCGCCGTGGCGGCCTCCCACTGGCCGCGCGGAACCGCGTCGATGCCGGCCCGGTAGACCTCTGCCGTGTAGCAGGCGTAGTGCACCCCGAGGGCGATCACGCCCGAGGTGAGGGCTCCCAGCGTCACCCCGAACTGGGGCAGGACGTTGAACACGAAGTAGATCTGAACCAGCAACGGGGTGCTGCGGACGAACTCGATGAACCCGTACGTCAGCTGGCTGACCACGGGGAGCTCCGAGCGGCGGAGCAGCGCGAGGAGCAGACCGAGCAGGTACGCGAAGATCGCGCCCAGCACCGTCGCCTGGAACGTGATCAGCAGCCCGCGCAGCAGGTCCGGCAGGATCTCGAGGGCGTACGACCAGTCCCACGGATCCATCACGCGGCTCCTGCCGTGCTCGCGACCCGGCGGGACCGGGCCGACGGTGCGCGACCCACCTTCGCAGCCGCCCACCTCTCCAGGAACTGCATCACCGTAGTGATCAACACCGACAGGATGAAGTACAGCATCAGCAGCAGCAGGAAGATGATCAGGATCTGGTCGGTGTTGAGCGGCCGCAGAACCTGCTGGGCCTGGTAGGTCAGGTCCTCCAACGACACCAACGACACCAGCGCGCTCCCCTTGAGCAGCTGGATGAAGAGGTTGTTGAACGGTGGGATCATCTCCACGAGTGCTTGGGGCAGGATGACCCGGCGCATCCGATCGAATGGTGTCAGGTTGAGCGCGACCGCTCCCTCTCGCTGCGCTCGAGGTACTGCCTGGACCGCTCCACGCACGATCTCGGCCCCGTAGGCACCCCCGTTCAAGCCGATGACGAGGATCGCCGCCCACAGCGGGAAGATCTGGAACCCGATGAGGATCGGAAGCGCAGAGAAGATCCAGAAGAGCTGAACGACCTCCGAGGTGCCCCGCCACACCTCGACGTAGACCCGGCTGACGGTCCGCAGCGGCTTCGACGGCGAGAGCATCGCGAGACCGGCCACGAACGACATCACCGCAGCCAAGACGATCCCGCCTCCCGTGACGATGACGGTCGTGGAGGCGCCTTCGAGCAGGGTGAGCAGGAACTGCGGAACATCAGCGAACACGGCCGCCCCAGGGGTCGACTCGAACCGTCAGCCGGCAGGCGCCTCGCACAGCTCCGCGGTGGTCAGGTCGCCCGGCGGCAGATTCTCCTCGGTGAAGCCGAACGGGCTGGCCGCCTCCAGCCACCTGCCGTCCTGGTGTGCCCTGCGCAGCTCCTCGTCGAAGGCCAGGCGCAGGTCGTCGTCGGCTCGCCGGAAGACGAACCCGCCCGCCGAGACGACCTCCTTCCCGTTGATCACCGGACTGAAGCCCTCGGTGACCTCGACGGGGGCAGCGGGGTTCTGATCGACGAGGTCGTTGAGGGAGATATTGGTGAGCGCCGCGGCATCGACCCGCTGGTTCAGCAGGCTCTGCAGCATTCCGGCCTGGTCGGGGAGGACCTGGATCCGGTCGGCTGGCACCCCCGAGTCCTCCGCGTAGCCGCCCTCCACAGCGCCCTGGAGCACCGCGAGCCGCAGGTTCTGCTGGACGATGTCCTCGAACCGGGTGATCCCTCTCGGATTGCCCCGGGGCACGAGGAACGCGGTGGGCGCCACGTAGTCGGGGATGGAGAACGCGGCCTCTGCACAGCGCGCAGGGGTGATGAACATCCCTGCCGACACGACGTCGAAGCGGCGGGCGTTCAGGCTGTCGATCAGGTTGCCGAACTCGACCTGCTGAGCGTCGATCTCCTCGACCCCGAGCGCCCCGAATACCACCCTCGCGACCTCGGGGGCCTGCCCGGTGACCCTGCCCTCCGCGTTGGTGAAGCCGTAGGGAACCTCACCGGCGATGCCGACCCGGATCGAGCCACTGTCCCGGGCCGCTGCCAGCGCGCTGCCCCCTTCCTCGACACGGCTGCAGGCTCCGAGGAGTACTGGCCCTCCGATCGCGATGCCCCCCGCTGCAGCGGACCACTTGAGGAAGTCCCGCCTCGTCCACGCAGTGCTCGCCACGTCGCCGCCCTTCAGCCGATACCGCGGCGCGCTCACCAACACGTGGGTGGACAGCGCCATGAGGTCACCCAAAGTAGTGAACGCCGCCATGAAGGTCAACGGCGGGGGCCCGATCAAGCGGTAACGCCTGCGCGTTGTAACCTTGCTGTGACCGGTCGGCGCGCTGATCCAGGGACGGGAGCCCCTCAGCGCTGCGGCGGGGAGCTGACCCGCTCGACGTCGACACCGAGGCTGCGGAGGTTCTCCACGAACCGCGGGTAGCCCCGGTCGATGTGGAAGACGTCCCACACCTCGGTCACCCCGTCCGCGCACAGGCCGGCGAGCACCAACCCCGCGCCGGCCCGGATGTCGGAGGCCCACACCGGTGCGCTGGAGAGCATCGGAACCCCGCGCACCACCGCGTGGTGGCCGTCGGTACGGGCGTCGGCGCCGAGCCGCATCATCTCCTCCACGAACCGGAACCGGGCCTCGAACACGTTCTCCGTGATCATCGACGTACCGTCGGAGATCGCGGAGACGGCGATGGCCATCGGCTGCAGGTCGGTGGCGAAGCCGGGATAGGGCAGCGTCACGAAATCCACCGCCGTCGGCCGGTCCCGCATCATGACGCGGAAACCCCCGTCCGCGGTGGTGATCTGCGCCCCGGCCATCCGGAGCTTCTCCAGCACCAGGTCCAGATGATGCGGGTCGACGCCGTGCACCATGACATCACCGCGCGTCATCGCGGCGGCGAACGCCCACGTAGCGCCCACGATGCGGTCACCGATCACGCGGTGCTCCGTCGGCTGCAGGGCATCCACCCCGTCCACGGTCAAGGTGGACGTGCCCGCGCCGGAGAGCCGCGCGCCCATCTCCTGCAGCATCCGGCAGAGGTCCACGATCTCGGGCTCGCGCGCGGCGTTGTCGATCACGGTGGTGCCCTCCGCGAGCACCGCCGCCATCAGAATGTTCTCGGTCGCACCGACGCTCGGGAAGTCGAGCCAGATCTGCGCGCCGTGCAGGTCCTCGGCCTCGGCCACCACACACCCGTGCTCGATCTCGCTGCGGGCACCGAGGCGACGCAGCCCGTTCTGGTGCATGTCGAGCGGTCGGGATCCGATGGCGTCGCCCCCCGGTAGCGCCACCCGGGCCCGCTTGCACCGGCCTACCAGGGGACCCAGCACGCACACCGAGGCCCGCAGCCGGCTCACCGAGGCGTAGTCGGCCTCGTGCTTGGGCTCGGCCGGGGTGGTGATGCCGACCGTGTCGCCCGTGACGTCGACCTCGCAGCCCAGGCCCCGGAGCACGTCGGCCATCAGTGGGACGTCGAGGATCTCGGGGCAGTTCGTGATCGTGGTGGTGCCCTCGGCCAGCAGCGCCGCCGCCATCAGCTTCAGCACACTGTTCTTGGCGCCGACGACCTGCACCTCGCCGGCCAGCCGGGCGCCACCGTGGATTCTGAAGTGCTCACTCACGGGGCGCAGCCTACGTAGGCTGCGCCCATGGCCGTGCACCTCACCAAGATCTACACCCGCACCGGCGACGACGGGACCAGCGGACTCGGTGACTTCTCCCGGGTGGCGAAGACGGATCCCCGGTTGGTGGCCTATGCCGACGCGGAGGAGGCCAACGCCGCGATCGGCGTCGCGCTGGCTCTCGGCGCGTTGCCCGAGGACGTCGCGACCGTGCTGCGTCGGGTGCAGAACGACCTGTTCGACGTGGGCGCGGACCTGTGCACCCCCATCGCCCAGCAAGGTCCGACCCACACACCGTTGCGAATCACCGACGGATACGTCACCAGGCTCGAGGGCTGGTGCGACGGGTTCAACGCCGAGCTGAGCAAGCTGGACTCGTTCATCCTGCCCGGCGGCACCCCGGGGGCGGCGCTGCTGCACACAGCCCGGGTCGTCGTCCGCCGTGCCGAGCGCAGCACCTGGGCGGTGATGGAAGCCGATCCTGACGGCACCAACCCGATCACAGCGCGCTACCTCAACCGACTGTCCGACCTGCTGTTCATCCTTGGCCGGAAGGCGAACCCGGACGGCGACGTGCTCTGGAAGCCAGGCGGCGAGCGCTAGCGCACCCGCCGACAGCACTGGCGCGCTACGACGGGCGGGGGACGTTGCTGCCGGGCGGCGCGGACTCCAACCAGGACAGGAACCCGGTCAAGGTGTCTCGTCCCATCGCCAGCTCCACCTCCCGATCAGCGACCCGACAGGCCAGCACCACCGACCCGGACGGTATGGCGTAGCTCTCGGGGATCGTCGGCTCGCGCCGATGGGTGATCTCGAGCTGCTCGCGGGCGAGCACCCGGTCGGGGCCGGAGCGCAGACTCGACACCTTGTACCAAGCAAAGACATCGCCCTGATACCGGGCAACACCCAGATGCCAACCGCGGCCAGCCGGGTCCGGACGAGTGCGCAGCGCCACGTCGACCCCTGCGCGACGGACCAGGCGCAGCCGCCGTCCCACGAGCAGGGCGACGAACAGCACCACAAGCAGCAGGACCAGCCCGAGAACATCGGCGATGCCCATGGCGGTCGGTGCCCCACCCCCGCTGCGGTCAGGTCCCTACCCGGCCGCCTCGATCCGGGCGCGTGCCCTGGCCCGCGCCACATCGACCTCCTCGGCGTCGGAGTCGGAGTCCGACTCGGTGCGCCGCAGCGCCTCGCGCGCCCGCTCGACGTCGATCTCGTCGGCCAGCTCGGCCGTCTCGGCCAGCACACTGACCTTCTCCCCGGTCACCGAGAGGAAACCCCCGTGCACGGCGACCGTGATCTGCTCGCCGTCAGTGGGGTTGATCCGCACGACACCGCCCGCCACGAGCTCGCCGAGCAACGGCGCGTGGCCCGGCAGCACGCCGAGCTCGCCCTCGGTGGTCCGAGCGAAGACGCTCTGCGCCTCGCCGGACCACACCCGCTTCTCCACCGCGACCACTTCGACGGCCATCTCAGCCACGTGTGCCTCCTCATTCACTCATTGCCGGAGCTGGCCTTGCGGTCGGAGCTGGACTCGTTTTCTGAGCTGGACTTGCTACCGGAGCTGGCCTTGCTGCCGGAACCGGACTCGCTCTCGGAGCTGGCCTTGCTACCGGAACCGGACTCGCTGCCGGAACCGGACTCGCTCTCGGAGCTGGCCTTGCGGCTGGAGCTGGACTTGCCCTCGCGACCGGACTCGCCATCAGAGCCGGGCTCGTCCTCGGAACCGGACTCACCCTCGGAGCGGGACTCGTCCTCGGAACCGGACTCGCTCTCAGAGCCGGACTCGCTCTCAGAGCCGGACTCGTCCTCGGAACCGGACTCGCTCTCAGAGCGGGACTTGCCGCCGGAGCTGGACTTGCCGTCGGATCCGCCGAGTTCTTGGTACCGCTTCTCCAGGTCCTCCAGACCACCGCGCATGAAAAAGGCCTGCTCGGGCATGTGGTCGAACTCGCCCTTGGCGAGCTTGTCGAACGCCTCGATGGTCTCCTTCAGCGGCACGTTCGAGCCCTCTGTGCCGGTGAACTGCTCGGCGGCATACATGTTCTGCGACAGGAACCGCTCGATGCGCCGGGCCCGGTTGACCGTGACCTTGTCCTCTTCGGACAGCTCGTCGATGCCGAGGATGGCGATGATGTCCTGCAGGTCGCTGTACTTCTGCAGGATCCGCTTGACCTCCTGGGCGACCCGGTAGTGCTCGTCACCCACGTACTGCGGGTCGAGAATTGTGGACGACGAGGTCAGCGGGTCCACCGCCGGGAAGATGCCCTTGGAGAACACGCTCCTGGACAGCTCCGTCGTTGCGTCGAGGTGCGCGAAGGTGGTGGCCGGCGCCGGGTCGGTGTAGTCGTCGGCCGGCACGAAGACCGCCTGCATCGAGGTGATCGAGCGGCCCCGGATGGAGGTGATGCGCTCCTGCAGCTCACCCATCTCGTCGGCCAGGGTCGGCTGGTAGCCCACGGCGGAAGGCAGCCGGCCCAGCAGGGTCGAGACCTCCGTGCCGGCCTGGGTGAATCGGAAGATGTTGTCGATGAACAGCAGCACGTCCTGGTCCATCTCGTCGCGGAAGTACTCCGCCATCGTCAGCGCGGACAACCCCACGCGCATCCGGGTGCCGGGTGGCTCGTCCATCTGACCGAACACCAGCGCGGTGTCCTTGAGAACGTCGGCGTCCGCCAGCTCCAGCCAGATGTCGTTGCCCTCACGGGTGCGCTCGCCCACGCCGGCGAACACCGAGGTGCCGCCGAAGTTGCGGGCGACTCGGTTGATCATCTCCTGGATGAGCACCGTCTTGCCCACCCCGGCGCCGCCGAACAGGGCGATCTTGCCCCCCTGCACGTACGGGGTGAGCAGGTCGATGACCTTGAGACCGGTCTCCAGCATCTCGGTCTTGCCCTCAAGCTGGTCGAAGGCCGGCGCCGAGCGGTGTATCGCCCAGCGGTCGCCGCTGAACTCTGTGTCTGGAGCGTCCAGGCACTCGCCGAGCAGGTTGAACACGTGGCCCTTGACCTGCTCACCCACCGGGACGGAGATGGCCGTCCCGGTGTCGGTGACGGGGGCGCCGCGCACCAGGCCGTCCTGCGGCTGCATCGCGATGGCCCGGACCGTGTTGTTACCCAGGTGCTGGGCGACCTCCAGGGTCATCGTCTTGCGCACCACCTCGAGGTCGACCTCGACGGTCAGCGCGTTGAACAGTTCGGGCATCTGGTCCCGCGGGAACTCGACGTCCACCACGGGACCGGTCACTCGCACCACCCGCCCGGTGCCGGCCTCGGACCGGGAGTCAGCGTTGTTCTGCTCAGCGTTGTTCTGCTCAGCGTTGTTCTGCTCAGTTGTCGTCATCTCAGTCATCACTCCCGACGGCGGACAGCGCCTCGGCGCCTCCGACGATCTCGCTGATCTCCTGGGTGATCTGACCCTGCCTGGCCTGGTTCGCCTGCAGGGTGAGGTCGCGGATGAGGTCGGTGGCGTTGTCGGTGGCGGCCTTCATCGCCTGGCGGCGAGCGGCGGACTCCGACGCGGCGGCCTCGAGCAGCGCCGCGAAGATGCGGGTGTTGATGTACTTCGGCAGCATGTTGCCGAGCAGGATCTCCGCGTCCGGTTCGAACTCGTAGACCGGTCGCAGTCCGTCCGCCGAGCGCTGCTCCCCGTCGGTCTCGTCCTCCTCGAGGTACTCCACCTCCAGCGGAGCCACCCGGCGTGCCTTCGGCACCTGGCTGAGCATCGAGCGGAACTCGTTGTAGACGACGTGCAGCTCGTCCACGCCCTCGATGCCGTCCTCCCCACCGCCGGACTCGTCATCGTCGGCACCGGCCAGGAAGGCCGAGACCAGGGTCCGGCCCACGTCGACGGCGTCAGAGTAGGCGGGCTGCTCGGAGAACCCGATCCAGGAGTCCACGACGTTCCGCTGGCGGAACCGGTAGTAGTTCAGGCCCTTGCGGCCGATCACGTAGAGCCTGATGGACTTGCCCTCCTCGCGCAGCAACGACTGCAGCTCCTCCGCGGCGCGCAGGATGTTGGCGTTGTAGCCGCCGGCCAGGCCGCGGTCGCTGGTGACGACCAGCACGCCGGCCCGCTTCGGGTTCTCCCGCTCGACGAGCAGCGGGCTGTCCAGGTTCGCTGCCCCGGTCGCCAGCGCGGAGAGCACCTTGGTGATCTCTTCTGCATAGGGCCGGGACGCCTCCACCCTGGCCTGGGCCTTGCCGATGCGCGAGGTGGCGATGAGCTCCATCGCGCCGGTGATCTTCTTGATCGACTGGACCGAGCGAGTCCGCCGGCGCAGTACCCTCAGCTGTGCTGCCATCAGTGCGTCCCGGTCACTTCTTCGGGGCCGGCTTGTTGACCTTGACGGTCTCCTGGTCCACCTCGTCGGCGTCCATCGCCTCCGCGTCCTCCTCGTTGCCGGCCACCGAGGACCCATCGGAGGCGGTGAACTCCTTCTTGAACGACTCCACCGCCTTCACCACGCTGTTCTCGGTGCCCTCGTCGAACGACCCGGACTCACGGATCCCCGACAGGATGCCCTCCTCGTGGTGCCGGATGTGATCGAGGAACTCGCTCTCGAACCGGCGGACGTCGTCCACGGGGACCGAATCGAGGTGCCCCTTGGTCCCGAGGAAGATCGAGACGACCTGCTCCTCCACCGGCACCGGCACGTACTGGTCCTGCTTGAGCAGCTCCATCAGCCGGGCGCCGCGATCCAGCTGCGACTTGGACGTCGGATCCAGGGTGTCCGAGCCGAAGGCGGCGAAGGACTCCAGCTCGCGGTACTGCGAGAGGTCCAGGCGCAGCGTGCCGCCCACCGACTTCATCGCCTTGATCTGTGCCGCCCCACCCACCCGGGACACCGAGACACCGACGTTGATGGCCGGGCGCTGACCCTGGTTGAACAGGTCCGCCTCCAGGAAGCACTGCCCGTCGGTGATGGAGATGACGTTCGTCGGGATGTAGGCGGAGATGTCGTTGGCCTTGGTCTCGATGATCGGCAGCCCGGTGAGCGAACCGCTGCCGAGATCGTCGGAGAGCTTGGCGCAGCGTTCCAGGAGGCGGGAGTGCAGGTAGAACACGTCACCGGGGTAGGCCTCGCGACCCGGTGGGCGGCGCAGCAGCAGGGAGATGGCGCGGTAGGCGTCGGCATGCTTGGACAGGTCGTCGAACACGATGAGGACGTGCTTGCCCTGGTACATCCAGTGCTGGCCGAGGGCCGAGCCGGTGTAGGGGGCCAGCCACTTGAACCCCGCCGAGTCCGCCGCCGGCGCGGCGACGATCGTGGTGTACTCCAGCGCGCCCGCCTTCTCCAGCGACTCACGCACGGCGGCGATCGTGGAGCCCTTCTGGCCGATCGCGACATAGATGCAGCGCACCTGCTTGTCGGGGTCGCCGGTCTCCCAGTTCCCCCGCTGGTTCACGATCGTGTCGGTGCACACGGCCGTCTTGCCGGTCTTGCGGTCACCGATGATCAGCTGACGCTGCCCGCGGCCGATCGGGGTCATCGAGTCAATGGCCTTGATCCCGCTCTGCAGCGGTTCCTTCACCGGCTGCCGCTGCACCACCGACGCGGCCTGCAGCTCGAGCACCCGCTGCTCCTCGGCCTCGATGTCGCCGAGCCCGTCGATCGGGTTGCCCAGCGGGTCGATCACCCGGCCGAGGAAGGCGTCACCCACCGGCACGGAGAGGATGGTGCCGGTGCGCTGGACCTGCTGCCCCTCCTCGATCGTCTCGTAGTTGCCGAGGATGACCGCACCGATCTCCCGCTCGTCGAGGTTCAGCGCGACCCCCAGCACGCCACCCGGAAACTCCAGCAGCTCGTTGGCCATCGCCGAGGGCAGGCCCTCGAGCCGGGCGATACCGTCGCCGGTATAGGTCACCACGCCCACCTCCTCCCGGGAGGTGTCTGTCGAGAACGAGGTGACGTAGTTCTCGACCGCGCTCCGGATCTCGTCCGAGGAGATCGTCAGCTCCGCCATGGTATCCGTCCCTGCTCTCGTGGTATGGGGTCTTCATCTCGTGCGGCTCAGTGTGGCAACCACTGGCGTGCCCGTTCCAGTCTGCCGGAGACGCTGCCGTCGATCACCTCGTCGCCGACCCGGATCACCAGCCCACCGAGCAGGTCGGGATCGAGCTGGACCCGCAGCGAGATCGAGCGGCGATAGATCCGGCCCAGCGCGTCGAGCAGCCGCCGCTCCTGGGCCTCGCTCAGCGAGCCGGCGGCGGTGACGTAGGCGATGTAGCGCTCGCGGCGCGCCGCGGCGCGCTCCACGAGCTCGGTGACGAGCTCTGCGAAGTCCCGCAGCCGTGGCAAGCGGACGGCGTGCTCGAGCAGTTGCCGGGTCACCGGCTGGGCAGCGTCACCGAGCACCCGTCGCAGCAGCTCCAGCCGCCCCTCGACCGGCCCGGTCTCGTCGCCGAGCAAGGTCGCCAGCTTCGGCTCGGTGTCAAGCACCCGGCCGAACCGGAAGAGCTCGTCCTCGACCTCCTCGAGGCTGCCGTCCTGCTCGGCGATGCCGAAGATCGCCTGCCGGCCGAGCTCCTCCACCGCATCGACCATGTCGACGGGCCGGGACCAGCGGGAGGTCGCCACACCGATGACCGTCTCCAGTGCCTGCTCCCCGATCTGGTCTGCGAGCAGGGACTGCACCAGGTTCCGTCGCGACGACTCCGGCGCTGCCTGGTCGGCCAGGATGCGCCGCAGGTCCCGCTCGCGGTGCAGCAGCTGTGCCACGGCGAAGAGCTCCTCGCCCAGCCGGGTTAGCTCGTCCGGCCCCGCGCCGTCGGTGACGCCGTCCAGCCGTTCCCGCGCGGTAGCCAGGGAGGACCTGCTTGCAGCCTGCATCAGCGGTTCTCCCCTGCCGCCGCGGCGGGCGCCCCGCCGCCGGTGTCGGTGCTCGCCTCACGGTCGCTGTCCTTGGACGCCTCGCCGTCGGTGTCCGTAGACGCCCCATTGGGTGCCATTGCCTCCAGCTCGTCCAGAAAGCGGTCGACGGTCCCCGAGCGGCGCGCGTCGTCGGCCATCGACTCGCCCACCAGTCGCCCGGCCAGGGTCACCGCCAGCTCGCCGACTTCGGAACGCAGCTCCCGGACCACCTGCTCGCGTTGGGTCCTGAGCTGCTCCTCACCGCGCTGCCGGATCCGGGCGACCTCCTGGTTGGCCTGCTCGTGCATGTCCTCCTTGACGCGCTGGGCGTCGGCGCGGGCGCCTTCCCGGATCTTCGCCGCCTCGGTGCGGGCCTCGGCGAGCGCGTCCTGGTACCTGTTCTCCGCCTCCGCCAGCCGCTCCGCGGCCCGCTCGCTCTCCTCGATCTGCTTGCGCACCATGTCCTGGCGCTCGTTCATGGCCCGCTTGACCGGGGGCACCACGTAACGCCAGATCACCCCCAGGATGATCAGGAAGATCGCCAGCTCGATGAAGAACGTCGCGTTCGGGATCAGGAAGTTGCTGCCACCGCCGCCGCCCTCGGCGGCGAGGATGTCGGGAGCCATCTCCGGTACCCGCCGTCACATTCCGGGAGTGGCGAACACGAACAGCGCCATGAAGGCGAGGTTGATGAAGTACGCCGCCTCGACCAGACCCACGGTGATCAGGAAGATCGTGAACAGCCGGCCGTAGGCCTCGGGCTGCCGCGCCGTTCCGGCGATGAGCTGACCGCCGACATAACCGTCGCCGATCCCGACACCGATGGCGCCGCCGGCCAGTGCCAGACCACCACCGATGAACGCACCCGCCACGATGACGTTGCCCATGACACCGCCACCACCGCCCTGCGCGAGAACAATCTCTGCGAGGCCCATGTCTCTCCTTTGGTCTGTAGGAACTCGTGGAACAATCCGGGTCCAGGCTCGAAGCCAGCATCAGCGCCCCGGCCGCTCAGGCAATGGAGGGAGCCTCAGTGCGCCCCTTCCTCTTCCGGACTGACACCGGAGAAGTAGACGATCGTCAGCACCGCGAAGATGATCGCCTGGATCAGCCCGATCGCAAGCTCGAAAAGCTTCCACAGCGACGTCGGGAGCCAGTAGGCGAACCCGGGCAACAACGCGATGATACTCACCATCACGGTACCGGCGAAGATGTTCCCGAAAAGCCGCAGCGAGAGGCTGAACGGCCGGATGATCTCCTGCAGGATCTCGATCGGCGCCATCACGGGAATCGGCCCGAGGAAGTGGCGGAAGTAGCCCGTCCCCCGCTTCGCGAAGCCGGTGATGTGGATCAGGATGATGACGAAGAAGGCCAGCGCGAAGGTCAGGTTCACGTCCGCAGTGGGCGGCTTGAGATACTCCTCGAACGCGTGCGGGATGAGCGACATCCAGTTCGAGATCAGAATGAAGAAGAACAGTGCGAGCGCGAGCGGTACGACGAATGGGGCGGTGCGGATCCCCACATTCTCCTCGACCTGTCGCTCGATCTGGTCGGTGACCGTCTCGAACATCAGCTGCACGCCGGTCGGCACGCCCGCGGTGGTCTTCGCTCGCAGGTAGAGGCTGAACCCGAGGACGATCGCTGCCGCGACCAACGTCGAGATCACGGTGTCGACGTTGAAGGTCAACCCGAAGAGGGTCGCCTCCGGGTGGACGCCGACCTCGATTCCGCCTTCGGCCGCCAGCACCGTCTCGGTCATGCCTGTACTCCCGTCCGGCGCAGTTCCCTGACCATGGGCACCAGGGTGGTGGTGATCACGACGAACTGGAAGGCAATCAGCCCCAGGAACACGCCGAGCCCGTCCGGCCGTGCCAGCCAGGCGATCGCGAGGGCGAGGACGGTGACCAGGGCGATCCGCCCGAACACACCGCCTGCCGACCTGCGCGTCTGGTGCGCGCTCCCGCCACCGGCGAACCGCGCGGCGGAGCGGTGCAGGAGGACGATGTTGAGCAGTCCGAGGGCGAGCCCGAGACAGCCGAAGAGCGCCACCGTGAGCTGGCCGAACGGAGCCGCCACGGCGACTCCGGCGACTCCGATGCCGAGGGCGATCAGTGCGAGCCGGCGCACACTGGCACCCGCGAAGCCCGCCGGAGTGAGCCCCGAGATCACGGTCGACCTTTCAGCGTCATCATGGTTGCAACAACTACTCCTTCAGGTACTTCTTCAGCGTGACGTAGATGTACAGGCCGGTCGCGACGATGCCGAGAGCCAGTCCGATCAGCGTGAACAGCGGCAGGGTGTCCAGGGCCGCATCGGCCAGCCATCCGAGAGCCAGGCCCGCAACCAAACACGCCGCGGTGCTCACGCCGAAGGTGAGCAGGTCGGACAGATTCGGGCCATCGCGCTTGCTCACGGGCACCTCACCCTAGGTACTGTGCGACGCGCGACGGGCGGCCATCGCTCAAAGGCACTCCTCGCAGTCCAAGGGCGTCGTTCATGTCCGAGGGGACCTCAGGGATCACGATTCGGTGCCGGTGGGCCGACATCCCAGGTGGGCGGGACGAACCAGACGCTATCACAGGGGTTGGATCAAACGGCGCGAGCCGGTTGTCGCAACTCAGTGGGCGTGTAGGCGCGGTACCACCGAGCCGAGCAGCGCGACAAGCAGTCCGAGACCCACCCCCCACACCACGACGAACATGTCGAACACGGTCAACGCCACCGCACCAAAGGCCAGCAGCGCGGCCCACAGGTAGATCAGCAACACCGCGCGGCGGTGCGAGTGGCCGACCTCCAGCAACCGATGATGCAGGTGCATCTTGTCCGCCGCGAACGGGCTGCGCCCCGCGGTGGTGCGGCGGACCACCGCGAGCACCAGATCCAGCAGCGGCACGAACAGCACTGCGGCCACCACCAGCAGCGGGGAGAACAGGGCCAGCGCGTCGGTGGCGCCGTAACTGCTGGGGTCGACGCGCCCCGACGCGCTGGTGGTCGCGCCGGCGAGCATCAGCCCGATCAGCATGGCCCCGGAGTCGCCCATGAAGATCCGAGCCGGCTGGAAGTTGTGCGGCAGGAAGCCGAGGCACGCGCCCGCGATCAGCGCCGCGATGAGCGTTGGCGGATAGGCGGAGACGCTGCCGCCGGACTCGGCGAGCAGGTGCAGGGCAAAGGCCCCGGTCGCGACCGCCGCGATGAGACCGATGCCGGCCGCCAGCCCGTCGAGCCCGTCGACGAAGTTCATCGCATTCACCAGCGCCACCGCGAGCGCGACGGTGAGCAGCACCGCCTGGTCCTGGCCGAGGATCACCACCGAGCCGGTGGCGTCAGCACCTCCGTTCCACGGCACCCAGAACAGGAACCACTGCACACCGAAGAGCACCAGGATCCCGGCCGCGGTGACCTGCCCCGCCAGCTTGGTCAGCGAGTCGAGCTCGAACCGGTCGTCCAGCACGCCGACCACGACAATCACCCCACCCGCGACCAGCACCGCGACGACGTCGAAGGAGAACTCGAACGACCGGCGCAGCACGGGGAGCTGGTGGGCCAGCAGCACGCCGCCGAGGATCCCGCCGTACATGGCAAGCCCACCGAGCCGCGGGATCGGCGTGAGGTGCACGTCGCGATCCCGGGGCATGGCCACCGCGCCGGAGCGGATCGCCAGCAGCCGCACCAGCCCGGTGAGCAGGAACGTCAGGACCGCTGCGGTGAGGCCGACCAGCAGGTACTCCCGCAGCGGAAGACCGGCGGGAGCGGCGGTGGGTCCCACGGCGCCACCCTAGTGCTTGCCGTGAGTGGTCTCGGCGACCCGGCTCAGCTCAGCCGGAGTCCCCTGGTCAGGAGGCGATCGGCACCGCGACGCCGAGGACCTCGCCGATCTCGGCGACGCTGATGGCTCCCTCCCGGAGCACCACCGGGTCATCCGCCGTGAGGTCGACGACGGTAGAGGGCACCGCGGCGCCCGCCGGGCCACCGTCCAGCAGCACCGGCACCCGCTCGCCGAGCTGGTCACGAGCCTGGGCCGCAGTGGTCGCCGGAGCCTGCCCGGACCGGTTCGCGCTGGAGACAGCCATCGGGCCGACATCGCGCAGCAGCTCCAGCGCGACGGGGTGCAGTGGCATCCGCAGCATCACCGTGCCGCGGGTGTCACCGAGGTCCCAGGCCAGCGACGGCGCGTGCGGCAGCACGATCGAGAGGCCCCCCGGCCAGAACGCCTCGATCAACCGCCGGGCTTCGGGCGGCACACCGAGCACCAGGCCATCCACAGTGGACCACGAACCGACCAGGACGGGAACCGGCATGTCGCGGCCGCGGCCCTTGGCGTCGAGCAGTACCCGTACCGCTGCCGAGGAGAACGCGTCGCAGCCGAGGCCGTAGAGGGTGTCGGTGGGCAGCACGACCAGCTGCCCCGCCCGGACCGCGCCCGCCGCCGCCGCGAGTCCCGCCGCCCGGCTCTCCGGTACCGCGCAGTCGTAGACCGTGCTCACGAGACTGCAGGGTACGGCGCGCGACGGGTGGTCGTATCGCGCCCCCGCCGGGTCCATGAAGGCAACCCGATCGGTCATTGACAGGCCGTGACCGGGGTACCACGATCCGGCTAGACCACGAGGAGCCCCCATGCCGCTGCCGCACCGCCGTTCGAAGATGATCGTCACCGCGGTGCTCACCGTGGTGACTCTCGCCCTGGTCGGCGCGCCCGCCGCCGCGCACGAGACGCCCGAGTACGACCACTACGTCGCGCTGGGCGACTCCTTCACCGCGGGACCGTTCATCCCGGTGCAGCGCCTCGATCCGCTGGGATGCTTCCGCTCCACCGGCAACTACCCGTCGATGCTGGCCGCCCGCCTCGGCGTCACGGAGTTCACCGACGTCAGCTGCAGCGGAGCGGTGACCGAGAACATGACCGCATCGCAACCCGTCCTGCTCGGGGCCAACCCCCCGCAGTTCGACGCGCTGCGGCCGGATACCGACCTGGTGACGGTGGGAATTGTCGGCAACGACGTGGGCTTCACCGACATCGCGTACACCTGCGCGCAGGTCAGCTTCACCGATCCTGCGGGCGACCCGTGCCGCCGGCAGGTCACCGCGGACGGCGTGGACGAGTTCACCGAGCGGATCGACGAGGCGGCGCCGCAGCTGGCCGCGGTGCTGCAGAGCATTCGGGAGCGCTCGCCGGACGCGGCCGTGGTCCTGGTCGGCTATCTCCGGATCCTGCCGCCGGCAGACGGTTGCTTCCCGATCGTGCCGATCGCGCGCGGCGACGTCGCTTACATTGACGGCATCCAGCAGCAGCTCACCGAGATGATGGCCGAGCAGGCGGAGGACAACGGCGCGCTGTTCGTCGACTCCTACGCCAACTCCCTCGGCCGGGACACCTGCCAGGGGCCGTTCACCAGGTGGGTGGAAGGCGTCTTCCCGACCCAGCCGGCGTTTCCGGTGCACCCCAACGGGAGCGGGATGCGGGCCGTCTCCGACCTGACGCTGACCACGCTCGAGGCCGGGATGCCGGCCGTCTCCTGACTCCGGCCGGTCAGCTGGCTGTCCGGCGCAGCGCGGTGGCGAACCGCGGGCGGCCGGCCAGGTCGGCGTGCTCCGTGACGGCGGTGAGCACCCGGCGGGCGGCGAGCAGGACCGGGACTGCCTCGCCGTGGCTGTCGTCGTGCTCGATCGCGATGCCACCGCCCGCACCCAGCAGGCGGGCTCCGGCGCGCACCACATCGGGGATGACACTGAGCCCGTCCGGCCCGGCGAACACCGCCACCGGAGGGTCGTGGCGAGCCACCTCGGGCGCGACCTCGGCGCCGGAGGGCACGTAGGGCGGGTTGCACAGCACCAGATGAGCCATCCCGTCGAGCTGGGCGAGCAGGGCCGGATCGCCGACGTTCCCGCAGTGCAGCCGCACCGCGGTGTCTCCGGCCCCGGCGCGGGTGTCGGCGTTGCGGCGCGCCCAGCTCAACGCCACCGGGTCGGCCTCCACCGCGTGCACCTCGGCGTCGGGCCGGGCATGCGCGACGGCGAGCGCGAGGGCGCCGGAACCAGTGCACAGGTCGACCACCAGCGGCGCCGCGACGCCGCGGAGCAATGTCAACCCCCAGTCAAGCAGCAGCTCCGTCTCGGGGCGGGGCACGAAGACCCCAGGCCCGACAGCCACCTCGACCCCGCCCATCGTCGCCCGACCGGTGATGTGCTGCAGCGGCACCCGGCGGGCGCGTTCGGTGACGAGCTTGCGCAGCGACTCGATCGCGGGCGGATCCACCAGCGGGACCATCGGCAGCCGGCTCCGCCGCTCCCCCAGCACGAACGCGGCGAGCTCCTCGGCGTCGACCCGGGGGGACGCCACCCCGGCCCTGGAGAGGATCCGTTCCGCCTCCAGCACGGCCAGCCGCAGCGGTTGCCGCCTCATCCCGGCGGCGTTCACGTGGGCCGCAGGCGCAGCTCGCGGTCCGCCGCGACCAGCGCGTCCAGCACCGCGTCCAGGTCGCCGTCGAGCACCGCGTCGAGGTTGTGTGCCTTGTAGTTCACCCGGTGGTCGGAGATCCGGTTCTCCGGGAAGTTGTAGGTGCGCACCCGTTCGGAGCGGTCCACCGTGCGCACCTGCGAGCGGCGCATGTTCGAGGCCTGCTGCATCGCCTGCTCCTCCGCCAGCGCCTGCAGCCGGGCGCGCAGCACCGCCAGGGCGCGGATCCGGTTCTGGATCTGCGACTTCTCGTTCTGGCAGGACACCACGACGCCGGTGGGCAGGTGAGTGATCCGGACCGCGGAGTCGGTGGTGTTCACGCTCTGCCCGCCCGGACCCGAGGAGCGGTAGACGTCGACCCGCAGGTCCTTCTCGTCGATCCCGATCTCGACCTCGTCCGGCTCGGGGTAGACGAGCACTCCGGCGGCGGAAGTGTGGATGCGCCCGGCCGACTCGGTCACCGGGACCCGCTGCACGCGGTGCACCCCGCCCTCGAACTTCAGCCGTTCCCACACCGCCTCGCCCCGCACCGAGACGGTGACGTCCTTGTAGCCCCCCAGGTCGGCCTCGGTGGCGTCGAGCACCTCCGCCCGCCAGCCGTGGCGCTCGGCGTAGCGCAGGTACATCCGCAGCAGGTCCCCGGCGAACAGGGCCGACTCGGCGCCACCCTCTCCTGACTTGATCTCCAGGACGACGTCCGCATCGTCGTCGGCGTCACGGGGCAGCATCAGTTCGGCGAGCTGGCCCTCGAGCTCGCTGACGCGCGCGGACATCGTCTCGGCCTCGGCGGCCAGCCCCGGGTCGTCGGCGGCGAGCTCACGGGCGACAGCGAGGTCCGCGTGCACGGACTCCAGCTCGCGGGCCACCCGTACCACCCGGCTCAGCTCGCCGTACCGGCGCCCGACCTTGCGAGCGGCACCGGAGTCCGAGTGCAACTGCGGGTCGGCGAGCCGGGACTCCAGCTCGGCGTGCTCGGCGAGCAGTGCGTGCACCGCCGCGGTGTCCACCGCTGTCCCCGTTTCCACTCATGACAGGCGCGCCCACCCCCCATCGGGACGGGCGCGCCGCGGAGGTTTCGTCGTGCTTGCTGCCGGCGGTTACTTCTGGCGCTTGCCGTAGCGCTTCTCGAACCGCGCCACCCGGCCGCCGGTGTCCAGGATCTTCTGCTTTCCGGTGTAGAACGGGTGGCATGCCGAGCAGACCTCCACACGGATCCTGCCGTCGGCCTTCGTGCTCCGCGTGGTGAACGTGTTCCCGCAGCCGCAGACCACTTCGGTCTCGACGTAGCTCGGGTGGATGCCGCTCTTCATGGTTCCTCTCCTCGTGGGCGCCGGGTCCCCGTGCAGCGATGGGGTGAACCGGAGCCGGCTGTCGCGGCGGTGGTGGAGGTGCCGGGAATCGAACCCGGGTCCTCCGTCGCATCATCAGGGCTTCTCCGTGCGCAGTCTGCTACGCCTCTACTCGGATCCACCGGTCTCGCGGACAAGCCGGTGTGACGATCCCAGTCGCTGTGCGGTGTCCTGGCAGGCCCCGCGACCAAGCCTGCCAGTGAAGTCCCCTAGCTGATGCCGGGGTCCGGGGCGGGGACGCCCCCGGTCCGACAGAGTCGCTCCTTGCTCAGGCGGCGAGGGCGAACTCGCGCTGACTGGAGTCGGCGCTTGTTGGGGTGCGATGACGCTTACGGTGGTCTCTCGCCTGCACCGGCACGCTTCCCACTGACTCAACGTCCGGAGTCGAAACCGTTCACCCCCTGGTCGGGCTTGCACTTGAATCGAGCTGGCCAACCTCACCAGCATAACGCTCGCGGGCGGGTTCCTCTTCCCCGCCCACCAGCGGGCCCGTCCATCGGGTGCCTCAGCCCATGCCCTTGGCGCGCTGGCCCAGGGCCTTCTGCACCTCGCGCTGGGCGTCCCGCGCGGCGAGGTCCTGGCGCTTGTCGTAGGACCTCTTGCCGCGCGCGAGCGCGATCTCCACCTTGACCTTGCCGTCGGAGAAGTACACGGCCAGCGGCACCAGCGACAGACCGCTCTCCCGCGTCTTGCCGATCAGCCGCTCGATCTCCTGCCGGTGCAGCAGCAGCTTGCGGGTGCGTCGCGGCTCGTGGTTGGTCCAGCTGCCCTCGGTGTACTCGGGAATGTGCATCCCCCGCAGGAAGACCTCACCGTCGTCGACGGTGGCGAACGCGTCGGCGAGCGAGGCGCGGCCGGCCCGCAGTGACTTCACCTCGGTGCCGGTGAGCACGATCCCGGCCTCGAAGACGTCGAGGATCGCGAAGTCGTGCCGGGCCCGCCGGTTCGACACGATCACCTTGCGCCCGCGTTCCTTCACCGGCCCGATGGTAGCCGCCGGTGATCGACCGGCAGAGCTGCCGGGAGGGTCAGGCGACACGCAGCCGGTAGGTCAAGCCGGTGCCCGGGTCGGTCTCCGGGTGCAGGTCGACCGGTCCGGGCGCCTCGGTGAAGGTGCTGGCCAGGATCTCCTCGGCGATCGCCGGGGCGTGTTCACGGACCGCGACCGCAGTCTCGCCGTCGGCGTGCCACCAGACGGCGACGCGGTCGCTGACCTGCAGGCCGGTGTTCTTGCGGGCCTGCTGCAGGGCGCGCATCACGTCGCGGGCCAGCCCGGCGCGCCGAAGCTCGGGGGTGATCGTGGTGTCGAGTGCGACGGTGACCCCGTCCCGGCTGGCCACCGCCCACCCGGTGCGGGGGGTCTCGGTGACCTCGATCTCGGCCGGAGTGAGCACGACCGTCTCGCCGTCGGCGGCGAGCTCGACCTGGCCGGTCAGCCGCAGTGTTGCGGCCATCGCGTCGGCGTCCGCCTCGCGGATCGCCTGGGCGATCTGCTGGGTGCGGGAGCCGAAGCGCTTGCCGAGGGCGCGGAACTGGGGCCGGATGGTGTGGTCGACGACGCTGGCCTCGGCGTCGGTGGCGTCCAGGGCGATCACGTTGAGCTCGGCCGCGACCTCGGCGCGCAGCCCGTCCGCGACCCCCTCCCAGCCCGGCGCGGCGACGAGCCCGCGGGCGAGCGGCTGGCGGATCTTGACGCCCGACTCGGCCCGGGTGGTGCGGCCGAGCTCGACGACTCGCCGGACCAGTGCCATCTGCTGCGCGAGGCCGGGATCGAGGAGATCCGGGCGGTCCTCGGGCCAGGGTGCGAGGTGCACCGAGTCCGGTGCGGCCGGGTCGGTGGCGGCGACGGTGGCCTGCCACACCCGGTCGGTGACGAACGGCAGCAGCGGCGCGAGCAGCCGGGTCAGGGTGTCCAGGCATTCGTGCAGGGTGGCCAGCGCGGCGGGATCGCCCTCCCAGAACCGGCGCCGTGAGCGGCGCACGTACCAGTTGGACAGCTCGTCGACGAACCCGGCCAGCCGGGTGGCGGCGCGTTGGATGTCGAAGCCGTCCATGGCCCGGTCGACATCGGTGATCGTCGCGGCGAGCTCGGCCAGCACCCACCGGTCCATCACCTGCCGGTCGGTCGGGGGAGGTGCCGAGCCGGCGTTCGGCCGCCAGCCGGAGAGCCCGGCGTAGAGGGTGTGGAAGGCGGCGGTGTTCCAGTAGGTCAGGATGACCTTGCGGGCGCCCTCCTCGATGGCCTCGTGGCTGACCCGCCGGTCGCCCCACGGGGAGCCGGAGGCGAGCATGAACCACCGCACGGCGTCGGCGCCGTGCCGGTCCATCAGGGAGATGGGTTCGAGCACGTTGCCGATGTGCTTGCTCATCTTGCGGCCCTCGCCGTCGAGCAGCAGACCGACGCACAGCACGTTCTCGTACGACGAGCGGCCGAACACCAGTGTCCCGATCGCCATCAGGGTGTAGAACCAGCCGCGGGTCTGGTCGATCGCCTCGCAGATGAACTGGGCGGGGTAGGACCGTACGAACTCCTCGTCGCCCCGGTGCGGGGCGCCCCACTGCGCGAAGGGCATCGCGCCGGAGTCGAACCAGACGTCGATGACCTCGGGCACCCGGGTGGCCACCTCGCCGCAGGTCGGGCAGTCGAAGGTGACGTCGTCGACGAACGGGCGATGCGGTTCGAGCTCGCTGAGGTCCCGGCCCGCGTGCTTGCCCAGCTCCGCCAGCGAACCGACGCAGACGGCGTGCTGGTTGCCGCAGCGCCAGATCGGCAGCGGGGTGCCCCAGTAGCGGCTCCGGGACAGCGCCCAGTCCACGTTGTTGGCCAGCCAGTGGCCGTACCGGCCCTCCTTGATGCTTGCCGGGTACCAGTTGGTGCGGTCGTTCTCGGCGGTCAGCTCGTCCCGGATGGCCGAGGTCCGGATGTACCAGGACGGCATGGCGTAGTAGAGCAAGGCCGAGTGACAGCGCCAGCAGTGCGGATAGGAGTGCCGGTATGGCTGCTCGCGCACGAGCAGTTCCCGGTCCCGGAGGTCGGTGATCAGCACCGGGTTGGCTTCGGTGAAGGTGAGCCCGCCCACCAGCGCGAGCCCGGGTTCGAACCTGCCGTCCCGCTGCACGGGGTTGACCACCGGGAGCCCGCGGCGGCGACACGCCTCCAGGTCGTCCGCGCCGAACGCCGGGGCGAGATGGACCAGGCCCGTTCCCTCGGCCGTGGTCACGAAGTCGGCCGTCAGGACCCGATGGGCGTCCGGGATGTCGACGAGGCCGAACGGCCGGCGGTAGGACGCGCCCGCCAGCTTGCTTCCGGGCAGCGCTGCCACCTCCTCCCACCCCTCGCCGAGAACCGGCGCGACCAGTGGTTCGGCCACCACCACGTCACGCCCGCCGCCGGGTGGCCGCACCCGCACGTAGGTCACCTCGGGGTGCACCGCGACCGCGGTGTTGCTGACCAGGGTCCACGGCGTGGTGGTCCAGATCAGCAGGTCCGCCTCGGCAGCCCACGGTCCGCTGGTCATCGGGAGGCGGACGAACACCGACGGGCTGGTCACGTCGGCGTAGACACCGGGCTGGCCGAGCTCGTGGCTGGACAGCGCCGTCTGACAGCGTGGGCAGTACGGCGCCACCCGGTAGTCCTCGACGAGCAGGCCCCGGTCGTGGATGCGTTGCAGCGCCCACCAGACGCTCTCCACGTACCGCGCGTCCATGGTGCGGTAGGCATCGTCGAAGTCGACCCAGTAGCCCATCCGCTCGGTCATGTCCTGCCACGCGGTCACGTACACGAGTACCGATTCCCGGCAGCGCTGGTTGAACTCCGCGATGCCGAATGCCTCGATGTCACGCTTGCCGCTCAGCCCGAGCGACTTCTCCACTTCCAGCTCCACCGGCAGGCCGTGACAGTCCCACCCCGCCCGGCGGGGCACGTGGTAGCCCTTCATGGTGCGGTAGCGCGGGAAGGCGTCCTTGAAGGAGCGCGCCTCGACGTGATGCAGCCCGGGCCTGCCGTTGGCCGTCGGTGGTCCCTCGTACGCGGTCCAGGTCGGTCCGCCCGAGGTCTGCGCCAGGCTGCGCTCGAACACCGACCGCTCGCGCCAGCGCGCGAGGATCTCGCGCTCCATGGCGGGCAGATCCACGTTGGTGTCCAGCCGCTCGTAGCTCACATGGTCCTCCCTCCAGGGCGCTAGATCCGAACGTACAGGCGCAGGGTGACGTAACCGGTCACGGCGGCCACCGCGGCACCGACGAGGATCAGGATCGGCGAGATGAGCGCGATGTCGGCGAAGCCCACCTGCGGCACGATGCCCGACGCGAAGACCTCGGAGAGCACGCGGTCGAGGAACGCGGTCTTCAGCAGCAGCAGACCGAAGATCGCCAGCAGGCCACCGGCGAGGCCGGCGACCACCGCCTCGATGAGGAACGGGAGCTGGGTGTACCAGCGGGTCGCGCCGACCAGCCGCATGATGCCGACCTCGGTGCGGCGGGTGAAGGCCGACACCTGGATGGTGTTGGAGATCAGCAGCAGCGCGGCCAGCGCCTGCACCAGCGCGATCACGAAGGTCGCGTTGCGGAGCCCGGACATCAGCTCGAAGAGCCGGTCGAGATACGCCCCCTGGTCGGCGATCCGGTCCACGCCGGGACGCCCGTCGAACTCCTGGGCGACCACGCCGAAGCGCTCCGGATCGGTCAGCTGCACCCGGAACGAGGCGGGCAACGCCTCCGGCCGGGCGAGCTCCCGCAGCTCGGGCTGCGCCTCGAAGATCTCCTGGAACCGCGCGAACGCCTCCGCGCGGCTCTCGAAGGTCACCGACTCGACACCGGAGGCGGCTTCGAGCTCGGTCCGCAGGTCGACGCATGGGCTGGCGGTGCAGCCCGGGTCGTTCGCGCTGATGTCCTCGGTGAGGAAGACGGCGACCTCGACCCGGTCGTAGTACAGGTCCTGCATGCGGTCGATCGTGCGCACGACCAACAGGCCGCCGCCGAGCAGGCCGAGCGAGATCGCGGTGGTGATGACCATGGCGATCGTCATCGTCATGTTGCGGCGCAGGCCGGTGAGGACCTCGCTGAACACGAAGTTGGCACGCATCAGCGGCCGACGCCGTAGACGCCGCGGCTCTCGTCCCGGACGACCTGACCGAGCTGGAGCTCCACCACCCGCCGACGCATCGAGTCGACGATGGAGTGGTCGTGGGTGGCCATCACGACCGTGGTGCCGGTGCGGTTGATCCGCTCCAGCAGCAGCATGATGTCCTGGCTGATCTCGGGGTCGAGATTGCCGGTCGGCTCGTCGGCCAGCAGCAGCAGCGGGCGGTTGACGAAGGCGCGCGCGATCGCGACACGCTGCTGCTCACCGCCGGAGAGCTCGTAGGGCATCCGCTCGGCCTTGCCAGCCAACCCGACCAGGTCAAGCACCTCGGGCACCACCTTGCTGATGGTGTGGCGAGGCTTGCCGATCACCTCCAGCGCGAAGGCGACGTTCTCCGTCACCGTCTTGTTGTTCAGCAGCCGGAAGTCCTGGAACACGCATCCGACTCGCTGGCGCAGCTGGGGGACCCGACGGCGGGACAGCTTGCCGACGTTCCAGTCCGCCACGTAGACCTCGCCGCTGCTGGGCACGTCCTCGCGCAGCAGCAGCCGCAGGAAGGTCGACTTGCCGGAGCCGGACGGCCCGATGAGGAACACGAACTCGCCCTTGTCGCACTCCACCGAGACGTTGTCCAGTGCAGGCCGGGTGGAGGTCTTGTATGACTTGCTGACGCGCTCGAGCCGGATCACGAGCGGCGAGTCTACCCACCTGCCGGTGCACGGCTCACCGGCTTGCGGGCTCCTGCTGCCGGCGCCAGCGGATGCCCGACTCGAGGAAGCCGTCGATGTCCCCGTCGAGCACGGCTGCGGGGTTGCCGACCTCGTGCTCGGTGCGCAGGTCCTTGACCATCTGGTACGGGTGCAGCACGTAGGAGCGCATCTGGTTGCCCCACGAGCTGCCCTCCCCCTTGAGCGCGTCCATCTCGGCCTGGCGGTCCTGCCGCATGCGCTCCAGCAGCCGGGACTGCAGCACCCGCATCGCCGCGGCCCGGTTCTGGATCTGCGACTTCTCGTTCTGGCAGGACACCACGATGCCGGTGGGCAGGTGGGTCAGCCGCACGGCGGAGTCCGTGGTGTTCACGCTCTGCCCGCCGGGGCCGGAGGAGCGGAAGACGTCGACCCGGATGTCGTTCTCCGGGATGTCCACGTGGTCAGCCTGCTCGGTCACCGGCAGCACCTCCACCCCGGCGAACGAGGTCTGGCGGCGTCCCTGGTTGTCGAACGGCGAGATCCGGACGAGCCGGTGGGTGCCCTGCTCGACCGACAGCGTGCCGTAGGCGAACGGTGCCTTGACCGCGAACGTCGCCGACTTGAGCCCCGCCTCCTCGGCGTAGGAGGTGTCGTAGACCTCGGTGGGGTAGCCGTGGCGCTCGGCCCAGCGCAGGTACATCCGCATCAGCATCTCCGCGAAGTCCGCGGCGTCCACCCCGCCGGCCTCGGACCGGACGGTGACCAGTGCGTCGCGCTCGTCGTACTCGCCGGCCAGCAGCGTGCGGATCTCCAGCGACTCGATCTCCGAGCGGAGCGCCGCCCGCTCGGCGTCGGCCTCGGCAAGGGTGGACCGATCGTCCTCGGCGGTGGCCAGCTCGTAGAGCACCTCGACGTCGTCGAGTCGCTGCCGCAGCCCGGTGATCCGGCGCAGGTCGCCCTGCCGGTAGGCGAGCCGGCTGTTCACCTGCTGGGCGTGCTCCGCGTCCTCCCACAGGTCCGGCCGCCCGGCCTGCTCCTCGAGCTGGGCGACCTCGGCCCGGAGCCGGTCGAGGTCCAGCACGGCCTCGATGCCGGTGAGCATGGCGGCGAGGTCCTTGAGGTCGGCTGCGGCGTCGGCGTTCACGTCGATCCAGCGTAGTCCGTCGTGGCATCCCCGGTCACCGCTCGGGGATCGCGTCCAGCAGCTTGATCACCGCCCGCAGGTGCCCGACGGTGAACTCGGCGACAGCCTTGGCGTAGGGATCGCCCGCCGCGCGCACCGCCGCCCTTGCCTCGGCGAGCTGCGCGGCGTATGCCTCCCGGGCCCCGCCCACCAGCGCCGCCCGCTGCCTCGGGGTCAGCGCACCGGCGTGCGCGAGGCGCAGGATCAGCGGGCTGCGGAGCTGGTCTGCGCCCGGCGCGGAGCTCAGCCAGGCCTTGAAGGCCCGCTTGCCCGCCGCGGTGACCACATACTGCTGGCTGGAGCGCGGCCCCTGCTTGCCCAGCCGCAGCAGGCCCGCCTCGGCCAGTACCGGCAGCTCCCGGTACACCTGGCTGCGGGTGACGCTGAAGAACGACCCGAAGCGCTCCGCCGCCGTGGCGACCAGCTGCCCACCGGTCATCGGCCCCTCGTGCAGCAGGCCGAGCAGCGCGGCGGAGGTGGCGTTGAGCTCGCTCATCCCCCCACCGTGCCACCCTGCCGATTGCCTGTCCACAGTGGCCGGCCGTGGCCGTCCACTGTGGCTTGTTGGCTCCCCCCGGCCGTGGGCAGGCCCACCGAGACGGAGCGTGCGAGGATGACGAACGTGGGGCGAGCAGGCAGGGATCCCGGCCGCGGTCGCCGGAGGGGCTCGACATGACCCGATTCCTGCTCCGCCGGCTGGCCAACTACGTGGCGCTCGCCTTCGTGGCGACCTTCGTGGCCTACTGCACCGCGGCGCTCACCTTCACCCCGCTGGGCTCGCTGCTCGGCCGCAACCCCCCGCCCCCGCCGGAGGTCGTCGAGCGCCGCCGCCAGGCGCTGGGCCTGGACGAGCCGATCCCGCTGCGGTTCTACAACTGGTTCACCGGCGTGCTGCAGGGCGACTTCGGCGAGACCGTCACCGGTCAGCAGGTCACCGACGAGCTGTTCGCCCGCATGGGCGTGAGCCTGCGGCTGCTGCTCATCGGGACGGTCATCGGCGTCACGCTCGGCGTCATCCTCGGCGTCGTCAGCGCGATCCGGCAGTACAAGGCGAGCGACTACATCGGCACGCTGTTCTCCTTCCTGATCCTGTCCACCCCGGTGTTCCTGCTCGCGCTGCTGCTGCAGTTCGCCGCGATCCGATTCAACGACGCGGCAGGCACCACCCTGCTGTACTTCACCGGCGAGACGACCGCGGGCCTGCGGGGTGACTTCTGGGCCTCGCTGCTCGACCGCCTGCAGCACCTCATCCTGCCCACGATCGCGATCGCGCTCACCCAGATCGCCTTCTACAGCCGCTACCAGCGCAGCGCGATGCTCGACGTGCTGGGCAGCGACTTCCTGCGCACCGCTCAGGCCAAGGGACTCACCCGACGACGCACGCTGTTCAAGCACGGGCTGCGCACCGCCCTGATCCCGATGGCGACGCTGTTCGCCTTCGGCTTCGGGCTGCTCATCACCGGTGCGGTCTTCGTCGAGCGCATCTTCGCCTGGTACGGCATGGGCGACTGGTACGTCCGGGCAGTGACCATCGAGGACGTCAACATCGTGGCGACCGTGGTGCTCTTCACCGCCGTGCTCGTGCTGCTCTCCGGCTGGCTCTCCGACGTGCTCTACGCCGCTCTCGACCCGAGGATCAGGATCCGATGACGCGCGCGAAGGATGAGCCGGCCACCGCAGCGACGGGCGAGGCGGGCAGCGGGACCGCGGCACCGGTCGAGGCCCCGGACGGTGCTCCCAGTCAGTCACGGCGGCGCCTGGTGTTGCGCCGCTTCCTGCGCCACAAGCTGGGCGTGATCGGTCTGGTCGTGTTCGTGGGGCTCTTCGTGCTCGCCTACCTGGGCCCCGTGATCAGCCCCTGGACCTACACCGACCAGGACGTCACGTCCTACCTGGAGCCACCCTCGGCCGAGCACTGGTTCGGCACCACCCAGATCGGCGAGGACGGGTTCGTGCGCACCATGCGGGGCCTGCAGAAGTCCCTGCTCATCGGCCTGCTCGTCGGCCTCATCTCCACCGCGGTCGCGACGGTGGTAGGCGCGACCGCGGCCTACTTCGGCGGCCTGACCGACCGGGCGCTGATGTGGGTCGTCGACCTGATGCTCGCGCTGCCCGCCCTGCTCGTCATCGGCATCCTCAGCCCCGCCTTCGAGGGCTGGCTCATCCTGGTCCCGCTGCTCGCGGCCTTCTCCTGGCTGATCGCAGCCCGGATCGTGCGGGGGATGACGCTGTCGCTGCGGGAGCGCGAGTTCGTCCAGGCCGCGAGGTTCGCGGGCGTGCCGGCCTGGCGGATCATCGTCCGGCACATCGTCCCCAACATGGCCTCCCTGCTCATCATCGACGCGACGGTCACCGTCGGCCTGGCCATCCTCGCCGAGTCCGGGCTCTCCTACCTGGGCTTCGGGGTGCAGCCACCGGACACCTCGCTCGGTACGCTGATCGCCGAGGGCACCAGCGCGGCGCTGACGGCCCCGTGGCTCTTCATGTTCGCGGGTGGGCTGCTCGTGCTCGCCGTGCTCGCGGTGAACTTCGTGGGCGACGGGCTGCGCGACGCCCTCGATCCGAGCTCCCAGCGCGGCCGGAAGGACATGGAATGATCGGCCGCGGCCTCGCCGACCCGATGCTGGGGTCCGCCGGCGGCCCGGATGCCCCGGTGCTGGAGGTCTCGGACCTGGATGTCTCGTTCCCCAGCGAGCAGGGCCGGGTGCATGCCGTCCGCGGGCTGTCGTACCAGGTGGCCGCCGGAGAGGTGCTCGGTATCGTCGGCGAGTCCGGGTCGGGGAAGTCGGTCTCCTCGCTGGCGGTGCTGGGCCTGCTGCCGCCCCAGGCCAGGGTGAGCGGCTCGATCCGCTTCCGCGGCACCGAGCTGCTCGGCAAGCCGGACACCGAGCTCTCCCGGATCCGCGGGCGGCACGTCGCGATGGTCTTCCAGGATCCCCTCTCCGCCCTGACCCCGGTGTTCACGGTCGGGCATCAGGTCGCCGAGGCGGTGCTGGCGCACCGGCGGGGCACCGGGACCAAGCAGGACGCGAACCGCCGCGCCGTGGAGCTGCTCGACCTCGTCGGCATCCCGAACGCGCCGCAGCGCGCGCGGGCGTATCCCCACGAGTACTCCGGCGGCATGCGCCAGCGGGCCGTCATCGCGATGGCGATCGCCAACGACCCCGACCTGCTCATCGCCGACGAGCCGAGCACCGCGCTGGACGTCACCGTGCAGGCCCAGGTCCTCGAGGTGCTCCAGACCGCCAAGGAGGCGACCGGCGCCAGCGTCATCATGATCACCCACGACCTCGGCGTCATCGCCGGCATCGCCGATCGGGTGATGGTGATGTACGCGGGGCGAGCGGTGGAGACCGCCGACGTCGACGACCTCTACGCCCACCCGCGGATGCCCTACACGATCGGGCTGCTCGGCTCGGTGCCCCGGGTGGACCTCGCGCAGCAGGCCCTGGTGCCGATCGAGGGCCAGCCACCCTCGATGGTCGACATTCCACCCGGCTGCCCATTCAACCCGCGCTGCCCGCTGGCCGTCGAGGTCTGCACGCAGACCGAGCCGGACCTGCTCCGCGTGCAGGGGACCCAGGCGGCCGCCTGCCACCGCAGCGACGAGACCGCGGCGCAGGCCACCCGCGCCGCCGAGCTCTTCGGCGCCTCCCACGTGCACCAGGCCAGAACCCGGGCCAGCCGGGACCGGCGGACCGAGGTGCTGCGGGTGACCGACCTCGTCAAGGAGTTCCCCGTGCTGAAGGGGGCGGTGCTCAAGCGGCGGGTGGGCACCGTGCACGCCGTCGACGGCATCTCGTTTGACATCCGGGAGGCCGAGACGCTCGGCCTCGTCGGGGAGTCCGGCTGCGGCAAGAGCACCACTCTCATGGAGATCCTCGGGCTGGCCGCGCCCACCGCGGGCAGGATCGACGTGCTCGGTCACGACGTGCGGACCCTGGGCCGCAAGGACCGGATGGCGGTGCGGCGGGACCTGCAGGTCGTGTTCCAGGACCCGACGGGTTCCCTCGACCCGCGGCTGCCGATCGCGCAGACGATCGCCGAGCCGATGACCGCACACGGCTACGACGCCGAGCACGTCCGGCGCCGGGTGCCCGAGCTGCTGGAGCTGGTGGGGCTGCGGCCCGAGTACGGCGACCGGTATCCCGCACAGTTCTCCGGCGGGCAGCGCCAGCGGGTCGGCATCGCCCGGGCCCTTGCCCTCGAGCCGAAGCTGTTGGTGCTCGACGAGCCGGTGTCCGCGCTGGACGTCTCCATCCAGGCGGGCGTGATCAACCTGCTCGACGAGCTCAAGGAGCGGCTGGGACTCGCCTACCTGTTCGTCGCGCACGACCTGTCGGTGATCCGGCACATCGCCGACCGGGTGGCGGTGATGTACCTCGGGAAGATCGTCGAGCTCGGCGACGTGGACGCGGTGTTCTCCGCGCCGCAGCACCCGTACACCCAGGCGCTGCTCTCCGCCATCCCGATCCCGGACCCGATCGTCGAGCGGCAGCGCGAGCGGATCATCCTCGTCGGCGACATGCCGAGCCCCTTCGACCCGCCGTCCGGCTGCCGCTTCCACACCCGCTGCCCGCTGTTCGCGACACTGCCCGCCGAGAAGCAGCGGCCGTGCCTCGAGCAGGAGCCGCCGCTGGAACGCCACGGCTGGGGCGACACGGTGGGCCAGCCGGCCGCGTGCCACTACGCGGAGGCCCGTTCGCTACTGCCCGCGAACGGGGCTCGGCAAGGTGTTACTCGTTCGTGACTGGATTACGCGTCGCACAACCTTAGTGTCACCGGATGAGCTCGCTCGCCGGCGGGACCGAACCAGATGGAGGAGCGGTGATGAGACCACGACGCTGGCTGACCGCGCTGGCCACCGTGACCGTCAGCGTCCTCGCCCTCACCGCCTGTGGCGGCGGGGGCGGGGACGATGGTGGCGCCGCGCCGGAACTGGGCAGCATCGCCGTCAACCAGGTGCCTCGAGCGCAGGTGCCCGAGGGCGGCACCTTCCGCTGGCCGCTCAGCGAGTTCCCGCCGAACTTCAACTACCACGAGTTCAATGGCACGCTGGGGGACAACGAGGACGTCATCGACGCGGTCATGCCGCAGGTGTTCCTCGCGAATCCGGACGGCACGGTCAGGGTCGACACGGATTACATGACGTCGGCGGAGCTCACCTCCACCAACCCGCAGGTCGTGACCTACACCATCAACCCGGAGGCGACCTGGAGCAGCGGCCGGCCGATCACCTGGGAGGACTTCCGGGCCCAGTGGCAGGCACTGAACGAGTCGAACCCAGCGTTCTCGATCTCCAGCAGCACCGGTTACGTGGACATCGCGAGCGTGGAACGCGGGGCCGATGACAAGCAGGCCGTGGTGACCTTCGACCCGACCTTCGCGGACTGGCAGAGCCTGTTCAACCCGCTCTACCCGCTGGAGACCAACGCCAACCCGGAGGTCTTCAACACCGGCTGGATCAACGCGATGCTGACGACGGCCGGCCCGTTCCGCCTCGAGACCGCCGACCCCACGGCGCAGCGGATCATCGTCACCCGCGACGAGAACTGGTGGGGACCGGCACCGAAATTAGAGCGCATCATCTACCTGGTCGTGGACCAGGAGGCCCAGCCGAACTCCTACGCGAACGGTGAGATCGACTTCTTCGAGGTCTCATCGATCGTGAGCAAGCTCCAGCGTGCGCAGCAGATCCCGAACACCGACATTCGCCGGGCGGTCGCCCCGGACTTCCGGCACATCACCTTCAACGGGGCGGAGGGATCAATCCTCGCCGATCGCGACCTGCGCATCGCGATCCAGAAGGGGATCAACCGGCAAGCGATCGCCGACGCGTTGCTCGGGCGGATCCTTCAGCAACCGCAGCCGCTGGGCAACCACATCTTCAACTCGACGGCGCAGCGGGGCTACCAGGACAACGACCAGATCGTCGCCTACGACCCGGCCGCGGCCGAGCGGATGCTCGACGAGCTGGGGTGGACCCGGCAGGGCGACGGCATCCGCACCAGGAACGGCCAGCCGCTGGTGATCCGCAACGTCATCCCGACCGGGACCGAGAACAGCGCCCAGGAGTCGAGGATCGCCCGCGAGCAGCTGCGTCAGATCGGCGTCGACATGCAGATCCAGACGGTGCCGGTCGCGGACTTCTTCGAGAACCACATCCTGGTGGGCGACTTCGACGTCACGCACTTCGCGTTCCTCGGCACCGCGTTCCCGATCAGCTCCACCCGCTCGATCTACGCGCTGGACGACACCGCCCAGCAGAACTTCGGCCGGATCGGCAACGAGACGATCAACCAGCTCTACGCCGAGGCCAACGCGACGCTCGACCAGCAGCGCCGGCTCGAGCTGGCCAACCAGATCGACACCGAGATCTGGCGGACCGGGCACTCCCTGCTGCTCTACGCCCGGCCGGACGTCCAGGCGGTGCGCAGCAACATCGCGAACTTCGGAGCGTTCGGGCTCGCGGACGAGATCTACACCGACATCGGCATCATGCAGCGGTGAGCCGGTGACGATCGGTCGGGGTCCGGGGAGCCGTCCTGGCACTCCCCGGACTCCGGTCTGCCCGCGTCTCGGGGACGATGATCGAGTGCTCTCCGTCCCGGCGCTGCGACACGGTCTCGTGACCACCGCAGTGCCGCTGGTCGCCTGCGCCCTCGTGGCCGCGGTGGCCTGGGGCTCGTGGCAGGCCGCGCAGCGCCAGCTCGCCGGTCTCACTGCTCGGTCCACCGGCGAGATCGTCAGCGTGACCACGGACGTGGTACGCGTGCGCTGGCAGCCCCCGGGCGGCTCGGCGCGCACGTCCGAGGTCGAGCTGTCCCGGCAGCCGCCCTCGGCGGGCAGCCGCACCCAGGTCGCCTTCGATCCGGCCGACCCGTCGCGGCTCACCCTCCCGGGCTCGACCCTGATCGCGACGGCCGACGGGGCGCTCGCCGACCTCGCGTGCGTCGCAGTGGTGACCGCCGGCCTGCTCGTGGCCAGCGCGGTGCGGGGCGGCAACGCCGCTCGCGCGGTGCGCCGCCCACCCCGGGCGGTGCAGCTGCGCCGGGTGCGGGTGCAGTCCGGGCTGATCTCCCGGTCGTGGCTCGAGCTGGAGGACCCCCCGCAGCGTTGGATTCCCGTCTGTTTCGACCCGGTGCTGGTGACCTTGCCGTCCCCGTCCGAGGTGCTCCTGCATGGCGACGCCAGGCGCGATCGCTGGGTCGCGGCGACGATCGGCGGGCGGTGGGTGTACCCGTCGGGCACAGTCCGCCGCGTCGAACCCCGCGGGTGCCGCATCGACAACCCCGCCCGCCCCGACGCAGACACCGCGCGCCGTGCCAGGGAGGCGACGCTCGCCCGCCACCTCCGGGTGGATCTCGTGCTCGCCCTCCCCGCTCCGGTGGTGGGCCTGCTGTGGGCGTTCGTCAGCGGCGGTGGTGCCGCGTCGTGGGCCGGGGCGACCCTGGTCACCGCCGCCGTGGGCGTTTGGGCGGGCGCTTACCGCGGTTCTGACCCGACCTGAGCGACGCTTTCAGAGCACATCAGGTGTCACGCAGGTCATCGGCGGGCTCACGCACCCGCTCGACGAGAACGACCCGTTCCTCGGGGATGCGGCCGACGCCTCGCGGGTGCGGGCTGCTTCCGTCGCGCTCGATGCGCTCGGCGAGGGCGGTGGCCTGCGCCTGCAAGCCCGCGAGGTCGAGCCCGTGCGGCGGATCCCCCACCCGGGGTGCGATGCTCTCGGCGCCCCGGCGCAACAACGCCACCGCGCCGGTGGTGTTGCCCCGCTGCAGGTGGGTCAGCCCGACGGCGAGCTGGGCGAGGCCCTTCCACATCCCCCGGTCCGGGACGTCGGCGGTCTTCCACGCCCCCTCGAGCACCTCGTGCGCGTGGAACGGGTAGCCCGCGTCGAGCAGCCGCTGAGCCTCGGCCAGCGCTTCCTCCGGCCCGAGCACGATGTCCTCGGGCACCCGGTCGACGCCTCGCGCCCCCTGTGGCAGCGGCCGCCCCGCCCCGTCACGGGGACGCGCATTGCGCGGCCGCCCCGACTGGTCCCGGTCCCGGATACTCACCCGCCCCACGCTGCCCGAGGCGCGCTCCGCGGGCAACCCGCCCTCCGCTCAGGGACCGAGCAAGCGGATGGGTACGCCCGTCGCCGCTGTGTGGAGCCGCTCATCGGCGGTCACGAGTTCGGCGTCGAAGTCTCTCGCCAGCAGCACATACAGCGCGTCGTAGGTCGTGACTCCCCATTCGAGAGCGGCCTCGAGGCATGGGAACCAACGCCCGGCACCACCCACGAAGGTCAGCTCGAGGTGCGCGATCGCATCGAGTGCCGCACAGGCATCCTCGACGGTCAGTAGGTTCTGGGCGACTCTCTTGCGCAGCCCGTTGGCTACCTCTCCGACCAGGTGCTCCGGTGCCAAGAGCACCACCGCGCCCGCAGCCATCTCATCGAGCAATGAGGCCGCCTTCTCGCTGCCGGGTTCGGTGACCACCCACTTCAACGCCACCGAGGCGTCGACGACCAACGAGCGGCTCACATGGACCGCTCCCGGTCCTCACGGACCAGCTCCTCGGCGAGACGGGCATCCGCGCTGAGGTGGGCTCGTCGCCGGATCGCTCGCAGCCGGTCGATCGCCTGACCGCGCCCGGCTCCGGACTGTGCGCCCTGCAGCGCAGAGCGCAGAATCGCGACGGCTTCAGCGGACATCGACCGCCCTTCGGCTTTCGCCCGCTGCCGCAGCCATGTGTGGACTTCTGGAGGCAGGTTGCGCACGTGGAGCTCAGCCATGGGACCAGTCTAGTCCCAAACCGGAACCAGCCGGAATCGGATCCACATCCGGTGGACTGGACTACCGTGCGGCTGAAGCCGCACCGCTCGTCTCGCCGCCAAGCGAGCCACTCGGCTGCCCCCATACCTTGCGCCTGGCCACGGTGACCGTGGCTCCGCGGCCCGGCACCAGCATGATGTTGTGCATGCGCACCCGTTCCGCCGGCGCGTCGGTGACGCTCAGCTCCACCCTGCGCAGCACCTCGCGCAGCACGATGCGCATCTCGACGCTGGCAAACGTGGCACCGAGGCAGCGGCGTACTCCACCGCCGAACGGGAACCAGGTGTTGGGATCGATACGGCCATCAAGGAATCGCTCCGGCCGGAACTCGCCTGGCTCTGGATAGTGGCGCTCGCTGCGCTGGGTCAGTCCGACGGTCGGAACCACGTAGATCCCGGCCGGTAGCCGGTAGCCACCCAGCTCGACCGGTGCAGTCAACCGCCGGGCCACGTTGAAGAGTATCGGACGCACCCGCATGCTCTCCTTGGCTACCGCATCCAGGTACTCGTCGTCGCCGGACTCGGCGGCCTTGGTGGCCCGCTGCAGGATCTCCGGATGGCGCACCAGCCGCTCGAAGGTCCACGCCAACGCGGTCGCGGTCGTCTCGTGCCCGGCCAGCAACAGGGTGACCAGCTGGTCGCGCAGCTCGCCGTCCGGCATTGGCGCGCCGTCCTCGTCCCGAGCCCGGACCAGCATGGCGAGCACGTCGGGGCGCTCCTCCAGCCGGGGATCCCGGCGGGCGTGCTCTATCTCGGCGTACAGCAGCGTGTCGGCGACCGCTTGGCGGCGGTCGTAGCGCGACCACGGCCAGTGCCGCCGGAGCTTCGGGTACATCAACCGCATCGTCAGCAGGGGGCCGAGGTCGGCCAGTGGCGGCAGGGCTCGCCGCAGCGCGGCCAGTCGGTCGCCGTCCTGCACACCGATGACGGTGCGCAGGATCACCTCCAGGGTGAGCGCCTGCATCCGTGGCCGCAGCGGGAACGGGCGGCCGATCGGCCAGCTGCCGGCCTCGGCCACGGCGACCTCGGCCATCACCTCGGACTGCCGACGCACCGACTTGCCGTGGAAGGGCGGGGTCATCAGGGTACGGCGGCGGCGGTGCTGCGCTTCGTCGAGCAGGAGCACCGAGCTGGGGCCGATCAGGTCACCGATGAGCGTGTTCGCCTCGCCGGCGTGATACACGGCGGGATCGCCCGCGAAGACGGTCTTGACGTCGGCCGGGTCGGTGATGTGGACGACCTCGCCCAAGGGCGCGGCGCGCACCGTGAACGCCCGGCCGTACCGCCGGTGGCAGGCATCGAGGTAGGGCTGTATCCCCAGCCAGAGCAACGGGGTCTGCACCCAGAGCGGAAGCGGCGGTCCCGGGGGCAGTCGGGTCTCCATGGCACGACTGTACAAACGAGTAGGCAGCCGCCACAGCGAATTCGTCGGAGACTGGCTCGTCACCGCGGTTTCGAGGTGGACCGACGGCACAACTGAGGGAAGGATCGAATTCATGATCAAAGTGAGGAAGATCGCCGCGATCGCTCTGTGTGGCGCGGGCTTGGGGCTGCTGCCGGTGGCAGCACAGGCCACGCCGGCCTCGGGTGTGACCGCCTCGGTGCTCGCCCAGGGGACCACTGACGACGGATTCAAGCTCATGAGGCGGGAGTCGAGCGAGTTCGTGGTCCGGCAGATCATCGTCGAGGCGGGTGGCAGCACCGGCTGGCACTACCACCCCGGCACCCTGCTGGCCATCGTGCAGCACGGCACCCTCACCCGGACCGACGCCCACTGCAGGTCCGTCGCCTATGCCGCAGGCCAGTCGCTGGTGGAGCCGAGTGGCTCGCGCCACGTCCACATCGGCCGCAACCTTGGCACCGAACCCGTCGAGCTGTACGTCACTTACGTGAACCCGATCGGCAGCCCGCTGTCGATAGATGCGCCAGACCCGGGGTGTGGAGACCACGGGGAGTAGTCGAAGTGTTCCCCCACGACCAGTCGTTCTACAAGACTCGGGCAGGGCCGTTGGCGCGTGCGGTGGACACGTGGTGCGTCTGGTACCGGCGCGGTGGGAGACCTCACCGACGAGGGCCAGACCGACGCCGCGGCGATAGGCACTCGGCACCACGACGAGCCGGTCAACCTGTACTGGAGGTCGACCAGCCCCGGTCACGTTGCGTGCTCCCCCGGGCCGAACATGAGGTCGAGGCCTGATACTTGATTGATTCCAGAACCTGCGTAGACTTCGGAGCGTGCCAACGTCTTCGGACTTCGAGCGCATGTTGCGCGGGGTTGCTCTGCGTGTGACGGGTCCTCGGATAGCGGTGCTGTCCGCGGTGCACGGCCATCCGCACGCCGACACGGACTCGATCATCGGGGTTGTGCGTGAGGACTTCGGTGAGGTGTCCCACCAGGCCGTCTACGACGTGCTGCGCGCGTTGACTGCCGCGGGGCTGGTGCGGCGCATCCAGCCGCCGGGCTCCGTGGCGCGCTACGAGGCGCGGGTCGGGGACAACCACCACCACGTCGT
>DASQWR010000033.1:0-39198 GCA_035640155.1 Pseudonocardiaceae bacterium
GTGGCGGCGATGCAGCGCTCCGACCTGCTGGTTGCGCTCGGGGCGCGGTTCGATGACCGGGTGACCGGGCAGCTGGCGTCCTTCGCCCCCGAAGCGGCCATCGTGCACGCCGACATCGATCCGGCGGAGATCTCGAAGAACCGTCGGGCCGACGTGCCGATCGTGGGGGACTGCACCGAGGTGATCTCCGAGCTCATCGCCGCGCTACGCAGCGAGTTCGAGGCGGGACATCAGGCGGATCTGTCCGCGTGGTGGTCCCAGCTCGACGGGTGGCGCAGCACGTTCCCGCTGGGCTACGACCGGCCGGAGGACGGCGTGCTGTCCCCGCAGTACGTCATCGAGCGCATCGGCACCCTGGTGGGGCCGGACGCGGTCTACGTCGCGGGGGTGGGCCAGCACCAGATGTGGGCGGCGCAGTTCATCTCCTACGAGAAACCGCGGACCTGGCTGAACTCCGGTGGTCTCGGCACGATGGGGTATGCCGTGCCGGCCGCGATGGGCGCCAAGCTCGGCCGGCCGGAGGCGGCGGTGTGGGCCATCGACGGCGACGGCTGCTTCCAGATGACCAACCAGGAGCTCGCGACCTGCGCGATCGAGGGCATTCCGATCAAGGTCGCCGTGATCAACAACGGTAACCTGGGCATGGTCCGGCAGTGGCAGAACCTCTTCTACTCGCAGCGGTACTCCCAGACCGACCTCGGCACGCACAAACGGATCCCGGACTTCCTGCTGCTCGCCGAGGCCCTGGGATGTGTCGGGCTGCGCTGCGAGACGGAGGAGGATGTCGACGCCACGATCAAGCGGGCGATGGACATCGAGGACCAGCCGGTGGTGATCGACTTCGTGGTGGGCAAGGACGCCCAGGTGTGGCCGATGGTCGCCGCAGGCACCGGGAACGACCACATCATGGCCGCACAGGGCATCCGGCCCCTCTTCGAGGAGGAGTAGGCCCGATGACCAAGCACACCTTGTCCGTGCTGGTTGAGGACAAGCCCGGCGTGCTGGCCCGCGTTTCGGGTCTCTTCAGCCGGCGCGGGTTCAACATCGAGTCGCTGGCGGTAGGCCCGACGGAGAACTCGGACATCTCCCGGATGACCATCGTGATCGCGGTCGACGAGCTGCCCCTGGAGCAGGTCACCAAGCAGCTCAACAAGCTCGTCAACGTCATCAAGATCGTCGAGCTGGATTCGGCGATCGCGGTGCGCCGCGAACTGCTGCTCATCAAGGTCCGCGCCGACGCGACGGTCCGCTCGCAGGTGCTGGAGACGGTCGAGCTGTTCCGGGCCAAGGTCGTCGACGTCTCACCCGAGTCGTTGACCATCGAGGCCACCGGGACCGCGGAGAAGCTCGATGCGTTGCTGCGGATGCTGGACCCCTTCGGAATCCGCGAGATGGTCCAGTCCGGCATGGTCGCGATCGGGCGGGGCCCGCGTGCGATCACTGCCACCCCCGTCCGCCAGCCGTGACCCGACGAGACCCGAGGAGAACCACGACCACATGAGTGCCCCCCAACCAGCTGAGATCTTCTACGACGACGACGCCGACCTGTCGATCATCGCCGGCCGCAGGGTCGCCGTGATCGGCTACGGCAGCCAGGGCCACGCGCACGCGCTCTCGCTGCGCGACTCAGGCGTCGACGTCCGCGTCGGCCTGCCCGAACAGTCGCGCTCCCGCGCCAACGCCGCCGACGAAGGACTGCGGGTCGTGACGCCGGCCGAGGCCTCCGCGGAGGCCGACGTGATCATGATCCTGGCGCCGGACACCAAGCAGCGCCACATCTACGCCGCGGACATCGCACCGAACCTGCAGGCCGGTGACGCGCTGTTCTTCGGCCATGGCTTCAACATCCGCTACGACCTCATCTCGCCGCCGTCGGACGTGGACGTGGCGATGGTGGCGCCGAAGGGGCCGGGACACCTGGTGCGCCGGCAGTTCGTCGACGGCAAGGGCGTGCCCTGCCTGATCGCCGTGGAGCAGGACCCCACAGGCTTCGCGCAGCCGCTCGCACTGTCCTATGCGAAGGGGATCGGCGGCACCCGGGCGGGTGTCATCAAGACAACCTTCACCGAGGAGACCGAGACCGACCTGTTCGGCGAGCAGACGGTGCTCTGCGGCGGCGCGACCGCGCTGGTGCAGGCCGGGTTCGAGGTGCTCACCGAGGCCGGTTACCAGCCCGAGATCGCCTACTTCGAGTGCCTGCACGAGCTCAAGCTCATCGTCGACCTGATGTACGAGGGGGGCATCGCGCGGATGCGCTACTCCATCTCGGACACCGCCGAGTACGGCGACCTCACCCGCGGCCCCCGGGTGATCAACTCTGCGGTCAAGGACGAGATGCTCAGGATCCTCACCGAGGTGCAGGACGGCACCTTCGCCCGCGAGTGGGTGGCCGAGGACGACAACGGCAGGCCGACCTTCACCAAGCTGCAGTCCGAGGGCGAGCAGCACTCCATCGAGCAGGTGGGAGCGAAGTTACGCGGGCTGATGTCGTGGGTGGATCGACCACTCACCGACACCGCCTGAAGCTGGCCCCAGTCCTTGAGAAATTCTTCACAAGCGATCCTCTAGACTGGGTGTTCGTTCCCGACGCCTCCGGAGTGGAGCATCCGTGAGACACCGACCTGTCGTCCTCATCGCCGAGAAGCTCGCCCCGTCCGTGCTCGAGGTGTTCGGTGACGAGCTCGACGTCCGGCATGTCGACGGCACCGACCGGGCCGCGCTCTTCGCGGCCCTCGTGGACGCCGACGCGTTGCTGGTGCGCTCGGCGACCCAGGTCGACGCCGAGGTGCTGGCGCACGCTCCACGACTCACGGTGGTCGCCAGGGCCGGCGTCGGGCTGGACAACATCGACGTGCCGGCCGCCACTGCCCGCGGTGTGATGGTGGTCAACGCTCCGACGTCGAACATCGTCTCGGCCGCCGAACACGCCGTGGCGCTGCTGCTCGCGGTGGCCCGGCGGATACCGGCGGCCGACGCCAGCCTGCGCGCCGGCGAGTGGAAACGCAGCGCGTTCTCGGGCGTGGAGCTCGCCGGCAAGACCGCCGGCGTGGTCGGCCTCGGCAAGATCGGTCAGCTGGTGGCCCAGCGGATCGCCGCGTTCGGCACCGACGTCATCGCCTACGACCCCTACGTCTCCCCGGCCCGCGCCGCGCAGCTCGGCATCGAGCTGGTCGACCTCGACGAGCTGCTGGCTCGCGCCGACGCCGTCTCCATCCACCTGCCGAAGACTCCCGAGACGCTGGGCCTGATCGGTGCCGACCAGCTGGCCAAGACCAAGCCCGGGGTCATCATCGTCAACGCCGCCCGCGGTGGCCTGGTCGACGAGCTAGCGCTGGCCGACGCGGTGCGGGAGGGACAGGTCGGGGGCGCCGGCATCGACGTGTTCGCCACCGAACCCGTCACCTCGAGTCCGCTGTTCGAGCTGCCGGGCGTGGTCGTCACCCCGCACCTCGGCGCGTCCACCGCCGAGGCGCAGGACCGGGCGGGCACCGATGTCGCCCGCAGCGTGCAGCTGGCGCTGCGCGGCGAGTTCGTGCCCAACGCGGTGAACGTCATCAGCGGTGGGGCGGTGAGCGAGGAGGTTCGGCCCTACCTGCCGCTGACCCTGAAGCTCGGCACGGTGCTCGCGGCGCTCACCGACAAGCCACCGGCCTCGATCACCGTGCAGGTGCGGGGCGAGCTCGCCGCCGAGGACGTCACGGTGCTCCCGCTGGCTGCCCTGCGGGGGGTGTTCGCGTCGGTGGTCGAGGACCAGGTGACCTTCGTCAATGCTCCGAAGCTCGCCGAGGAGCGGGATGTCGAGGTGAGCGTGGCCACCGCGACGGAGAGCCCTGACCACCGCAGCGTTGTCAGCGTGCGGGCGGTGCTCGCCGACGGCAGCACCACCGTGGTGTCGGGCGCGCTGTCCGGCCCGTCCCAGGTGGAGAAGCTGGTGGAGGTCAACGGCCGGCACTTCGATCTGCGGGCCGAGGGTGACCTGCTGCTGCTGGAGTACCCGGACCGACCCGGCGTGATGGGTAGCGTCGGCACCCTGCTGGGCGAGACCGGGGTCAACATCGAGGCCGCGCAGATCAGCCAGACCACCGCGGGCACCGACGCCATCATGCTGCTGCGGGTGGACCGGCCGGTGCAGGCCGACGTGCTCGGGCCGATCGGTGTCGCGGTCGGTGCCCGGACGGTACGCGCCATCAGTTTCGACTCGCTGTGAGTCGTCACGGTGCCTTCGGGGGCCGCGTGCTGGCGCGTTCGGCCGTCGCGCTGCTTGCGGTCACGCTCGTCACCGGATTCGGCGCCGCACCCGCGGCGGGGCGACCGGACCAACCCGACCAGCCGGAGTTGGCGCGGCCGCTGCCCGCGGCCGCGGGCCTGCCACCGGGCGATCTGGTCGGCAAGATCAGCCCGAGGCTGGGCGCCGAGCAGGGACCGGTGACCGTCTTCGTCGAGCTGGAGCGCAGCCCGGCCGTCGACGCGTACGACTCCGCACGCCGGGCCGGCCGGGGCGAACCCGAGGCCCGCGGCGCGGCGAACCAGGCCAAGGAGGTGGTCGGAGCCGCCGTCAACTCGGTGATGGACGCGCTGCGGAGCCGGAACGCGGCCGCGCGCGAGCTCTACCGCACGGCCAACGCGGTGCCCGGGGTGGCGGTGATCGCCGACGTCGAGCGGGTGCGCGCACTCGCGGCCCTGCCGCAGGTGCGCTCGGTGCGCAAGATCCTGCCGAAGACCACCACCAACTCCAGCGCCGTGCAGCTCACCCGGGCGCTGCAGGTATGGCGCCAGAGCGGCCGCTTCGGCGACGGCATGCGCATCGGGGTCGTCGACGACGGCATCGACTACACCCACGCGAACTACGGGGGCCCCGGCACCCCGGAGGCCTACGCCGCGATCGATCGCACCACGATCAACCCCGCCGTGTTCCCCACCGCGAAGGTGATCGGCGGCTACGACTTCGCCGGTGACGAGTACGACGCCAGCGGCGCGGCCGGCCCCGACGCGCTGATCCCGCGGCCCGACCCGAACCCGCTGCCCTGCGGCGAGCACGGCACGCACGTGACCGGCAGCGCCGGTGGTTTCGGCGTCAATGCCGACGGGACCACGTTCACCGGCGACTACCGGCAGCTCGACGCCGACCGACTGAACTCGATGCGGATCGGCCCGGGAACTGCGCCGAAGGCGCTGCTGTACGCGCTCAAGGTGTTCGGCTGCGCCGGTTCGACGGAGCTGACCGGGCAGGCGCTGGACGTGGCGCTGGATCCCAACGGGGACGGCAGCTTCTCCGACCGGCTCGACGTGGTCAACCTCTCGCTCGGCGCCGACTACGGCGCCCCGGACGATCCGGACAGCCTGTTCGTCCGCAAGCTCGCCCGCAGCGACGTGCTGACGGTGTTCTCGGCCGGCAACGGCGGAGACCTCTACGACATTGGCGGCGCCCCGGGCAATACCCCGGAGGCGCTGACCGTGGCAAGCACCCGGGACTCCTACGTGCTGCGCGACGGTGCCGAGGTGACCGCACCGGCCGGCGTCGCCGGGCTCAAGGGCGGCCAGTACAGCCAGGACTTCGCCGGATACGACACCCTCGACCGCACCGCGCCGGTGGTGCCGCTGTCCGGCCCGGCCAACCGGGACGGTTGCCTGCCGTTCTCGGGCGCCGACGCCGCCGCGGTCGCCGGCAAGCACGTCTGGCTGGAATGGGACGACGACGGCGCCACCCGACGCTGCGGCTCCACGGTGCGGGCCGACAACGCGACGGCTGCCGGAGCCGTGGGCGTGCTGCTCACCTCGGGGCTGCAGCAGTTCACGGCCGCGATCGCCGGCAACGCGGCGGTGCCGATGTTCCAGTTCACCGGCACCGACACCGCCGCTCTCCGGCCCGCGCTGCAGGCCGGCACGCTCACCGTTCGCCTCGCCGGTGAGCTGCGCAGGTCGGTGCGCACCTATGACCCGGCGATCGTCGACACGCCGAGCACCTTCACCTCGCGCGGCGTGCGCGGCCCGGCGGTCAAGCCCGATGTCGCGGCTCCCGGTGACACCATCGCCTCGGCGCTGATCGGCAGTGGCAACGGCACCCTGGTGATCAGCGGCACCTCGATGGCGTCCCCGCACGTCGCCGGGATCGCGGCACTGGTCCGCCAAGCGCATCCGGACTGGTCCGTCGAGGAGGTCAAGGCCGCGGTGATGACCACCGCCGGGGCCGACGTGTTCGATCAGGACGGGCAGCAGGGGCCGATCCACGCCCCGAACCGGGTCGGCGCCGGACGGGTGGATGCGCAGGCCGCGCTGGACAACCAGGTGCTCGCGATGGTCCAGGACGATCCAGGCCAGGTCAGCGCCAATTTCGGCGTCGTCGAGGCGTCCGGCCCGACCACCCTGACCAAGACCATCAAGGTGCTGAACAAGGGCGGGGCCCCGGCGCGTTACTCCGCCACCTACCAGCCGATCACCACGATCCCGGGGGTGAGCTATCAGCTCTCCACCGGACAGGTCGACGTCGATCCGGGCGACACGGAGCGGTTCACCGTGACGATGCGGATCGACGACCCTGCGGCACTGCGCAAGACCGCCGACCCGACGATCGAGAAGGTCCAGCTCGACGTCGCCCGGCAGTTCCTGGCCGATGCCTCGGGACGGATCGTGCTCACGCCACAGCCAGGTGACTCGGGTGTCACGGTCCCGCTGCGGATACCGGTGTACGCAGCGCCCAAGCCGGTCGCGGACATCACCGCCGCGGACCAGGTCCGGTTCACCGAGGGCGACACCCGGGCGGCGCTCAATCTCGGCGGCCGCGGCGTCGACCAGGGCAGCGGCGACGAGGCATACCGGTCGGTGGTCAGCGTCCTGCAACTGGGGACGGAGAGCCCGCGGTTACCGGAGTGCGGCGGCGAGCGGGTGGTCGACTGCACGCCGAACGAGACCGCCGAGGGTGGCGACCTCCGCTACGTGGGAGCCGCCTCCACCGCCCCGCTGACGCGGCTCCAGGGGCGCCCGCAGGACGCGGTGCTCGCGTTCGGGGTCGCCATGTGGAGCGATTGGTACAACATCGGCAGCAATACGATCCCGTTCGTGGACATGGACACCACCGGGGACGGGGCACCGGACTTCGAGACCTACGTCACCAAGCCGGCCGGCTCCGACGTCCTGCTGGCCGTCACGACCGACCTCGGCGCCGAGGGCTTCCCGATCGTGGACGCCCAGCCGGTCAACGGTCAGTTCGGTGACGTGGACACCAACCTCTTCGACACCAATGTGCTCGTCCTACCGGTGACGCTGGCCGCGCTGAGGATCGACCCCACCGCGGCGTCAGCTCCGATCACGTACACCACGGGCGTGTCCGGCTTCTACACAGGCCCGGGTGACACCGACGGCATGATCGACATCACCGAGCCGGTGTTGTTCGACGCGCTCAGCCCGGGGTTGTCGGCGCAGGGTGGAGGCGACCCTGCGCTGTCCTACCTGGCCCGCCCGGGCACGGCGTTGGTGGTGAACCGGGACGGGGAGGCGGCGACCGAGCAGCGGGCCGAGGACCTGCTGGTGATCCATCACCACAACGCCTCGGGGGACCGAACGCAGGTGGTCGACGCCCGCGCACCGCTGCAGTTGCCGCTCCCGCCGCTGCCAGTACCGCCTGTCCCGGTACCACCGGTGGTACCGGGACCACCGGTACCACCGCCTGTCCCGGTACCACCCGGTCCACCGACCCTGCCGGTCGAGCCAACGTCGGGACCGGTGCCGTCGGATTCCGGGCCCCCGGCTGGTTGAGCCCCCCATTCTGGTGTCACTCGTTAGCATGTCCGTCCCCTGTGGTGGAGGTTGCGCGGGTAGCCTTCCTGCAACGCCGGACCCCACGGCGGGCCCACTGCAGCAGGAGGTGGCGCATGCGGCTCGCCGTGATCCCGGGAGACGGAATCGGACCAGAGGTGATCGCCGAGGCACTGAAGGTGCTCGACGAGGTGGCTCCGGGCGTCGAGACCACCCGGTACGACCTCGGCGCGGCGCGCTGGCACGCCACCGGAGAGCTGCTGCCGGAAGCGGTACTCACCGAGCTGCGCCAGCACGAGGCGATCCTGCTCGGGGCAGTCGGCGATCCATCGGTGCCCAGCGGCATCCTCGAGCGCGGGCTGCTGCTGCGGCTGCGTTTCGAGCTGGACCATCACGTGAACCTGCGCCCCGCGCGGCTCTACCCGGGGGTCCGCAGCCCGCTGTCCGACCCCCGCGAGATCGACATGGTGGTGGTCCGGGAGGGGACCGAGGGACCCTATGCCGGCAACGGCGGCCTGCTGCGCAAGGACACCCCGCACGAGATCGCGACCGAGGTCAGCATCAACACCGCCTACGGGATCGAGCGGGTGGTCCGGGACGCCTTCGCGCGCGCCTCGGCGCGCCCGCGCCAGCACCTGACACTGGTGCACAAGACCAATGTGATGGCCCATGCCGGGTCGCTGTGGTCACGCCTCGTGGAGGAGGTGTCGCTGCAGCATCCGGAGGTCACCGTCGCCTACCAGCACGTCGATGCCGCGACCATTCACCTGGTGGTCGATCCCGGCCGCTTCGATGTCATCGTCACCGACAACCTCTTCGGGGACATCCTCACCGACCTCGCCGCCGCGGTCACCGGCGGGATCGGGCTCGCCGCGAGCGGGAACCTCGACGTCACCCGGCGCAACCCGAGCATGTTCGAACCGGTGCACGGATCGGCACCGGACATCAGCGGTCAAGGCGTCGCCGACCCCACCGCCGCGGTGCTCTCGGTCGGCCTCCTGCTCGCCCACCTGGGTTACGAGGAACCGTCCCGCCGGGTCGAGGCAGCGGTCGCGTTCGACCTCGCCACCCGAGACCACTCCTCGCCCGGGGGCACCTCCGCCATCGGCGACCGGCTCGCGGCGCTGGTCTCCTCCAGCGAGCACATCGAGCGCGCCGGCACCTGAGCGTGGCGATCCCGGGAGACGGTCATGATCGCTCTCGTCTCATTGCTGGTTGTCATCGCGCTGTCGCTGCTGGTCACCCGGATCGCCGCGGTGGCGAGGCAGGCGGCGAGCAGGACCATCGGCGTTCCCAGGCGCAGCACCGTGAACACCTCGCCACGCAGTGACCAGTTGCCGTTCTCGTGTGGGAACCTGCTCCCCGGGTTGGCCATCGCGCTGGTTGGTGGCATACTCCCCGCCGTGACGAACTGCTTCGCGATCATTATCGGCAGGCGCGCTGGGTAACGGCTATACACCCGGCGCGCAGACCTCTCGTATCCGCGAGGGGTTTTTTTCTGTCTCCGCTCGTTCTCGAACCCTCTGGAGCACCTTCGATGTCCCGCATCAGCCCCGCCGGCACCCCGCTCGGTGACGAGTTCCACCTCTACGACACGACGCTGCGCGACGGTGCCCAGCGGGAGGGCATCTCCTACTCGGTCGCCGACAAGCTCACGGTGGCGCGGCTGCTGGACGGGCTCGGGGTGGGTTTCATCGAGGGCGGCTGGCCGGGCGCGATGCCCAAGGACACCGAGTTCTTCACCCGGGCCGCCGCCGGTGAGCTGGAGCTGGCGCATGCGGTGCTGGTGGCGTTCGGCTCGACGCGCCGGGCCGGTGTCGCGGCCGCCGACGATCCGCAGGTCCGTGCGCTACTCGCCTCGGCCGCGCCGGTGGTGACCCTGGTCGCCAAGTCGGACCGGCGGCACGTGGAGCGGGCGCTGCGGGTCGACGTCCCCGAGGCATGCGCGATGGTGCGGGACACCGTCGCGCTGCTCGTCGCCGAGGGGCGTCGGGTCTTCCTGGATGCGGAGCACTTCTTCGACGGCTACGCCGTCGACGCGGACTGCGCGCTACGGGTGCTCGAAGCGGGCATCGCTGCCGGCGCGGACGTCGCGGTGCTCTGCGACACCAACGGCGGGCAGCTGCCGCTGCAGCTCGCCGAGACCGTCGCGGAGGTCGTCGCCCGCACCGGGTTCCGCGTCGGCATCCACTGCCAGGACGACACCGCGTGCGCGGTGGCGAACAGTGTGGCCGCGGTGCAGGCGGGCGCGACCCACGTGCAGTGCACCGCGAACGGCTACGGCGAGCGGACCGGCAATGCCGACCTGTTCGCCGTCACCGGGAACTTCGTGACCAAGCTCGGGATGCCGGTACTGCCGGCGCACGGGATGGCCGAGTTGACCCGGACCGCACACGCGCTGGCCGAGATCGCGAACCTCGCCCCCGACACCCACCAGGCCTATGTCGGGGCGTCCGCCTTCGCCCACAAGGCGGGGCTGCACGCGAGCGCGATCAAGGTCGACCCGGAGCTGTACAACCACCTCGACCCCGCGGTGGTCGGCAACTCCCAGCGGGTCCTGGTGACCGAGATGGCCGGCCGGGCCAGCATCGAGCTCAAGGGCACCGAGCTCGGCGTCGACCTGGCCGGCCGCTCGTCCGCCGTCGGCAAGGTCACCGCGCAGGTGAAGGACCTGGAGGCGCAGGGCTGGTCATTCGAGGCTGCGGACGCATCCTTCGAGCTGCTGCTGCGCGCGGAGGTCGACAGTGAGCCACCGGCGCCCCCGTTCACGTTGGAGTCCTACCGGGTGGTGGTCGACCACCGGGGGGACGGTGCCGTGGTCGCCGAGGCGACGGTGAAGGTCCGGGTCGCCGGCGCCCGGGTGATCGCCACCGCCGAGGGCAACGGCCCGGTCAACGCACTGGACGCCGCGCTGCGTCAAGCGCTGGGGTCGCACGTGCCGTGGCTGGACGAGGTGGGGCTCGCCGACTACAAGGTCCGCATCCTGCCCGGCGCGCACGGCACCGACGCGGTGACCCGGGTGCTGGTGCAGACGACCGACCGGATGGGGGAGTGGACCACCGTCGGGGTGCACGGCAATATCGTCGAGGCGTCCTGGCTGGCGCTGGTGGATGCGATCACCTTCGCCGCGCTTCGCGCCACGGCACCGCGCTAGCCCCCCGAACTGCGACATGGCTCCATGTGGCAGTCCGGGGGGTTCCGCTAGCGTTGCCCGGATGCGGATCGGCAGGGTTGCGCACCCCGAAGGGGTCGCATTCGTCGCCGTCATGGCGGACGCGGCTGGGGACACCCTGGTCGCGGCGGAGATCGCCGAGCACCCGTTCGGCACGCCGAGCTTCACCGGCCGGCGCTGGCCCGTGGCCGACGTGCGGGTGCTCGCCCCGATCCTGCCCACCAAGCTCATCTGCATCGGCAAGAACTACGCCGAGCACGCTGCGGAGATGGGCGGCGAGCCACCTGCCAACCCGGTGATGTTCCTCAAGCCCAACACCACCGTGATCGGTCCGAACATCCCGATCAAGCTGCCGGCCGACTCGTCGCGAGTGGACTACGAGGGCGAGCTCGCGGTCGTGGTGGGTCGGCCGTGCAAGGACGTGCCGGCCGCGCAGGCCGCGAGCGTGCTGCTCGGCGCGACCGTGGCCAACGACGTCACGGCGCGAGACCACCAGCAGGCCGACGGGCAGTGGACCCGGGGCAAGAGCCACGACACGTTCTGCCCGCTCGGCCCGTGGATCGAGACCGGCCTGGAGCTGGCTGCCCTGGACCTGGCGATCCGGACCGAGCTCGACGGGCGGGTCGTGCAGGAGTCGCGGACCTCGCTGTTGCTGCACGGTGTGCCGGCGCTGGTCGAGTGGATCTCGCGGGTGATGACGCTGCTGCCCGGCGACGTGATCCTCACCGGCACGCCGGCCGGGGTGGGTCCGATGAGCGCCGGCCAGAGCGTCTCGGTGACCGTCGAGGCGGTGGGCACCCTCACCAACCCGGTCGCGAACCGGTAGACCCACGTGCGGAGCCACCCCGGTGGGCGAAGGCCGGGGCGTGTTCGGGCAGCACCCCGATGCCCACCGCGGTCGCCGGAACCGCCTGCAGCACCGGAAAGCGTTGCAACAGCCGGATCGGGACCGGCAGCGTGCCCGTCCCCGCATCGCTCATGTCGGCGTCGCCGGACAGCGCCCGATCCAGCAGGCGGGCATGGATGGCGCGTTGCACGGTCTGGGTGAGTGCGGTGGGCAGCCAGCGCCGGACCTGCACTCGAGCCAGGTCCCGGCGGGTGAGGTTGCCACGCCGCAGCGGCCCGGCGAGCAGGCGAGCCGCGGCCACCGCGTCCTGCACGGCGAGGTTGATCCCGACCCCACCGACCGGGGACATGGCGTGTGCCGCGTCGCCGAGGCAGAGCAGACCGTCGGAGAACCAGCGGCGCAGCCGGTCCAGCCGGACGTCGAGCAGCGCCACGTCGGGCCAGTCGCGCACTGCCTGCATCCGGTCGCCCAGCCACGGCATCGTCGCGGCCACCCTGCGTCGGAACGCCTCGATGCCCTCGGTCCGCAAGGCGGCATCGGAGCCCTTGCGGATCAGGTAGGCACACTGGAAGTAGTCACCGCGGTCGATGAGGATCATGCCGTACCCGGCTCCGAAGCGGGCGGCGACGCCCACCGGGTCTACCTCGTGGCGGGGCAGCCGGAACCACCACACGTCCATCGGCACGCCGAAGGATCGGGCGTGCAACCCGGCCGAGTCGCGCAGCAGCGACCGCCGCCCGTCGCAGGCCACCGTGAGGTCCGCGTGCAGCTCGCCGGTGCTGCCGTCGGCTGCTCGGTAGCGGACGCCGGCCACCCGGGCGTTCTCGGTGAGCAGCCCGGTCGCCTCGGTGTTCATCCGCAGGGCGAACGTCGGCTCCACCCGAGCGGCGTCGGCGAGCAGGTCGAGGAAGTCCCACTGAGGGACGAAGGCGAGATGCTTGTGCGGACCGGGAATCCGCCGGAAGTCCCCCACCTGCACCAGGTGGTCACCGAACTGGACCTGGGCCCGCTCGACGATCCGGTGCGGTAGCTGCTCGAACTGCGCACCCAGGCCCAGCTCGTCGAGCAGCGTCAGGGTGGACGGGTGCACCGTGTCACCACGGAAGTCGCGCAGGAAGTCGCTGTGCTTCTCCAGCACGGTGACCTCGACCCCGGCCCGCGCCAGCAGCAGGCCGAGCATCATCCCGGCCGGGCCACCGCCGACCACGCAGCACGTCGTGCGCTCCATCCTGGCCCCAATCTCAACGGATGTTGAATACAGGATGCCCCCCAGGATCGCCGGCGTCAAGTGCCCGGCCGATACCCTGATGCCCCCATGAACAACGCTGCTGCCACCGCCGTCCGAACCCGCTTCTGCCCCTCGCCCACCGGAGTTCCCCACGTCGGGCTGATCCGCACCGCGCTGTTCAACTGGGCCTTCGCCCGGCACCACGGTGGGGTGCTGGCGTTCCGCATCGAGGACACCGACGCGGCTCGGAACACCGAGGAGTCCTATGCCGCCCTGCTCGACGCGCTGCGGTGGCTCGGGCTGGACTGGGACGAGGGTCCCGAGGTCGGCGGGCACTACGGGCCGTACCGGCAGAGCGAGCGCGCGGAGATCTACGCCGACGTCGCACGCCGGCTCCTCGAGGCGGGAGAGGCCTACCAGTCGTTCTCGTCCGCGGAGGAGATCGAGGCCCGGCACCGCGCCGCCGGCCGTGACCCGAAGCTGGGCTACGACAACGCCGACCGGGACCCCGCGCCCGAGCAGGTCGCGGAACTGCGCGGCCAGGGGCGGGTGCCGGTGCTGCGCCTACGGATGCCAGACGAGGACCTGAGCTGGACCGACCTCGTCCGTGGCGAGATCACGTTCAAGGCGGGCAGCGTGCCCGACCCGGTACTCGTCCGGGGCAACGGACAGCCGCTCTACACCCTGACCAACCCGGTGGACGACGCGCTGATGCGGATCACCCACGTGTTGCGCGGGGAGGACCTGCTGCCCTCCACGCCCCGCCAGCTCGGGCTCTACGCCGCGCTCCGGCGGATCGGCATTGCGGAGGCGCCCCCCGCGTTCGGGCATCTGCCGATCGTCACCGGGGAGGGCAACCGCAAGCTCTCCAAGCGGGACCCGGAGTCGAACCTGTTCACCCACCGCGACCGCGGGTTCCTGCCCGAGGGGCTGCTCAACTACCTCGCGCTGCTCGGCTGGGCGATCGCCGAGGACCGCGACGTCTTCTCACCCGCCGAGCTGGTGGAGGCGTTCGACATCTCCCGGGTCAGCGCCAACCCCGCGCGATTCGACCTGCGCAAGGCCGAGGCGATCAACGCGACGCACCTGCGGGCGCTGCCGGCGGAGGAGTTCGTCACCCGGGTGCAGCCGTACCTGGCCGCCGCCGGACTGGTCGACACCGACCCCACCGGTTCGCAGCTCGGCACGCTGCGCGCGATCGCCCCGCTCGTGCAGGAGCGCTGCGTGGTGCTCTCCGACGCGGTGGAGATGCTCCGCTTCCTGTTCACCGACGAGGAGTCCTTCACCGTCGAGCCGGAGTCCGCCGCCAAGACGCTCGGCCCGGACGCCCGTCCGGTGCTGCAGGCCGCGCTGGGTTCGCTGGAGCAGCTGCCGGCGTGGACCGCCGCGGGCATCGAGCAGGCGTTGAAGGATTCCCTTGTGGACGGCCTGGGACTCAAGCCGCGCAAGGCGTTCGCACCGGTCCGGGTGGCGATCACCGGCCGGACGGTGTCGCCGCCGCTGTACGAATCGATGGAGTTGCTCGGGCGCGAGCGGTCCCTCGGACGTCTCCGGGCGGCCCTGGATGTCGACATCGGTCGATGAGTCCGGTTTCGGTGCGCCCGCGAGCCGCGGCACCACCCTGTCGGCAGAGTCGGGGTGGGGCCGGATCGCTCTAGCCTGGGCCGGGTGACCCTTGCGACCCCGGAGATCAGGACGCCCGCGCCCGCCGGAACCCCTGGTCTGCATTCCACTACCCCGAACTCCGCTGTCCCGATTACAGCGGTATGCATGGACATCGATGACACGCTCGTGGACTACGGCAACTCCGTGCGCGCCGGATTGCGCGAGATGCTCGGAGCCGATGACGCCTGGCCGGCCTGGTGCGCCACCACCGAGCGGCACTATCCGCGTTTCACGGCCGGCGAGGTCGATTTCGACACCATGCGACGGCAACGCACCCAGGAGTTCTTTGCCGCCCGCGGCGAATTGCTCGACGACGCCGAGGCGATGGAACGGGAGGATCGACGGATGACAGCCATGCGGCGGGCGTGGCGGCTGTTCGACGATGCGTTGCCGTGCCTGCGGTGGCTCCGGGCGGTGGGTCTGCGGCTCGCCGCCGTGACCAATGCCGCGAGCCGGCATCAGCGTGCCAAGCTCCAGGCGCTTGACCTCGAGACGGCCTTCGACGCCGTCGTGATCTCGGACGAGGTCGGCGCCGCGAAACCGGATCCGGTGATCTTCCACACCGCTTGTGCCGCACTCGGTGTGGGGCCTGCGCACGCCGTGCACGTCGGCGATCGCCTCGACCTCGATGCGCAGGGAGCTCGGGCCGCGGGCCTGCACGCCGTCTGGCTGGACCGGTCGCGACGCGCCGATCGCGCCCGCCCCGCCGAGGTCACGGTGATCTCCGGTCTGGCCGAGCTGCCGAGGGTGGTGACCGGGCTCGGGGCCGACCCGACGGCGGCAACCTGGACCGGGGTCGGGTGGAGCACGCCACCGCCCGTCGGCTAGCATTGATGCTCGGCGCTGGTCATAGGTCGGCCTGCTCACGGCTCGGTCACCCGACTGGGCCGGGAGGCGGGCGCTGACCGGCAGTGGGGTATGGTGTAATCGGCAGCACGACTGATTCTGGTTCAGTTAGTCTAGGTTCGAGTCCTGGTACCCCAGCGGACGTGACGCAGCGGCAAATAGGTACAGTCGTGTTCTCGGCCCCGTCGTCTAGCGGCCCAGGACGCCGCCCTCTCAAGGCGGTAGCGCGGGTTCAAATCCCGTCGGGGCTACTTGCAGTCGTTGTCCGAACCGCCGGTGACGGAAACGTCACCGGCGGTTTGCTCGGTACGCTGATGCGGTGCGGGCGAGCGTGCAGCTGGGGGATGCCCGAGGATTCTCGTCTACGGCGTCACCGGCTCGGGTAAGTCCACGCTAGCCGAACGAATCAGCCAGGCCACCGGGATCCGGTGGCACTCAGTCGACGATCTCACGTGGGAACCCGGGTGGGGTCGAAGTCCCGGCCGACGAGCAATGGCGGCGCATCGAGGCGATCTGCGTCGACCCGGAGTGGATCCTAGACACCGCTTACGGCACGTGGCTGGAGTGCCGCTGTCGCGCGCCGAGTTGATCGTGGCATTGGACTACCCCCGCTGGTTCTCGCCGCAGCGGCTGCTGCGCAGGACGACAACGCGGGCACTGGACCAGCGGCTGACCTGTAACGGAAACCGAAAGTCACTGCGACTGGCCCTCTCCCGCGACTCGATTGTCGTGTGGCACTTTCAGTCCTTCCGGCGCAAACGCCGCCGGATCCGGCGGTGTGCGAAGCGGCCGCGCCTGCTGCTCGACACCAGCGTTGCGGTGCCTGCCGTGCTGTCCGACCACGAGCACCACGCAGCAGCCCTGCAGCTGGTGACCGGGTCCTCGATGGGCTATGCCGGGCACGCCTGGTTCGAGACGTACTCGGTGCTCACCCGGCTCCCGCTGCCGCAGCACAGGACGGGCGAGGAGGCGTTGTTGCTGATGGCCGGGGTCGCACCGACCTGGCTGCCGCTGCCGGAAGACGAGGCCCGAACCGTGCGGCTACGCCGCCTGTTCCAGCTCGGCGGTGTAGCGGCCCTGAGCGGCGGCAGCGTTGCATTCCGCCCGGGTGGCCAGGGCGGCCTGGGCATCCTCCACCCGCGCTTGGTCGCCCTTCCAGGTCGACATCGGCGCGTCCTGCAGCGCGCGGCCGTAGGAGAAGCTCAGCGTCCATGGCACCGGGCCGAGTTCTGCCATGGCCTGCAGGTGCTCGGTGGCCTCCACCGATCCCTGGCCGCCGGACAGGAAGGCCACCCCGGGCACGGCCGGGGGCAGCACCCGCATGAGCAGGTCCACCGTGGCGGCGGCAACCTCGCCGACACTCGCCCGCTGCGCGTGCTCCGAGCCGGGACTCACCATGTTCGGCTTGAGCACCATCCCGCGCAGGTCCACGCCCTGCTCGGCGAGCTCGGCGAAGACCGCCCGCAGCACCCGCTCGGTGACCTCGGCGCACACCTCCATGGAGTGATCACCGTCGAGCAGTACCTCCGGCTCCACGATGGGCACCAGACCGGCCTCCTGGCACAGCGCCGCGTAGCGGGCCAGCGCGTGCCCGTTGGCGCGCACCGCAGCGGTGCTGGGCTTGCCGTCGCCGATGTTGTAGACGGCGCGCCACTTGGCGAACTGCGCGCCACCTTCGCGGTAGCCGGCCAGCCGGTCGCGTAGGCCGTCCAAACCCTCGGTCACCTTCTCCTCACCGCGCGGGGCGAGGGGCTTGGCGCCGGCGTCCACCTTGATGCCGCACACCATCTCCTGCGCCGCCACCACCTCGGGGAAGGGGGTTCCCGACGACGTCTGCTGGTGGAACGTCTCGTCCTGCAGGATCACGCTGCCGATCCACTGGGACAGGCCCGGCGTGGTCACCAGCAGCTCACGGTAGGCGGCGCGGGTCTCCTCGGAGGAGGAAATTCCCAGCTTTTCGAACCGGCCCCCTATCGTGCCGGGGGTCTCGTCCGCGGCCAGGATGCCGCGGCCCTCGGAAAGCATCCGGATGGCGATGTCGTGCAGCTCACTCATGGCCCGACGGTAGCATCCTCGCCCGCCGCGGTCCCCTCCCCACCAGTGTGGCGCCTGGGGGGAGCCCCCTCCCCTATCCCGCCACCCCACGGTCACGTCCCGGGCGCTCATCCTCCGCCATATGCCGTCGTCGAACCGCACCGGGAAGGTTCCGTCGGAGAACTGCGGCTCGTAGGGCTGCACCCACTCCGCGGAGGGGACGCGCTGGCACGCCGACCTCACGCTCGGCGACCTCAAGCCACCGCCCACGGCGTATCCGGCGGGCTCGTCGGCGCGAGGGCCGGTACCCTCCCGATGTAGGCCAACCAGCGAACGTCGAAGCTCGGCTCGCCGTGCTGGAAGCCCCGTATGGAGGTGGCCGCCGACGCAGCGGCCACCCATCTGGCCGCCGCGCGTGACCGCGACCTCGCCGACCTCGGGGTGAAGGTCGACGCGACCTGCTCCACGATCAAGGCGCTCGGCATCCAGACCGCCGGTCGCTTTGACTGGCTCGAACAGCGCGTCGACGGGCTCGAACAGCGCGTCGACGCCGGGTTCGCCGAGATGCGCGGCAAGCTCGACCAGACCGCCGCTGGCATGCAGCAGATCGTCGACCTCCTGAGCTGAGCGGGCAGGGCGACCAGTAGCCCGACGCCGGGCTTCATCATCAGCTCGCTGTCGGTGCGGCCTCGTAGCCTCGCGCCCGTGGGTCACGCCGCCACGAGCACCGCGCGCGACGCACCGTGGCAGCCGATGACCCGGGCCACTCTGCCCTCGGGCGGTTGGCGCTGCCGTCGCTGGTTCCCTCCCTCATCGTGCAAACCAGCGACGGCCGCCCGGCTCCGAGCTGGTCGACGTCAGCGCCTCCTCGTTACTCGGGTCGGGGTTTGGGCTGTTGGCCCGACTCGAGCCCGTCGACCTCGCCACGCTTCCGACGCTTGATCACTCGCAGGCCCTGCTCAGCTACGGCGACCGCCCGCCATGGACCACCCGAACCGGACGGCACGCTCTATGACGATGACCTGGGCCGGAGCCACCGGCCGGCTGGCACAACGCGCTACGCCGCCGCCGGCGAGGCCACGACCGTCTTGACGAGCTGGGCCGTCGCTCATCGAGAGCATCCGTTCTGGGGGGTGGCCGGTGCGACCACAGTCACGTCCCGGACGCTCATCGTCCACCAGATCCCGTCATCGAACCGCACCGGGAAGGCTCCGTCGGAGTACTGGGGTTCGTAGGGCTGCACCACCCCGCCGAGGGGACGCCCATCGCGCTGGAGGCTCACCCGGGTTCCGGCGTCGAGCAACGGTCGCCCGGTCCGGCTCACCACCGGCTTGCCGTCATGGCACGGTGCTTGGCCGCAGGGCGCAGGAACATCACACGCGCCTTGGCCACCACGTCGAAGGGAACGGGAGTCTCGCGCCTCGATTGATTCGCCATCGCGTTCTCCTCATCCAGGGCTCGACATCGCTGGCGTTGCACCCGAATGTGATCGCGAACGCGGGGGACGTCGGCACCGTCAAGGCAGGACGTGGCAGGACGTCCTAACTGGGCTATAACGTCCCTATCGGCACCGATGCGTCCTGGAGGTCCCCATCAGCAGCAACGAGCGGCTCCGCGGCTCCATCGCCTCGGCTGGGCTTCGGCCAGCCGAGCTCGCCGAAGCCGTAGGCGTGGACGCCAAGACGGTCGAGCGGTGGATCACCAAGGGCCGCCTGCCGCACCGGACGCACCGGATGACCGTCGCCCGACGACTGGACGTCGACGAGGTGTACCTCTGGCCGCAGGTGCTCGCCGATCCCGCCACGCAATCGGCCAGCGTCGCCGAGCTGCTGCAGCTGCACCCGTCTCGGTCTGCGGTGCCCCACGACCTCTGGCGCCAGCTCGTCACCGGCACCCGGGAGGCGATGGACGTCCTGGTCTATGCCGGCACGTTCCTCTTCGAGCAGCACGACCTCGTCTCCACCATCCGGGACAAGGCCGGGGACGGCGTGCGGGTACGCATTTTGCTCGGCGACGAGACGGCGCCGGCCGTGCGGTTGCGTGCCGAGGAGGAGGGCACGGTAGGCGGACTGGAAGGGCGCATCCAGCTGCACCGCCGGTACCTGCGCGACGTGCTCGGCCTGCCGGGCGTCGAGCTGCGCAACCACGGCACAACGCTGTACAACTCGATCTACCGCTTCGATCAGGACCTGCTGGTCAACGGTCACGTGTTCGGTGCCCCGGCTGCACAGTCACCGGTGCTGCACCTGCGGCGGGTGCCCGGCGGGCGGATGTGGGATCACTACATGCGCTCGTTCGAGGAGGTGTGGAAGATCGCCGACCCGGTGAGCTGACGGGACGGCGCGAGGTGACGCATCCTGTGCTCATGGGCCGTGTCGACTACTACCATGATGCCACTGCACCGGCTGCCAACAGCCTGGTGCCCTCGGTGACCGCTGCAGTGCGTGACGATCACGGGAGGCTGCTGCTCATCCACAAGATTGACAACGACTTCTGGGCGCTGCCCGGCGGAGCGATGGACCTCGGCGAGTCCGTCGCCGAGGCCGCCGTGCGCGAGGTTGCCGAGGAGACCGGCGTGAAGGTGCAGATCACCGGACTCGTCGGGCTCTACACCGACCCCGGTCACGTCATGGCCTACGACGACGGCGAGGTCCGCCAGGAGTTTTCTGTCTGCTTCCATGCCCGCCCCCTCGGCGGCGGGCCCCGCGAGGACAACACCGAGACCAAAGCCGTCCAGTGGGTCGACCCCAACGACGTCGACGGCCTGTCCATCCACCCCTCGATGCGGCGCCGGATCACCGACGCACTCAGCGACCGGCCCGAGCCGCACATCGGCTAGCCGCCCGCAGGCGGGCCTCGGTGCGGGCAATAGCCGCCTCGATCAGCGGGCGGGCCTGCCTCATCGCGCGACCCACGATCGAGTCCGGCTCGTAGCGGCTCAGAATGTCGGCGAGCCGGTCCGGGTAGTCAACGGCCTCGCCGTGCGGCCCGGTGGTCATGTCCGCCATCCACAGCGCATCGGCCACCGCGCTCTCCTCCCGCGGCCACGCCGCCAGCTCGTCGGTCAGGCCTCGCTCCTCGGCCTCCAACATCGCCGCCGAGTGATGCGCCACCAGGGCGCACAACCGGGCCGGGTATCCCTCGCGGGCCAAGAATCGGGCGCCGTCGAGTGGGTGGAAGCCGGTGACGACCAGCTCCCGCGCGTATCCGAGGTCATGCCAGCAAGCGGCTACCAACAGCAACTCCTGGTCGTCCGCCGCGACTGCGGTTGCGAGCCGGTCTGCCCTCGCTGCGACGGCCTGCGTGTGCCGCCATCGGTCGCCGAGCTGCGCCAGCAGCTGCTCCGCCAGCGCTGCGGCGCCAGATCCAGTCGGGATGGTCGGCACGGCATCAGCCTACGAGCCGGTATGCATTCCGGACTCCATCCCAGCCCGTTGCTCACCAGCCGAGCAGGTCGAGCACCGGGGCGGCCTTGGTCTCACACTCGGCCCACTCGGCGTCCGGGTCGGAGTCCGCGGTGATGCCGCCACCCACGCCGAGCCACATCTTTTCCCCGGAGAACTCACAGGTCCGGATCGCGACGCTGTACTCGGTGCCCGCTACCGGCGAGGCGAGGCCGATGGCGCCGCAGTACACCTCCCGTGGGGCATCCTCGAGCTCCCCGATCACCTGCAGCGCCCGATGCTTGGGCGTCCCGGTCACCGAGGCAGGGGGGAACGTCGCGCCCAGCAGCGCCGCGTCGTCGGTTCCCGGGGCGAGCTGCCCGGCCACGGTGGACACCAGGTGCCACACCCCCGGGTGCGGCTGCACCTCGAGCAGCCGCGGCACCGTCACCGAGCCGGTCGTACACACCCGACCCAGGTCGTTGCGAGCCATGTCCACGATCATCACGTTCTCCGCGACGTCCTTGACCGACGCGCGGAGCAGCCTCGCCCCGACGTCGTCGGCCGGTTCGCGACGGGGGCGGGTGCCTTTGATCGGGCTGGTGGTGACCGCGGAGCCGCGGCGGGCCAGGAACAGTTCCGGGGAGAACGACGCCAGTGAGCCCCACGCCCCGGTGAGGAACGCCGCGCGGGCCGGGCGCCACCGTGCCACCCCGGCCGCGAACAACTCTGCCGGCTCGCCCCGGACCATCGCCTGGTAGCGAGTGCAGACGTTGACCTGGTAGATCTCCCCAGCCGCGATCTCGGCCACGGCCCGGCGCACGGTGCTGCGGTAGCGGACGGCATCGGGCGTGCGGCGGTTGGTGAGACCCAGCCCGGTGGGACCCAGGCCGGTGAGACCCGGCTCGGCGGTGGGCCGTGGCCCGGTTCCGCCGCACCACGCCAGCCCGTCGGCGGCGACCAGCGCGGCCAGCTCGTGGTACCGGACGGAGTCGCCTTTCCCCGAACAGGTTCGGCCCAGCTCCTCGTACCACCAGCGGTCCGTGCGGTCGCGGCGCAGCACGTGGTCAACCCAGCCCAACGCGGCGGCTGGCAACCGTCGCCGCCGGCGCACCGGGTCGGCGAGGCCGTAGCCCAGGTAGCCGATCCAGCCGCCGCCGACGGCGCCGACCGGGCCCTCGACGGCCGGCAGCGGCGGTGGAGGGCCGCCCGCCGGGACGAGACGCACCGACGGGGCGAGCACCGCACCGCCGCCGAACCAGTCGCCGACCAGCGCTGCGGGTGGGGGCAGCCCGCGGGCGCGGGCACGGGCGACCAGCCGGCGCAGCACGAGCTCCGGCTCCGCGTTCCCGTCCAGGGGCCGGACGGTCACCGCAGCCGGAGCCAGCGCGACCTCAGGCGCTCTCGCGCTGGAACGTCCGCACCCACACCGAGCACCAGCAGCCGCGTCGACGACACCCTTGCTCCTTCTGACGTCCGCGCTACTCCTGGCGTCCGCGGTGATCAGCCTAGCGTCGGGCGCCGGTCCGGTCGGGGTTACGATCTTCCGGCCGTGGTGGCCGGCGGCCCTGCACGGCTACCCTGGTGCCATGAGAGCCGTGCTGCTCGAGGTTCCCGAGGCGATGCTCGACGAGCGCCGCCGACTGGGCCTCGACGGCCGCGACGAGATGTGGGACGGGGTGCTGCACGTGGTGCCACCGGCCGGGGGGCCGCATCAGGAGTTCGCGGGTGAGCTGTTTCTCGTGCTCGCCCCGCTCGCCAAGCGCTGCGGACTGCGGCCCTACTACGAGACAGGGCTGTTCCGTGCCGACAAGGATTACCGGGTGCCGGACCAGCTGTACTGCCGCCCCGAGCACGAGTCCGAGCGCGGCGCGGAGGGCGCGGAGCTGGTCGTCGAGATCCGCTCGGCGGGCGACGAGACCTACGAGAAGATCGACTTTTATGCCGAGCTCGAGGTGCGCGAGATGCTGATCGCGCATCCCGGGGATCGTCGGGTGGAGCTGCTGCGCGCGGTCGACGGCCGGCTCCGGTCGGTCAGTCCCGATGCCGAGGGTGGCGACTACTCAGAAGTGATGAGTGCTCGGTTCGAAACCGTGGACAAGCAACTGCACATCGCCTGGGAGGACGGCTCCGCCGCCGTCTGACGGCCGCCGGGGATATCGCTCGCGGGCGGCCATAGGCTGGTTGGTATGAGCAACCCCGTGCTGACCGCCGTGGCGTGGCCATACGCCAACGGGCCGCGGCACATCGGCCACGTCTCCGGCTTCGGTGTGCCCTCCGACATCTTCTCGCGCTACCAGCGGATGGCGGGCAACCGGGTGCTCATGATCTCGGGCACCGACGAGAACGGCACCCCGATCCAGGTGCAGGCCGACCAGGAGGGCGTGAGCCCGCGCGAGCTCGCGGACAAGTACAACCGGGTGATCGCGCGGGATCTGCAGGGCCTGGGCCTGTCCTACGACCTGTTCACCCGGACCACCACCCGCAACCACCACCGCGTGGTGCAGGACGTGTTCCTCGCGCTGTATCGCAACGGCTACATCATCGCGAAGACCGGGCTCGGCGCGATCAGCCCGTCCACCGGGCGTACCCTGCCGGACCGCTACGTCGAGGGCACCTGCCCGATCTGCGGCTACGACGGGGCCCGCGGCGACCAGTGCGACAACTGCGGCAACCAGCTCGACCCCGCGGACCTCGTCAACCCGCGGTCCCGGATCAATGGGGAGACCCCCGAGTTCGTGGAGACCGAGCACCTGTTCCTTGACCTGCCCGCGTTCACCGGCGCGCTGGGCTCGTGGCTGCAGGCCCGCACCGAGTGGCGGACCAACGTGCTCAAGTTCTCGATGAACCTGCTCGACGACCTGCGCCCGCGGCCCATAACGCGCGACCTTGACTGGGGGGTGCGGGTGCCGCTGAGGGGCTGGAGCGACGCCCCGATGAAGCGGTTCTACGTGTGGTTCGACGCGTGCATGGGCTACCTGTCGGCGTCGGTGGAGTGGGCGCAGCGCACCGGGGACCCGGATGCCTGGAAGGCGTTCTGGTGCGACCCGGCGGCGCGCAGCTACTACTTCATGGGCAAGGACAACATCACGTTTCACACGGTGATCTGGCCGGCGACCCTGCTCGGGCAGAACGGCGCGGGGGACCGGGGTGGCATGCCCGGCCCGTTCGGCACCCTGAACCTGCCGACGGAGATCGTCTCCAGCGAGTTCCTGCAGATGAGCGGCTCGAAGTTCTCCACCTCGCGCGGCACCGTCATCTACGTCGGCGACTTCCTGCGCGAGTTCGGGCCCGACACGTTGCGCTACTTCATCTCGGTCGCGGGGCCGGAGACCCAGGACACCGACTTCACCTGGGACGAGTTCGTCCGCCGGGTCAACTTCGAGCTGGCCAACGAGTGGGGCAACCTGGTGAACCGCTCGATCTCGATGGCGCACCGGAACGTCGGAGCCATGCCCCGGCCGGCTGCCCCGACCGGCGAGGACACCCGGCTGCTGGAGACGGCCCGGCTCGCGTTCGGCACCGTCGGGGACCTGCTGGAGCACAACCGGTTCAAGGCCGCGGCCACCGAGGCGATGCGGGTGGTGTCGGCGGGGAACAAGTACCTGTCCGACCAGGAGCCCTGGAAGCGGGGGGACGACCCGCAGCGCCGGGACACCATCCTGCACACCGCGCTGCAGGTGGTCTCCGACGCCAACGCGCTGCTCACCCCGTTCCTGCCGCACGCCGCACAGCAGGTGCACGAGGCGCTGGGCGGCACCGGAGTGTGGGCGGCGCAACCGGAGATCCGGGAGGTCACCGAGGAGGGCGCCCCCGGCTACCCGGTCCTGATGGGGGACTACGCGGGGGAGCAGGCGCGCTGGGCGTCCACCCCGGTCGAGGTGGGCCGACCGCTCGAGAAGCCGTCGCCGCTGTTTGCCAAGCTCGACCCGGCGCTGGCCGAGACCGGCCCCGAGTGGGCCCCGATCGCGCCCAGTGAGTGAGCGCCGCCGGGATCGGGCGCCGGCCCCGCCGCCGCTCCCGGCGCCGGTGATCGACGCGCACGCGCACCTGGACGCCTGCGGCGCCACCGACGCCGTGGGGGTGCGTGCCGTGCTGGACCGGGCGCAGGCCGTCGGCGTGGCCGCCGTGGTGACCGTCGCCGACGACATGGCTTCCGCGGGCTGGGTGACCGAGGCGGCCGGGTGGGACCAGCGGGTGCACGCCGCGGTGGGGCTGCACCCCACCCGGACCGCGACGTTCCCCGAGGCCGAGCGGGTCGAGCTGGAGCGGCTGGTCACCGCGCCCCGGGTGGTCGCCGTCGGCGAGACCGGCCTCGACTACTACTGGACCCGAGTCGATCCGGCGAGCACCGCACCCCCCGAGGCGCAGCGCGAGGCGTTCCGGTGGCACATCGACCTCGCCAAGCGGGTGGGCAAACCGCTGATGATCCACGACAGGGACGCGCACGGTGACGTCCTCGCCGTCCTGGACCAGGAGGGTGCGCCGGATACGGTGATCTTCCACTGCTTCTCTGGCGACGCTGCGATGGCGCGCCGGTGCGTGGATGCGGGCTACCTGCTGTCCTTCGCTGGGACGGTGACGTTCCGCAATGCCGAGGTGCTGCGGGAGGCGGCGGTGCTGGTGCCCGACGGCCAGCTGCTGGTGGAGACCGATGCTCCGTTTCTCACCCCACATCCGCACCGGGGGCGGGCCAACGAGCCCGCGAACCTGCCCTACACGGTGGTGAGTCTCGCCGCAGTGCGCGGCCAGGACGTCGCGGAGCTCGCCGACGCGGCCCGGCACAACGCCGAACGGGTCCTCGGCGTGCTCGGTTCGGCCTGATGGTTCTGGGCCCGGTGGCTGGTCCCGTAGTTCCGGCCCGGTAGTTCCGGCCGGGTAGTTCCCGCCCGGTAGTTCGGCGCGACCGATACCGCTCACCGACGCTGAGTGCGCGATGGCCGACACCCTCTTCGCGGCCGCCTGCCCGGCCGGCGTGAGCAGTTACCGTCCCGTGACCGGAAGCCGGGATGGGGAAGTTCCGGGTACTGAGGGGCGCCCAACGACTGCGCTCGTACCCTCCCCTGCCCGGACGCTCGACGACTGGACCACATAGGTGACCACTCGCACATCCGTCCAGGCCGCACTCGTGGCCCTCGTCCTGCCCATCGCCGGCGGCACCGCCGCTCTCGCCCAGAGCAAGACCGTCACGATCGCAGTCGACGGTGAGGAACGCACCGTCCGGACCTTCGCCTCCACCGTGGGAGGCGCCCTCGAAGATGCCGGCCTGCAGGTCGACGGCGGGGACAGCCTCGCCCCAACCTCCGCCGCCGATGTCGAAGACGGCAGCCGGATCGCGCTCGACCGTGGCCGGCCGCTCTCCCTCAACCTCGACGGGGCCCCGCGCCAGGTGTGGACCACCTCGCCGACCGTGGCGGGCGCGCTGCGGCAGCTGGGGATGCGCCCCGAGGGCATGGTGCTCTCGGTCGCCCACTCGAGGGCCATCCCCCTGCAGGGGATGGTCCTCGCGGCCAGCACTGCCAAGCCGGTGCTGCTCTACGACGGCGCAGCACCGCCTCGCATCGTCACCACCACTGCCCCGACGGTGCTCGACATGCTCGCCGAGCAGGGCCGCCCCCTCGGCGGCGAGGACATGCTCAGCACCGACGCGACCGCGCCGGTGGTGGCTGGTATGCGCGTGGGAGTCACCCGGATCCGTACCGAGGAGGTGCGCGAGGTCCGGCAGATGCAGCCGTCGGTGCAGCGCATCGAGGACTCCGAGCTGCCCGAGGGCGAGGAGGCCATCGAGGAGCCGGGCACGCCGGGTGAGGAGGTGGTCACCTCTCGGGTGCGGACCACCAACGGCGCGGAGACCGAGCGCGAGGAGCTCGGCACCGAGACCATCCTCGAGCCCAAGCCGCGGGTCGTCCGCGTCGGTACCGATCCGGGGGCGTCCGCGCCTGCGGTGGGCAACGGTTCGGTGTGGGACCGGCTGGCTTCCTGCGAGTCCGGTGGCGACTGGTCCATCAGCACCGGCAACGGGTACTACGGCGGCCTGCAGTTCGACAAGAGCACCTGGGACGCCTACGGGGGCGACGCCTACGCGGAGTACCCGCACCAGGCAAGCCGCGAGGAGCAGATCGCCACGGCAGAGAAGGTCCGGAACTCCCGCGGTGGGTACGGCGCCTGGCCGGCGTGCTCGTCGAACCTGGGCCTGCGCTGACCCGATTCCCGGGGGGCGATCCCGACTCCCCTCGGGCCGGACCGGCGTTGCTGGGGCCGGTGGAGGTCCGCCGGCTGGTCGAGGAGCTCGGGGTGCGCCCCGCCAAGAAGCTCGGGCAGAACTTCGTGCACGACGCGAACACGGTGCGCCGCATCGTGGCGACCGCGCACCTGCACGGTGGTGACGTGGTGCTCGAGGTGGGTCCCGGCCTGGGCTCGCTGACCCTTGCTCTGCTGGCGTCCGCGCATCGGGTGCTCGCCGTAGAAGTCGATCCGGTGCTCGCCGGAGCGCTGCCCGGCATCGTCTCCGCCCGGGCACCCGGGCAGGCCGACCGGCTGCGGACGCTGACCGCGGACGCGCTGCGCGTCACGGCGGCCGAGCTGAGGACAGCGGCCGGTGCGGAACCTACGGTGCTGGTGGCCAACCTGCCCTACAACGTCGCAGTGCCCGTGCTGCTGCACCTGCTCGCCGAGCTGCCCTCGTTGCGCAGCGGGTTGGTGATGGTGCAGGCCGAGGTCGCCGACCGGCTCGCCGCCCCACCCGGCTCCCGGGACTACGGGGTGCCCAGCGCCAAGGCGGCCTGGTTCGCCGAGGTGCGCCGGGTGGGGTCGGTGCCCCGCACGGTGTTCTGACCAGTGCCCAATGTGGACTCCGGATTGGTCGCCCTGACCCGGCGGCGCCCGCCCGCCACCACCGCGGAGCGCGCGGCGGTGTTCGCACTCGTCGACGCCGCGTTCGCCCAGCGGCGCAAGACGGTGCGCGCGGCGCTGGCCGGGTGGGCGGGCAGCGCCGCGGAGGCCGAGCGGCTGCTGCGGGCCGCGGACGTCGACCCCTCGGCGCGGGCCGAGCGGCTCACCATCGGCGACTTCGCCCGGGTGTGCGCCGCGCGCGGGTGAGCTGCGCAGCGACCATCCGGAGGGGCCGCACCGTAGGCTGGACGGGTGCTCGCCGTCGTGCCGCCCCCGGTCACCGTGCGCGTCCCGGCCAAGGTCAACCTGCACCTGGCCGTCGGGGACGTGCGGTCCGACGGTTATCACGACGTCTCGACGGTGTTCCAGGCGCTCTCGTTGACCGACGAGGTGACCGTGGCGGCCACCGACTCACCGGGCGTGCAGGTGCACGGCGAGGGAGCCGATGCGCTGCCGACCGACTCCCGCAACCTGGCCTGGCAGGCGGTGCTGGCCCTCGCCGAGCAAGCGCGCCGCGCGCCGGACGTCAAGGTGGTGCTGCGCAAGGGGATCCCGGTGGGAGGCGGGATGGCCGGGGGCAGCGCGGACGCGGCTGGAGCGCTGGTCGGGCTAGCCGCGCTGTGGCGCCTGGACATCGGCCGGGACGAGCTGACGGAGCTGGCCGCCGGGCTGGGCAGCGACGTGCCCTTCGCGCTGCACGGCGGCACGGCCCTGGGCACCGGGCGCGGCGAGCGGCTGGTGCCGGTACTCGCGCGGCACCCGTTCCACTGGGTCATCGCGCTGGACCGCCGCGGCCTCGCCACCCCCGATGTGTACGCCGAGCTCGACCGCTTGCGCGCCACGGCCGGCACCCCCTCCGGTCTCGGGCCGGTGGAGCCGCTGCTGGAGGCCCTGGCCACCGGGGACCCGCGGCAGCTCGCGCTGCTGCTGGGCAACGACCTGCAGTCGGCAGCCGTGTCGCTGCGCCCAGCGCTGCGGCGCACGCTGCGCGCGGGGGTGGACGCCGGCGCGCTCGCCGGGATGGTCTCCGGGTCCGGGCCGACCTGCGCCTTCCTGTGCAGCGGTGCCGACTCGGCGGTCCGGGTGGCTGCCGAGCTCGCGGGCGCCGGGGTCTGCCGCACCGTTCGGGTCGCCACCGGGCCGGTGCACGGCGCCCGGGTCGTCGAGGACCCGCGGCCGGTGCCGCCGCCACCCGAACCCCTGGCGCACGCCTGATGGCGAACCTGGTCAACCTGGAGGCGGTCTCGAAGTCCTTCGGGATGCACCCGCTGCTCTCGCGGGTCTCCCTCGGCATCGACGACACCGACCGGATCGGTGTCGTCGGGCTCAACGGCAGCGGCAAGACCACCCTGCTCGAGGTGCTTGCCGGCCTCCAACGCCCCGACCAGGGCCGGGTCAGCCAGGCCAGGGGACTCCGGCTGGGGGTGGTCACCCAGCGCACCGAGCTGCTACCCAGCGCCACCGTCCGGGAAAGCGTGTTGGACCCGCTGCGGTTCGGCGCCGAGCACGAGTGGGCGGCCGATCCCCGGATCCGCGGCGTGCTCGACGGCATGGCCATCGACAATGGCCAGGGCAGCACCACCGGGAGTCGCCAGGGCAGCGCGCTCGGGCTCGAACGTCCGGTCGACGCGCTCTCCGGCGGGGAGCGGCGCCGGGTGGCGCTGGCCGCGGCCCTGGTCCGTGAGCTCGACCTGCTGGTGCTCGACGAGCCCACCAACCATCTCGACGTCGAGGGGGTGCGGTGGCTCGCCGAGCACCTCGTCGCCAGGCGCTGCGCCGTGGTGGTGGTGACCCACGACCGGTGGTTCCTCGACACCGTCTGCACCCGCACCTGGGAGCTCGTGGGGGGCCGGGTGGACGGCTACGAAGGCGGCTACGCCGACTGGGTCTACGCTCGGGCGGAGCGGGCCCGGCTCGCCGCGGCCGCCGAGGACCGGCGGCGCAACCTGGCCCGCAAGGAGCTGGCCTGGCTGCGCCGCGGCCCCCCGGCGCGGACGTCCAAGCCCCGCTACCGGATCGAGGCTGCCGAAGCTCTCATCTCCGACGTGCCCGAGCCGCGGGACTCGGTGGAGCTGCTCGCCTTCGCCCGCCGCCGGCTCGGCCGGATCGTGCTGGAGCTGGAGGACGTCACCCTCACGGTGAGTGCCGAGCGGAGGCTCGACGGAGCGAGCATGGATACCGAGCGGAGGCTCGACGGAGCGAGCATGGACACCGAGCGGGAGCTGCTCCGCGACGTCACCTGGCGGATTGGCCCGGGGGACCGGATCGGGCTGGTCGGGGTCAACGGTTCGGGCAAGACCACCCTGCTGCGGCTGCTGGCGGGGGAGCGGGAACCCGAGTCCGGCCGGCGGGTACAGGGCCGGACGGTGCGGCTGGCGCACCTGACTCAGGAGCTGGAGGACCTGCCAGGCTCGATGCGGGTGCTCGAGGCCGTGGAGGAAATCGCCCGCCGGGTGGTGCTCGGCAAGCTCGAGCTCTCCGCCTCGCAACTCGCCGAGCGACTCGGATTCCCAGCCGCCCGCCAATGGGTCCCGGTGACCGACCTCTCCGGTGGCGAGCGCCGCCGCGTGCAGCTCACCCGGCTGCTGATGGCCGAACCGAACGTGCTGCTGCTCGACGAACCCACCAACGACCTCGACATCGACACCCTGCAGCAGCTGGAGGACCTGCTCGACGGCTGGCCGGGATCCCTGGTGGTGGTCTCCCACGACCGCTACTTCGTCGAGCGGGTGTGCGACCAGGTCGTCGCGCTCTTCGGTGACGGCCGCATCACCCAGCTGATCGGCGGCATCGAGGAGTACCTCGCTCGGCGCGACTTGATGCGGGAGCTCGTCCGCGGCGCTCCGATGCCCGGCTCCACGCGGGCAGCACCGTCATCGGCTGCTGGGCAGCGGGCGATGCGCAAGGAGCTGACCCGGCTGGAGCGCCAGCTCGACCGCCTCACCGGGCAGGAAACCGACCTGCAGCACCGGATCGCGGAGCAGGCTGGCGACCCGCAGGCTTTCGCCGAGCTCGATGCGACGTTGCGCGCAGTCCTGCAGGAAAAGGACGAGCTGGAGTCTCGCTGGTTGGAGCTGGCCGACGCCGCCGAGCCCGGCTGAGCTGCCATCGAGCCCGGGTGAGCTGCCATCCAGGGGAGCGGTGCCCCAGCATGAGATCTGATCGGGCGACTGGCCTTGCTCCCGCTCCGTGATGTGGTTTACTGGTTCCGTCGAAGTGTTGTGTAGATGGTGACCCCTCACGCCCGCGATCGATGGTTGATCGGGGGCGTGCTGTTGTTCTGCCCAAGGAACATCAGTCGAGGCATGACCTGCACGAACCGGCCCGGGGCCGCATCAGCGGAGTCCCGGTGACACCTGATTACAAGGAGACTGACGGCATGGCGCAGGGAACTGTGAAGTGGTTCAACGCAGAGAAGGGCTACGGTTTCATCACGCCCGACGGGGGTGGAGCTGACGTCTTCGTCCACTTCACCGCGATCGCCGACACCGGCGGCTACCGGACTCTGGATGAGAACCAGCGCGTGGAGTTCGAGGTGACTCAGGGCCAGAAGGGCCCGCAGGCCGAGTCCCTGCGCTCGCTGTAGAGACCTCCCACGACTGAACCTCGCAACGACTGAACCTCGCAACGACCAGCTGCGGCGGGCCGGATTCCGATCCGGCCCGCCGCAGTGTCATGTTGTGGGTCGTGCCGGGTGGGTCCGACTCAGTGGAAGCGATTCTGGGCAGCAACGAGACCTGCGGCCAGGAGGTTCTCGACGGCGTCGGCGGCCCGGTCCACCACGAGTTCCAGCTCGCGGCGCTCGGTGGCCGAGAAGTCGCGCAGCACGTGGTCCGCGGGGTCCATCCGGCCCGGGGGGCGCCCGATGCCGACGCGCACTCGCAGGTAGTCACGGGTACCCAGGGACGTCGAGATCGAGCGGAGCCCGTTGTGCCCGCCCTCACCGCCGCCCCGCTTGAGCTTGAGCACGCCGAAGTCGAGGTCGAGCTCGTCGTGCACGATGACGATGTCGGCCGGTGGAACCTTGAAGAACCGCGCGGTGCTGGCGACCGGGCGGCCCGAGAGGTTCACGTAAGACCGCGGCAGGGCGAGTACCACCCGCCGCCCTGCCAGCCGACCTTCCAGCACCTCGGCTCCACCCCGGTGTGCCTTGAACCGGCCACCCATCCGGGTGGCCAGCAGGCCCACCACCATGGCGCCCACGTTGTGCCGGTGTCCCGCGTAGCCGGGCCCCGGGTTGCCGAGGCCGACCACCAGGGCCACGTCACCCGCGACGCCGTCCAGCGGTTGCGTGCTCACCAGGATCAGGACCGCTCCGAGCTCCCGCCCTCGTCGGCGGATCCGGAGGTCTCGGTGGTGTCCCCTCCCTCGACAACGCCCTCGTCCTCCGGGGCGTCCTCGACCACGCCGGCACCCTCGACGTCCATCTCCGCCTCGAGGTCCTCGGCCGTCGGCGCCGCGACCACGTTGACCACGAGCTGTCCGGGGTCGGCCTGCAGGTTCACGCCCTCGGGCAGGACGACCTGGCCGGCCAGCACCTGGGTGCCGATCTCCAGGCCCGCCACCGACACCTCGAGCTCCTCGGGGATGGCGAACGCGTCGGCCTCGACGGTCAGCGTGGTCATCTCCTGGTAGACCAGGCTGCCCGGGGCCGCCTCCCCGGTGACGACGACGCTGACGTCCACGGTGACCTTCTCGCCACGCCGCACGAGCAGCAGGTCGACGTGCTCGATGTAGTTGCGCAGCGGGTGCGTGGTGACGGTCTTGGTGAGCGCGAGATGGGTAGCGTCGCTTCCCAACTCGAGTGACAGGACGGCGTTGGTGCCCTGCTCGCGCAGCACCCGGGCGAAGTCGTGCGCGGGCAGCGCCACGTGCACGGGGTCGATGCCGTGACCGTAGAGCACCGCGGGGACCTTGCCGGCGCGACGGGTGCGGCGAGCGGCGCCCTTGCCGAACTCGGTGCGCGGCTCGGCAGCGAGACGGACCTCGGACACGATGGGACTCCTTTGTTGGCTGGCGGCGGCGCGTCTGGGGCGCGCCGCCGGTCGAGTGGACCGGTCGAGTCGACCAGCCGATGGGACCTGCGGCAGTGGCGGGCGGTGCTCACGGCCGACGAGCTTCGGCGCGCGGAGTACCGGGCGCCACCGCGTCGATCACGAAGAGCAGTCCCGCCCCACCTCGCCGAGGCAACCGCCTGAATATAGGCGCGGTGGCCCGGCAGTTCGAACCGGGGTACGGCGAGCCGGTGGCGATGGTGGTGTCCGCTACGTTGCCGTCTCGTCGGATGGCGTCGGAGGTGGGGCGGTGACGGTGACGCGCGAGCAGGCTCCACCGGCGGGGTTCGGCGCGCGGCTGCGCCAGGTGGGGCCAGGTCTGATGGCCGCCGCTACCGGCGTGGGCGCCGGGGATCTGGTGGCCACGTTGATCGCCGGGGCCGACTTCGGCACCGTCCTGCTGTGGGCGGCGGTGCTGGGAACCCTGCTCAAGCTGGGCCTCGCCGAGGCTGTCGGCCGCTGGCACCTCGCGTCGGGCGGCACCATCCTGGATGGCTGGCGCAGCTTGGGCCGCTGGGCCACCACGTTCTTCGGGATCTACGCCGTGGTGTGGGGCTTCGTCTACGGCGCGACCGCCATGTCCGCCTCGGGGCTCCCGCTCAACGCGATGGTCGAGGGCCTCTCGGTGCGGTACTGGGGGATGATCTGTGGCGTCGTCGGGTTCCTGCTCGTCCTGCTCGGCCGCTACCGCACCATCGAGAAGATCATGATGATGCTGGTGGTGGTGATGTTCGTGACGGTGGTGGGCACGGCGGTACTGGTCGTGCCCGACCTCGGGGACATCGCCGCCGGTCTGGTCCCGCGGCTGCCGGCCGGGTCGCTGGTCAACGTGCTGGGGCTGATCGGCGGCGTCGGGGGCACGATCACGATGGCGGCCTACGGGTACTGGACGATGGCCAAGGGGTGGCGCGGCCCGGCGTGGATCCGGATGATGCGGCTCGACAACGCGGTGGGCTACGTGATGACCGGCATCTTCGTGGTGTCGATGCTGGTGGTCGGCGCGGACATCCTCGCCGGGCGCGACGTCACCTCCGGTGACACCGGGCTGCTGTTCCTGGCCGACGAGCTGGCCACCCGGTACGGCGGATGGGCCCGGCTGCTGTTCCTGGTGGGGTTCTTCGCGGTGTCGTTCACCTCGCTGCTCGGCGTGTGGAACGGGGTGAGCCTGCTTGTCGCCGACTGGACGCGGTGCGTGCGGTTGCCGCACGGCCCGCGCGCCCAGCTCCGGGTGCGCGACGAAGACCCGGTGCCCGACTCGGATGCTGAGCGCGATTTGGATGCCGCGCGCGACTTGGACGCTGGCTGGGAGGTGGATCGTCCGCGCGAGGCCGCCGAGCGCAGTGTCGCGTTCCGCGGCTACCTGCTGTGGCTCACCTTCCCGCCGATGGTTTTGCTGTTCTTCGACCGGCCTTTCCAGCTGACTCTGGTCTACGGGGTGCTCGGCGCGTTCTTCATGCCGTTCCTGGCGATCACGCTGCTGGTGCTGCTCAACTCCGGGCGGGTGCCGGGCGAGCACCGGTCCGGGTGGGTGTCGAACGGCGTGCTCGCGGCATCGGGCCTGCTGTTCGTCGTCCTGCTGGTCAACGAGGTGCTCGACTACCTGCCGACCTGACCTCCAGAACTGCCACAGGGATCCATGTGGCAGTTCTGGAGGACGGGAGCTCAGGCGTTCCCGTCGAAAAGGCTCGTCACCGAGCCGTCGTCGAAGACCTCGTGGATCGCCCGGGCCAGCAACGGCGCGATGGAGAGCACCGTCATGCCGGGGAAGCGCTTTTCGTCGGGGATCGGCAAGGTATCGGTGAAGATCACCTCACCGGCCCCGCAGTTCGATAGCCGTTCGGTGGCCGGCCCGGACAGCACCCCGTGCGTCGCCGCGATCACCACGTCGGACGCGCCGTCCGCAAGCAGTGCCCGCACAGCGTTCGCGACCGTGCTGCCGGTGTCGATCATGTCGTCGATCACCACGCAGAGCCTGCCCTCGACCTCGCCCACCACCCGATTGGCCACCGCCTCGTTGGGTCTGCGCGGATCCCGGGTCTTGTGGATGAACGCCAGTGGTGTCCCGCCGAGCGTATCGGCCCAGCGCTCGGCCAGCCGCACCCGCCCGGAGTCGGGGGAGACCACGGCGAGGTCGGCCCCCGCGTAGGCCTCCTTGAGGTGCTCGGCGAGCACCGGCAGGGCGAACAGGTGGTCCACCGGACCGTCGAAGAAACCCTGGATCTGAGAGGTGTGCAGGTCCACGGTCATGATCCGGTTGGCACCGGCCGTCTTGAGCATGTCCGCGATCAACCGGGCCGAGATCGGCTCCCGCCCGCGGTGCTTCTTGTCCTGGCGGCCGTAACCCCAGAACGGCATCACGACGGTGATCCGCTTGGCCGACGCCCGCTTCAGCGCATCTACCATGATCAACTGTTCCATGATGGCGTCGTTGATCGGCGCCGAGTGGCTCTGGATGACGAACGCGTCGCAGCCGCGGACCGACTCCTCGAACCGGACGAAGATCTCCCCGTTGGCGAACGAGTATGCCGATTGCGGGGTGACCGACACGTCGAGGTGCTTGGCCACCTCCTCGGCGAGCTCGGGGTGGCTACGCCCGGAGAAGAGCATCAGGTTCTTCTTCGGGATCGCCGACATCATGGAAAGGCTCATGCTCGCTCCTGGGCCTGCGGGTCGTCCTGCCGGTCGTCCTGCGGGTCGTCCTGCCGGTTCTGCGCTCGCGCGGCCGCCTCGGCGGCGGGCGTGCCGGGCCGCCGGCGTGCCACCCAACCCTCTACGTTGCGTTGCCGCCCGCGGGCCACGGCAATCGCGCCCGCGGGCACGTCCTGCGTGATCACCGAGCCGGCGGCGGTGTACGCCCCGTCCCCGACATGCACCGGAGCCACGAACATGTTGTCCGCACCGGTGCGGGCGTGCGCGCCGATCGTGCTGTGGTGCTTAGCCACCCCGTCGTAGTTGACGAAAACCGTGGCGGCGCCGATGTTGCTGCCCTCGCCGATCGTCGCATCCCCGACGTAGGACAGGTGCGGCACCTTCGCTCCGGCCCCCACTGCGGCGTTCTTCGCCTCCACGAAGGTGCCGATCTTGGAGCCGGTCCCGAGCACGGTGCCGGGACGCAGGTAGGCGAAGGGTCCGACGCTGGTCCGCTCACCGATGCCGGCCTGCTCGGCGTGGGTGCGGACCACGGTGGCGCCGGCGCCGACGGTGCAGGCCGTGAGCGTGCAGTCCGGCCCGATCACCGCGCCCGCGCCCACCCGGGTACCGGTGTGCAGCTGCACCCCGGGGTGCAGCACGACGTCGGGCGCGAGCTGCACGTCGACGTCCAGGCGCACCGAGGCGGGGTCGACGACGGTGACGCCCTCGCGCATCCAGTGCTCCAGCAGCCGCCGGTTACACTCCGCCGCCAGCGCGGCGAGCTGCACCCGGTCGTTGACGCCCTCGACCAGCCAGGGGTCCGCGCAGTGGTGCGCACCCACAGGGTAGCCGTCGGCGCGGGCCAGCCCGAGCACGTCGGTGAGGTAGAGCTCGCCCTGGCTGTTCGCGGTGTCGAGCCGCCGGAGGGCGGAGCGCAGCACCGCGGCCTCGAACGCGTACACCCCGGAGTTGATCTCGGTGATGCCGAGCTGCGCCTCGGTGGCGTCACGGTGCTCCACGATGCCGGTCACCTCGCCGTCGGTAGCACGCACGATCCGTCCATATCCGGTCGGGTCGGCCAGCCGGGCGGAGAGCACGGTGACCGCGTGCTGGGCCCGCCGGTGGGCCTTCAGCAGGTCTGCGAGGGTGGCCGTGTCGAGCAGTGGTACGTCGCCGTAGCTCACCAGCACGGTGCCCGCCAGGTCGGTCGGAAGGACGTCGAGTGCGCAGGAGACGGCATGCCCGGTGCCCCGTTGCTCTGACTGCACCGGCGCATCGATCACCCGGCCCAGCACGGCCGCGACGGCCTGCAGGTGCGCGGTGACGGCCTCGCGGCCGTGCCCGACCACTACCGCGAGGTGCTGGGGGTCGAGCCCCGCCGCGGCGCGAACGGCGTGCTCCACCAGCGGCCGCCCGGCCACCGGGTGCAGCACCTTCGGCGTCGCCGACCGCATCCGGCGGCTCTCACCGGCGGCGAGAACTATCATCGCAGGGGCGTGCCCGTCTGGGACCATCCCGCACCCCTTCTGGGTCTCGAGGTGTCGTCCTGACGGGCGGCGATCCTACGGGCTCACCGCGCGGTGGCTTCCCCCGCCGGGGCGCCCGCCTCAGGTCCAGGCCGGGCGATAGTGATCTCCACGTCCCGTCCGGGCAGTTCCGCGACGAGATGGATACGGCCGCCGAGAGCGTGGACGTAGGCCTCCAGCGTGGAAAGATGCAGGTCTCGCCTGCGTTCGAGCTTGGACAGATCCGACTGGGAGATTCCCATCCGCTCGGCCAACGCGAGCTGGGTCAGGCCGGCGCTGCGACGCAGCGTGGCGAGGTGGACGGGACCGTCGGGGGGGGAGGGAGGGGGAGGTCGGCTGCGGCATCGGTCGAGGAAGGCCCGCCACAGCGGTGAGGTGCCATACATCGGATAGCGGTCGATGAGGTCGGCGATCCGCTCGGCGACGGGGCCATATGGGGCGCGCGCGACGGTGGCGGCCAGCGGGCGCCAGTCATCGAGGTCGCCCCGGTCGAGGATGTCGGCCACCGCGGCCAGCGGTAGCTCGTCCGGCGGGGTAGCGGCTGGGTAGTCGAGATGACGATGGATCATCGTGAGCCCTGCGCGGCAACGCGGTCGAGCACGCCGACCGCCACCCGTCGGCAGCCATCCACCACCGCTCCCCAGTCCTGCCATCGCCGATCCAGCTCACGGTAGGCCGCGAGGTCCACGCCGGACAGGTCGTCGGGGCGGGGCTCGGCGAGCTGCTTGGCGGTCTGGGTCCCGACGCGCCGCCCCCCAGGACCGAGCTGATCTGCGTAGTACTCGTCGAGCGAGAGCACCACCTCGACCGCGGTCTCGTGTCCCAGCCGGTCCGCGAGCGCGACGAAGTCGAGGTAGTCGCGGGTGGTGTTGCGCAACAGGCACAGCCACGCCTTGATCCGGGTGATCTCCATGAGGGTGGGTACGCGGACGGTGTGGCCGCTGAAGTTGATCTCCTCGACCTCGAGAGGGCGGCGGCGGACGAGGTTGCGGACCCCCGTCTCCACCCCGTTCAGCCTGCCGAGGATCAGCACCGGGCGCTTCACCCGCGCCGTGACCCAGCCGTCGGTCTCTTCCAGTGCGGCGAGGACCTCGTCGAACCGGGTGCGCAGCTCGGTCACGACGTGATCGTCATCGAAGGAGATCCGATGCCGGGCGTGGCACGCCGCAGCCGTACCGCCCACGAGCACCGCATCCGGTACCAGCGTCTGCAGCCGGGCCGCCGCCGCAAGGACCGCCTCCCACTCCAGGGGCCTTCCGGTCATGTAGTGATCGTACGCACTATCGCGCGGGTGCGCTACCTACCGGTGGCCGCCAGCGTGCCGACCGCCGCTGAGCTGCGCTCCGCCGCCAGGATTCGAACCTGGACCATCGGAACCAAAATCCGAGGTGCTGCCTTTACACCACGGCGGACCGACGCTCGTCCCATTCTGCCGCTCGGCGACTGGCGGATGCTCCCGGGTGCGGCGTGCACGCCTCACCCGCGCCCGGGCGGCGAGGCCGCGACGACCTGGTTGCCGCCGGCCTGCTTGGCGCGGTACATCGCAGCGTCGGCCTCGCCGAGCAACTCCTCCGGGTCGGCCGCCGCGCCCGGTGCCACGGTGGTGATCCCCGCCGAGGCGGTCACCCGGAAGCCGGCGTGTGCGGGCAGCGCGGCGACCGCGTCGACCACCCGCTGCACCGCGGCGAGCGCTTCCGCCGGAGTGGCACCCGGCATGAGGAGCACGAACTCGTCGCCGCCGTAGCGGGCGACCAGGTCGTCGCCGCGGACCGCGCCCGCCATCGCGCTGGCGACCGCCTGCAGGGCGGCGTCGCCGTCTGCATGGGACCCCGCGTCGTTGACCCGCTTGAGCCCGTCGAGGTCGAGCAGCGCCACGGCGACCCACGAGGCGGTGACCTCACCCCCGAGGAGCTGGCCGAGGACCTCCTGCATGGCGCGGCGGTTGGCCAGCCCGGTCAACGGGTCCTGCGCGGCCTGGGCGGAGAGCCGGCCGTGTTCCCGGCGCAGCCGCTCGTTGGCCAGCCACGAGGCCAGCGCCTGCGCGCGGGAGCGGCGCAGCGCCCACAGCTCGGCCTCGACCTCGGACAGGTAGGCACGCAGCGGGTCCACCAGTCCACCGTCGGGGGTGAGTCCCACCCGCAGCTCGGTGATCTCCCGCACCGCGGCCAG
>DASQWR010000034.1:0-7844 GCA_035640155.1 Pseudonocardiaceae bacterium
TGGCGGGGATCGGGGAGAACGCCGGGGTGGTCGATGTCGGTGACGGATGGGCGGTCACCTTCAAGGTGGAGTCACACAACCACCCGTCCTACGTGGAGCCCTACCAGGGCGCCGCGACGGGCGTGGGCGGCATCGTCCGCGACATCATGGCGATGGGCGCACGGCCGATTGCACTTGCCGACTCGCTGCGCTTCGGCCCCGCCGAGGCCCCGGACACCGCCCGGGTGCTGCCCGGGGTGGTCGCCGGTGTCGGCGGCTACGGCAACTGCCTCGGGCTGCCCAACATCGGCGGCGAGGTGATGTTCGACGCCTCCTATGCGGGGAATCCGCTGGTGAACGCCCTTTGCATCGGGGCGATGCGGACCGAGGACCTCCACCTCGCGCATGCCTCCGGCGCCGGCAACAAGATCCTCCTCTTCGGGGCGCGGACCGGGCTGGACGGCATCGGGGGCGTGTCCGTGCTGGCCAGTGACACGTTCTCCGGGGACACGTTCTCCGGGGACGATACTGCACGTAGGTCCTCGGCGCGCAAGAAGCTGCCGAGCGTGCAGGTCGGCGACCCGTTCACCGAGAAGGTGCTCATCGAGTGCTGCCTGGAGCTCTTCCACGCCGGCTTGGTGGTCGGCATCCAGGACCTCGGCGGCGCCGGGCTGTCCTGCGCCACCTCGGAGCTGGCGAGCGCTGGCGACGGGGGGATGCGCGTCGATCTCGAGACGGTACCGCTGCGGACGTCCGGCATGACGCCCGCCGAGATCCTCTCCAGCGAGTCGCAGGAGCGGATGTGCGCCGTCGTCGCGCCCTCCGACGTCGACGCCTTTCTGGCGGTGTGTGCCAAGTGGGACGTCACTGCCACGGTGATCGGCGAAGTGACCGAAGGCGAGCGGCTGGAGATCACCTGGTACGGCGAGACCGTGGTGGACGTCCCCCCGCGGACCGTCGCGCACGAGGGCCCGGTCTACCAGCGCCCGGTGCGGCGACCGTCCACCGAGGACGCCCAGGTGGCAGACGGCCCCGAGCGCCTCGCTCGTCCATCCACACCGGACGAGCTGCGGGACACCCTGCTGCAGCTCGCCGGATGCCCGAACCTCTGCTCCCGGTCCTGGGTCACCGGCCAGTACGACCGCTACGTCCGCGGAGGCACCGTGCTGGCGCAGCCCGCGGACACCGGCATGGTGCGCATCGACGACTCGACGCAGCGCGGAGTGGCCGTCTCGACCGACTGCAACGCCCGGTTCGTCGCGCTGGACCCCTACGCCGGGGCGCAGCTCGCGCTGGCCGAGTCCTACCGCAACGTCGCGGTGTCGGGGGCGACCCCGCTGGCCGTCACGAACTGCCTCAACTTCGGGGCGCCCACCGACCCGGGCGTGATGTGGCAGTTCGCCGAGGCAGTGCGCGGTCTGGCCGACGGGTGCGCGACGCTCGGCATTCCGGTCACCGGCGGCAACGTCAGCTTCTACAACCAGACCGGGGACACCGCAATCCTGCCGACCCCGGTGGTCGGGGTGCTCGGCGTGATCGACGACGTGCACCGGCGGATCCACACCGGGTTCATCGCCGCTGGTGACGCGGTGTACCTGCTCGGCGACACTCGCGACGAGTTCGGCGGAAGCGAGTGGGCGCACGTGGTGCACGGACACCTCGGGGGTCGGCCCCCCGCGGTGGACCTCGCCCGCGAGCGGTTGTTGGCAGACGTGCTCGCGGCGGCCGCGCAGGACGGGTTGGTGAGCGCCGCGCACGACCTGTCCGACGGTGGGCTGGCACAGGCGGTGGTGGAGGCGTGCCTGATCGGCGGCCTCGGCGCGCGCATCGCTCTCACCGGGGATCCGTTCGTCGAGCTGTTCTCCGAGTCCGCGGGCCGCGCGCTGGTCGCCGTCCCGGCCGCCGAAGAGGATCGCTTCATCGAGCTGTGCGCCGAGCGGGGGCTGCCCGCGACGCGGCTCGGCACCGTCGAAGCCGGGTCGGCGCTGGACGTCGAGGGTGTCGCCAGGATCGGACTCGACGAGCTACGTGCCGCGTGGGAGGGCACCCTGCCGGCGCTCTTCGGAGCCTGACTGCACCCGTTGATCGACGAGGGCCCGCCGTGGTCGGCCCCGGTGTGACGGACTGAGCGAAACGGCGGGGGGCCGAGCAACATGTGGGTCAGGGGTGCAAGTCAACCACGACCTTGACGTCACCCTCCCGCCGTTCCAGGGCGTCGGTCCAGCGCTCCAGCGGCACCCGCCGGGTGATCAGCCGGGCCAGCCACGCCGGGTCCGCCGCGGCGAGCGCGTCCGTCGCCGCGCGGTAGTGCCGCAGGTTCGCGTTGACGCTGCCCACTACCACGTCGTTGTCCAGCACCAGCTCGTCGTTGATCGCCCCGGCGGCCAGCGGCACCGTACGCCGCGAACCGGAGAGCCCGGTGAGCACGGTGATCGCGTTCGGCCCAGTGGTGCCCAGCACGTCGAACACCAGCTGCGGTGCGCCGGTGCACTCGATCACCACGTCCGGCGCAAGGCCGTCCGGCGGCGTAGCGTGGTAGGTCGCGTGCAGGTCGTGGACCAGCGACGGCTTGGGACCGTCGGTGGCGCGGTCGAGCACGTGTACGTCCAGCCCGCGCTGCACCCCGATCAGCGCGGCGAGCAATCCGATCGGCCCGGCACCGGTCACGAGCGCGACGTTCGCCCGGGACACCGACCGGTAGGAGATCCGGTCCACCTGCTCCCACGCCTTGGCGACCACCGAGGCCGGCTCGGTGAGCACCCCGAGCTCGCCCACCGCGGGGTCCACTCGCACCGCGAACGCCACGGGCACCGTCCACCGCTGCGCGCCGTAGCCGTCGAGCTCCTTGATGCCGCGCTCCGTGTAGCGCCCGTTGCGGCAGTAGTCCCACTCGCCCGCCGCACACGGCCCGCACGGGACGGGGTCGGGGCGGCGGACCACACCGACCACCAGGTCGCCTGCGGCGAACCCCCTGCTGGCGGGCGCCTCGAGCACCCGGCCCAACGACTCGTGGAACAGCACCATGTCCGATGTCCCCGCGGGCAGCGTACCGTGCCCGCCGTGCACGATCTCCCGATCGGTGCCGCACACCCCGACCAGCAGGCCCTCGACCAGCAGCTCGCCGTCCTCGCGCACCGGCTCCGGCCGGTCGGACACAGCGGCGAGTTCCGGGGCACCGGGCATCACCGTCGTGGCCCTCACCGCGCGCCCCGCAGCCGCTCGTAGCGGGGCACGTCACCCCAGAGCAATGCGGCGCTGTTCACCAGGCCGAGGTGGCTGAACGCCTGGGGAAAGTTGCCGAGGAAGCTGCGAGCGTCGCAGTCGTACTCCTCGGCGAGCAGGCCCACGTCGTTGGCCAGCCCCGCCAGCTCGGCGAACATCACCTCGGCCTCCTCCCGCCGGCCTGCCAGGGTGAGCGCATCGACGTACCAGAACGAGCAGATGAGGAACGCGCCCTCCTTGCCGGAGAGACCGTCCACCTGCGACTCACCGTGCTCCGTGGAGTACCGCTCCACGAGGGGGCCGTGCTTGAGCCTGCGCCCGATGGCCTCCACCGTCGACACCATGCGGGGATCGTCGCCGGGCAGGAATCCGACGGCGGGGATGAGCAGCGTGGCCGCGTCCAGCTCCGTCCCGCCGTAGAACTGGGTGAACGCGCCGACGTCGTCGTTCCAGCCCTTCGCGAGCACCTCGGAGCGCACGGCATCGCGCAGGTCCTCCCACTGCTCGACCGGACCGTCCAACCCGTGGTCGCGGACCGCCCGCACTGCCCGGTCGAATGCGACCCACACCATCACCCGGGAATGGGTGAAGTAGCGGTCGGGCCCGCGCATCTCCCACAACCCCTTGTCCGGCTGCTGCCAGATGCGCGCCAGGTGCGCGAGCATCCCGCGCTGCAGCGCCCACGCCTCCTCGTTCGGCTGCAGGCCGCGCTCGCGCGCCAGGTGCAGGACGTCCAGCACCTCGCCGTAGACGTCGAGCTGCAGCTGGCGATAGGCGCCGTTGCCGACGCGGACGGGCCGCGCGCCGTGGTAGCCGGGAAGCCAGTCGAGCTCCCACTCGTGCAGGTGCCGCTCGCCACCGATGCCGTACATGATCTGGACACCGGCGGGGTCGCCGGCCACCGCCCGCAGCAGCCAGTGCCGCCACGCCTCCGCCTCCGACCGGCAGCCGAAGTTGTCCAGCGCCAGCAGCGTGAACGTGGCGTCGCGCAGCCAGCAGTAGCGATAGTCCCAGTTGCGCTCACCGCCGAGCGTCTCCGGTAGCGATGTAGTGGGCGCGGCGACGATACCGCCGGTGGGGGAGTAGGTGAGCGCCTTGAGAGTGACCAGCGAACGGCGGACCGTCTCGGCGTGCGGCCCGTCGTAGCGGATCCGCGACTGCCACTCCCGCCAGAACCGCTCCGTCCTGGCAATCTGCTCGCTCGCGTCCCTGGACGGAGCTGGGGGGTTCTCGGCGGCGCCCACCCACTGCATCGTCCAGGAGTACCGTTCGCCCTCCCGAATGGTGAACCGTGCCCCGTGTGCCCGCTCGCCGTCGACCCGGGTGGGCAGCACGTCGCCCCGTAGGCACACCGCGTGCGGCCCGGCAACGGCGAGGATGCCGCCGTCCACCCGGCGCACCCATGGCACCGCGTCGCCGTAGGCGAAGCGCACCACCCAGCGCAGGTCCACCTCGGCCTTGCCCGAGACGCCCTCGAGCACCCGCACCACATCGGGATGGTCGTCATCATCGTCGGGTTCGGGTGGCATGGCGTCCACCAGCCGGACCATGCCGTCCGCGGTGTGGAACTCGGTCTCCAGCACCAGCGAGGTGCCCCGGTAGCGGCGACGGACCTCGGTGACCCCACCGGCAGGACCGATCCGCCAATGCCCGGCGTCCCCGTCACCGAGGAGGCGGGCGAAGCAGGACGGGGCGTCGAAGCGCGGCAGGCACAACCAGTCGATCGATCCATCGGTACCGACGAGTGCGGCGGTGCGCAGGTCGGAGAGCAGGGCGTAGTCCTCGATGGGTCCGGGCGGGCTACTCATGCCAGGGAGGCTATGCGCCTTGGTGGGCCGACCGCAGCGCGCGCAGGAACGGGGCGGCGTAGCGCGCGTGCCCGGAGTCGTTGGTGTGGAAGTAGTCATCCGCGTAGTCCCGCCAGCCCAGGTGCGAGGCGGGGGCCTCCGCGCTACCGGCACCAGCTCCGGGTGCCCGGCGAGCACGTCTCGGGTCCACCGCGGACAGTTCCACCGCGGCGGCACGCCGGGAGCCGCCCTGGAAGTCCGGCACATCGGCGACCAGTCCGACGTAGCTGAGCCTGCCATGTGCCCGGCGGGCCTACCCTGACCGGCGTGCCGCCCCGCCACACCGTACAAGCGCAGCAGCTGGTGGCGGTCGTCACCGCGGTGGCGCCGTGGCTTGACGGCGCCGCCGACACTCCGGCGCGCGTCGAGCTCGCCGCCGCGGTGCGTCTGAGCCTGCGCACGCTGGAGCAGGTGGCGCCGGGGCGCACCGTGGAGGTGCGGGTGCCCCCCTACGCCGCTGTGCAGTGCATCGCCGGTCCCCGGCACACCCGGGGCACGCCGCCCAACGTCGTGGAGACCGACCCCCGGACGTGGCTGGAGCTCGCCACCGGACGCCTGCTGTGGGCCGATGCCGCAGCAGCAGGGCGCGTCACCGCATCCGGCACCCGGGCCGGAGACGTCGCCGGCTGGTTGCCGCTGGTCCGCTAGCGACCGTGCGCGCACTGCCAGATGGCTCCATGTGGCAGTGGGGTTTCCGGCGGGCCGGTCGCCGCACCAACCTGGCGCTGCTGGCGCTGCTCGTGGCATCGCTCGTCACCGGGGTGCTGGCCTTCGGCGTCGGCACCCCGGTCCCGGCCACGGTGGTGGTCGTAGCGCACGGGGCGGCGGGGCTGGGGTTGCTGCTGCTGGTGCCGTGGAAGTCGGTGGTGGTGCGGCGCGGCTGGCGGGGCAACGTGGGCCGCCGGGCGCCCGGGGTGCTGCTCGGCGTGCTGGTCGTGCTGCTGGTGGGCTCCGGGCTGGTGCACGCACTGGCCGGGTTCGACAGCTACCTCGGGCTCACCCCGATGCAGGTGCACGTCAGCGCTGCGGTCATCGCCGCTGTGGCGCTGGTGATGCACCTGCGGGTGCACGGAGCGTTCTCGTGGTCACCGGTGACGCGCCGGGCGGACCTCTCGCGGCGGTCGGCGTGGCGAACGGTGGGCCTCGGTGTCGGAGCCGGACTGATCTACACGGCGGCGGAGGGCGTCGCCGCGGTCGCGTCGCTGCCGGGTGCCTCGCGCCGCGGCACCGGATCGCACGAGGTCGGTTCCGGTGACCCCTCGGCGATGCCGGTGACACAGTGGTTCACCGACCCGGTGCTGCAGCTGGACCCGTCGCGGTGGCGGCTTCAGGTGGCCGGCCGGCAGCTGGCGCTGGACGAGCTGCGTGCCGGGGGCGACGTCCTGCGTGCCACCCTGGACTGCACCAACGGTTGGTACGCGGAGCAGGAGTGGCGCGGAGTCCGGTTGGACCGGCTGCTGGGCGAGGCCCGGGGCCGCAGCATCGACATCGTCTCCGCCACCGGGTACTCGAGACGACTGCCGCTGCGCGACACCCCGCACCTGTTGCTCGCTACCCACGCCGCCGGGCGGCCTCTCTCGCCCGGTCACGGTGCGCCGTTGCGGCTGGTGGTTCCCGGCCGTCGGGGCTTCTGGTGGGTGAAGTGGGTGGTTCGGATCGGGGTCGTCGACGCGCCGTGGTGGGTGGCGCCACCCTTCCCGCTGCAGTGACGCGTCAGTCCCGCGAGAGGCGGTCGAGCTGGTCGGCGAACTGTCGGTCGTCGCCTGCGACGGCGAGGATCCAGGACCGGCCGTCGCCGCTGGGTGCTTCGGTGAGCAGCGTTCGCCCGTGCGTGGTGTCCAGGTAGTTGAGTGGTCGGCGGGAGCGGATCCGGACGCCGAGACGATCGCGGCAGGCGGCGAAGAACTGGCCGCCACCGCGGCGGGGCTGTCGCAGCAGGTCGACCAGCTGTCGGGCATCGGTGTCGTGCCGCGCGGTGCTACCCATGGTCTTGACCAGCACCGAAGCGGCATCGCCATCACCGTGCAGCACGGCGTCGAATGCGTCCCGCGGAACGCTGATCGACGGGTGGCGCGCCGGTTCCACCTCCGGGAGCGCGAGGACCAGTGACTCGGCCAGCGCGGTGGGTCGGATCGGTGTCAGCGCGAGTGCGGTCCCGTCCGTCACGCCGATCACCGCGCCCTCCCCGGCTGCTGCGACGACGACCGCGTGCTCACCGACGCCGTCGGGGGTGAACCAGCCGTAGTACTCGCGCTTGGCGCGGGCAAGCAGCACCCAGGTGTCGAGCAGGTCGGGGTCGACCCGCCCGCGATGGACCAGGCCCACCGCGGCCAGCTCGTCCATCGCCTGCCGGGTCAGCACGTCCCGTTCCTCGAGGGTCGCGCCGGGGGAGGGCGTGGCCAGCGCTGGGTGCTTCGGGCCGACGTCGGCCTGCTCCCAGGCGACGTCGTAGGCGAGCAGCGAGAACTCGGCGCGACGCCGCAGCATCAGTGTTCCGGCTCGGCACCGATCACCGGTGGGGCGACAACGCGCCCGTCGCCCCAGTGGTCGTCTGTCTTCTCGACGTACTTGGTCGTGTGTTCCTGATCTTCTTCGCCGCCACGGGCAGCGCCGCCACCGGCACCGAGCATCCCGGCTCCGGGTGCGCCGGCAGCACCCCGCGCACCGGGGGCACCCGCAGCGGTCCCCGGAGCGGTTCCGGCGGCGGGTGCACTACCGCCGCGAGCGCCGGCGGCTCCCTTGCCGGCGTCGGTCACCGGGGTCTTGCCGGCCGCGGTGCCCCCGCCGGAGCCGACG
>DASQWR010000035.1:0-2861 GCA_035640155.1 Pseudonocardiaceae bacterium
GGCGGGTGCAGCTGGCGGCACCGCGCACGCCACGCCCGCAGCTGGAGCTGCTGCCGGTGGCCCGCACGCCATACTTCTGCTCCGGCTGCCCGCACAACCGGTCCACCACGGTGCCCGAGGGTTCGATCAACGGGGGCGGCATCGGCTGCCACGCGATGGTCGCGATCAACCCCCGCCCCGACAGCGAGGTCAGCTCCATCACCCAGATGGGCGGCGAGGGCGCGCAGTGGATCGGGCAGTCGGCCTTCCTCGACCCCGGTGCCGACGGTGCGCCGCACATGTTCCAGAACATGGGCGACGGGACGTTCGCGCACTCCGGGCAGCTCGCGGTGCAGGCGTGCGTGGCAGCGGGGGTCTCCATCACGTTCAAGCTGCTCTACAACCGCGCGGTCGCGATGACCGGCGGGCAGGACGCCGAGGGTGGGCTCGAGGTGCCGGCGCTGGTCCGCAAGCTCACCGCCGAGGGCGCCCGGCGGATCATCGTGTGCGCCGACGAGCCGGAGCGCTACGGTCGTCGACGTCGATGGTTCGACCCTGCAAGCAGGTCTCAGCGTCGATGGTTCGACCCTGCAAGCAGGTCTCACGCCGGCTTCGAGCTCTGGCACCGGGACCGGCTCGACGAGGCGCAGCGGGTGCTGGCCGGCATCCCCGGCGTCACCGTGCTGATCTACGACCAGCAGTGCGCCGCGGAGGCTCGCCGGCTTCGCAAGCGCGGCGCCGCGGCCGTGCGCAGCACCCGGGTGGTGATCAACGAGGCGGTGTGCGAGGGCTGCGGTGACTGCGGGGTGAAGAGCAACTGCCTGTCCGTGCAGCCGGTGGACACCGAGTTCGGGCGCAAGACCCGCATCGACCAGCACTCCTGCAACACCGACTACAGCTGCCTCGACGGGGACTGCCCGTCGTTCGTGACGGTCGAGGTGCCCGACACCGCGGCGCGCTCGTCCGGGCAGCGCCCAAAGGGGGAGCGCCCAGGGGGGGAGCGCGCAGAACCGCCGGCGGTGCCCGAGGTCGTGGTGGCGCTGCCAGCCGGGGGTGCGGACGTGTTCCTCGCCGGGATCGGCGGCACCGGCGTCGTGACGGTGAACCAGGTGCTCGGTACCGCGGCGCTGCGCGACGGCCTGGCGGTGCATGGGGTGGACCAGACCGGCCTGTCGCAGAAGGCGGGCCCGGTCACCTCACACCTGCGCCTGGCGGCCGGGGAGCTGGCGCCCGCGAACCGGGTGGGCCCCGCCCAGGCGTCCTGCATCCTGGCGTTCGACCTCCTGGTCGCGGCCGACGCCCGCAACCTCGGCTACGCCGACCCGGAGCGGACCGTGGCGCTGGTGTCGACCAGCGCGACCCCGACCGGCGCGATGGTCCGTGACGTGAGCGTCCCGCCGCCACAGGTGCCGGCCCTGCTCGACCGGCTGCGCGGGCAGGTGCGCGAGCTGGTGGAGCTGGACGCGGCGGCCGCCGCGCAGGCCCTGTTCGGAGACACCATGGCAGCGACGTTCCTGCTCGTCGGTGCGGCGCACCAGGCGAAAGCGCTGCCGATCTCCGCGGCGGCGATCGAGGTCGCCATCGAGCTCAACGGCGTCGCCGTCGCGGTGAACACCGCGGCGTTCCGCTGGGGCCGGGTGGCCGTCGCCGATCCCACCGCGTTTCGCACCGCGATCGGCGCTCCCACCACCACGGCCACCCCGCCCGCCCCAGCCGAGCCAACCGGGATCGATCTCGACCCGCTGGCCGGGGAGACCCGGCGGTTGGCTGCGGTGCGCGCCGCGCAGCTCGTCGGGTTCCAGGATCGGCGCACCGCACGGGAGTACCTCGACGTGCTGCGCGTGGTGTGGGCTGCGGAGCGGCAGGTGGGAGCGGACACCGCGTTCAGCGAGGCGGTGGCCCGCGGGTTGCACAAGCTCACCGCATACAAGGACGAGTACGAGGTCGCGCGGCTGCTCACCGACCCCGCGTTCACCGCACGGCTGGCCGAGGAGGTGCCCGGCGGCCGGCGGATGCGCTACCGGCTGCACCCGCCCACGCTGCGGGCGATGGGCCGCGGCCGCAAGCTCGCCCTCGGTCCGGCGTGGACGCCGGTGTTGCGGCTGCTGGCCCGGGGCAAGCGGTTGCGCGGTACCGCATTCGACCCGTTCGGTCGCACGGAGATGCGGCGCACGGAGCGTGCGCTGCGCGACGGCTACCGGGTGATGGTGCAGCGGCTCGCCGGTGAGCTCACCGCGCAGTCCTACGCCACCGCCGTCGCCGCGGCGCAGGCCGCCGACCTCGTGCGCGGCTACGAGGACGTCAAGATGGCCGGGGTGCGTACCTACCGGCAGCGCCTCGCCGAGCTGGGCTTGTGAGTCGGCACCGACGCGCTACCGGCCGAAGCGGAGCCGGAAGTCGCGCAGCGAGGCGGAGAGCAGGGGCCGGCCGCCGGCGAGCCAGGCGAGCGGCCCGTCGGGCGCGAACTCCCACTCCGTGTGCGCGAGCCGGAGTGCCGCGCTGCTGCGTACCGGGGTCACCACCAGCTTCCCGGCGGGGTCCTGGGCCCTGCCGTCCGGGATGGGGCCGTTCTGGGACCCGGCGTCCTGGTTCTCGCCGTCTTGGACGACGGTGTAGTGGGTGGGCCAGCGACCGGGCAGCCCGGCGCGTGGGGTCACCGAGCCCCGCGCGATTGGCGCGCCGTCCGGGGTGCTCGCGGCGAAGCGCGGCCCCGCGAAGTCGAACCTGGCGTGCTCCTTGGGCATGCCCCACAGCTCCCGGCCGCCGCGCAGCGAGGGCGCACTGTCCACCCAGATGCCGGTGATCGACGTGCGCATCCGCGGGCCGTGCCACACCGGCACCGCGACGAGCAGCTCGCGGTAGGTGAGCACGCCGCCCGGTTC
>DASQWR010000036.1:0-9923 GCA_035640155.1 Pseudonocardiaceae bacterium
CAGGAGTTCCTCTTCGGCCGGGACATGGCGGCGCTGCGGGTACGCCGCCCGACTCACGAGCCGCGAGCGCGTCACCACGTCACCCACGTCGTGCAGCTGGCCGGCGCCCTGGTCGCGACGGGCCACGCCTACCAGCGCGCCGGCTCGGTGTACTTCCGCGGCGCTCAGGTCGCGGCGCGGGCCGGACTCAGCCGCGAGCAGGCCACCGCGTTATGCGCCGAGTACGGCGACGCCCCCGACGATCCGCATCGCGACGACCCCCTCGACGTCGCCGTCTGGCGCGCGTCGACCGGCGCCGAGCCCGGATGGCCGAGTCCGTGGGGACGCGGCCGGCCGGGCTGGCACGCCGAGTGCGCCGCGATGGCGCTGGCGGCGCTCGGTCCCGCGGTCGACGTGCTGGCCGGCGGGGCGGACCTCGCCTTCCCGCACCACGCCTACCAGGCCGCGATGGTGCAGGCGGCCACCGGCGTCGCACCGTTCGCCCGCGCGGCGTTTCCCGTCGGCACAGTGCGGGTGGGCGGCGTGAAGATGGCGAAGTCCACCGGCAACCTGGTGCTGGTGGCCGATCTGCTCCGGGACTACCCACCCGCGGTGGTGCGCCTGCTGCTGCTGGACCGGCGCTGGGACGCGCCGTGGGAGCACCACGGCGCCGACCTCCCGGGTGCCGCGGCTCGACTCGACCGGCTCTACGCGGCGGCGGGCACCCCGGGGAGCTCTCCGGCCGGAGTCGAGGCCGTCACCGCGGCGCTGGTGGACGACCTCGACGTCCCGCGCGCACTCGCCGTGGCCGAGGACGCCGGTGGGGACGCTGCCCGGCTGCTGGTGCGCACCCTGGCGCTGGACTGAGCCGGCCAGAGGCGCTGGACTGGGCCGGCTAGACGCACTGGACTGGGCCGGCTACAGGAAGATCAGGAGCAGGACGGCGGTCAGCACGACCGAGATCAGCAGGGAGCCGAGGCAACCGAGGCGATTGGAGAAGAAGAAGAACACGGGGTGGCCACGCTCCTTGTCTCGATCCTTCGGACGAAATGTCAATCTACAAGATTGGCGGCGGCCGGGGTGGGGTACGTTTCACGGCATGAGCGAGGTGAACAGGAAGGCGGACCCGGGCGAGCTGTCCACGGGGGAGCTGGTCAGCCAGCTGTCCGAGCAGGTCTCCCACCTGGTCCGCGACGAGCTTCGGCTGGCGCAGGCTGAGCTGAAACAGAAGGGCAAGCGGGCCGGGATCGGCGCCGGACTGGCGGGTGCCGGAGGCCTGCTCTCGCTGTACGGAGTGAGCGCACTGGTGGTCGCGGTGGTCGCGGCGCTGGCGCTGGTACTGCCGGTGTGGGCGGCTGCGCTGATCGTCGGCGCCGTCCTGCTGCTGAGCGCTGGGCTGCTGGCGCTGGCCGGGATCGGCCAGGTGAAGCGCAGCACGCCGCTCACGCCGGATGAGGCGATCGCGAGCACCAAACGCGACATCGAGACCGTCAAGGAGAGCACAAAGCGATGAGCTCCCCCACCGACCCCGCCCCGACCGGTTCGGCATCCCCCGAGGCAGCGGAGCTGCGCCAGGACATCGAGCAGGTTCGCGGCGAGCTGGCCGACACGGTCAACGCGCTGGCAGCGAAGGCCGATGTCAAAGCCCGGGCACAGGACAAGGCCCAGGAATTCAAGACACAGGCGATCCAGACAACGAACCAGGTGCGCGCCCAGGCCCCCGAGACCGCCCAACAGCTGGCCGGGGCAGCACAGCAGAAGGTCCAGCAGCTGGTTCAGGAAAAGCCTGGCGCGGCGGCGGGTGCGGCGGCGGCCGTGTTCGGGTTGCTGATCCTCCGCCGTCGCCGGCGGCGGCGACGGAAGAACCGCTCGTGACGCTGCGCTCGGACTCGGCGTCGATCTCGGCACCGAGCAGCACGATGTAGCAGGTACAGCCACCGCAGGAGCACGACGACTCCGGCCAGCCACCCCAGCACCGAGTGCGCTCTTGGGGTTGAATGGATGGAGTGTGCGGAATCGTCGCTGCCTTCGGTAAGGTCGACCTCGACAAGTGCCAGCGGATGCTCGGCCGGATTGCCCACCGGGGGCCCGACGACACCGGTGAGCTCCGGCTCGACCGGGCGTGGCTCGGCCACCAACGACTCTCGATCGTCGACGTCAGCGGCGGCTGCCAGCCGTTGGCCGACGGCGCCGGGACCGCGTGGATCGTGGGCAACGGGGAGATCTACAACCACGCGGAGCTCAGCGCCGGGTTGCCCGCGGGAGTCGTGCGGACCCGGTCGGACACCGAGGCGGCATTGCATCTGGTGATGCGGGACGGGCCGGCAGCGGTGCGGGAGCTGCTCGGCATGTTCGCCCTGGTGATGGCCACCGTGGACGGTGGCGGCCTGGCCGCGCGGGACCCGATGGGCATCAAGCCGCTGTACTGGGTACGAGGCGAGCGCAGCACCCTGTTCGCCAGCGAGCTGCGTGCCTTCGATGCCGGTGACCGTCCCCGGGTCGCTTCCTTCCCACCCGGGTGCATCTGGACGCCGGCCGGCGGTCTGGTGCGCTACGCCGACGCGGTGCCCGTCGAGGTCCGGCCGCCACGCCGCGCTCGCCAGCCGCAGTGGGACGCGGCGGTGCTCGACGAGATGCGCGGCGCCGTGGTCACTGCGGTGCAGCGCCGGATGATGAGCGACGTCGGGGTGGGTGTCTTCCTCTCCGGCGGGCTGGACTCCGCGATCGTGGCCGCGATCGCCGCGAAGGAAGCCCACCGCCGCGGTGACCAGTTGCCCACCTTCGCCGTCGGCACCGAGGGCAGCGGCGACCTGCTCGCGGCGCGCTGCGTCGCCGAGCACATCGGCAGCGACCACCACGAGGTGGTGGCCACACCTGAGTCGATCGGCGAGGCGCTGGACCACGCGGTGGAGGTCATCGAGCACTTCGATCCCGCGCTGGTCCGCAGCGCGGTGCCCAACCTGCTGCTGGCCAGGGAGTCGGCGAAGAAGGTCAAGGTGGTGCTCACCGGCGAGGGCGCGGACGAGCTGTTCGCGGGCTACGACTACCTCCACTGCCCCGAGTTCGCCGACCCGGAGGCCCTGCACGGCGAGCTGGTGCGCAGCCTCGAGCAGCTGCACCACCTCAACCTGCAGCGCTGCGACCGCGCCACGATGTACTTCGGGCTGGAGGCCCGGGAGCCGTTCCTGGACCCCGAGGTGGTGCGCACCGCGTTGGCGCTGCCGCCGGAGTGGAAGTCACTTGACGGCGGCCGGCCGGAGAAGGCCCTGCTGCGGGACTGCTTCTCCGGCTGGTTGCCCGAGGACCTGCTGCGCCGGGGCAAGGAGCAGTTCGGCGACGGTTCCGGTGCCGGTGAGGTGCTCGCCGCGCTGGGCGCGGCAAAGGCGGCAAAGGCCGAGCGGGCCGCCCCCGAACGGGCGCAGGTCGTGGCACCGGACGGCTGGGCGCTGCGCAGCGACGAGGAGACGTTGTACTACGAGATCTGGCAGCGGCACTTCGCCGGTGTGCGCCCCGACGCCACTCTGGGCCGCTTCGCCACCGCGTGAGCTGTTCACACCCCGGGAGTTGTGCGCACCCCGTGAGTCACTGGTCACCGCCCTCGTCCAGTAGGCGGTCGATCTCGCGCCGCAGCAGCCCGAGCCGCGCCTCCCGGACCAGCGGTATGTCGCGCCGCCGCCGCCGGACGTTGGCGATGTCGATCTCGACGGTGAGCAGCTGCTCCTCTCCCTCGGCCGCCTCGGTGATCACCTCACCCCACGGGTCGACGACGTGCGAGCCACCCCAGAAGTCCAACCCGCCCTCGGTGCCCACCCGGTTCACGAACACCACGTACAGCTGGAACATCCGCCCGTAGAAGCGGGTGATGTTCCGCCAGTAGCTCGAGGAGCTGTACCGCTCGGGGTACAGGCTCTGCGCGCTGCAGGTCGGGATCAGCAGCACCAGGGCACCGTCCTGGGCGGCGATGAACGCCAGCTGCGGCTGCCACGCATCGTTGCAGATCAGCGCGGCCGCCCGGTGTCGCCCGCTCATCACCGGGAACGCGCGCGAGGACTGCCCCGGCAGAAAGTGCTTGCGCTCCTCGAACGTCGCGTAGTTCGGCAGGTAGAGCTTGCGGTGCACGTGCACGAGCAGGCCGTCCTCGAAGTAGGCGGCGCTGTTGTAGCAGTGCAGACCGTGGGACTGCGCCTCGGCGAACCCGATCAGCATCCCCGCCCGCCGGGTGAGCTTGGCGAGCCGCTGCATCCGCGGGTCGTCCGGAAGGATCGACGGGTCGTCCGCGACGTCCCCGATCGAGTAGCCGCTCAGGTGCAGCTCCGGGAAGACGACGAGGTCGGAGCCGTCCCGAGCGGCGTCCACCAGCACCCGCTCGGCTCGTTCCACGTTGGCGTCCACATCACCGAGCCGGGAGTCGACCTGGGCAAGGGTGATGCGCATCGCGACCTCCGTGCTCGTCGTCCGGGTTGCCGCGGCAGGATGGCGCACGGCTCGGGGCTCGTACAACACCAGGACGCTCGCGCCGGTCTGCGGCCAGGGGTGCTCGTGGAGCTTAGGGGCGGTGCTCTCGCGGTGCGACGACGGAATGCCTCGCCTCCCTCCCCCGGGCGTGGCCGCTCCACCCTGGAGGGGCTCAGGGATTCTTGCGCTCCAGCGGGTGCACCGCGGGGCCTTCGAGCACCGCACCGTCGACATCGAAGCGGGAGCCGTGGCACGGGCAGTCCCAGCTGCGCTCGGCCCCGTTGAACCGCAGCAGGCACCCGAGGTGCGTGCACCGCAGCGAGACGGCGTGCAGCGTACCGGCCTCGTCCCGGTAGACCCCGGTCTTGCCCGCACCGTCGTGGACGACCCGGGCCTCCCCCGCGGGCACCTCGTCTGGCGAGGTGGCCTGCGCGGGGGTGAGCCGGTCCCGGACGAGGTCGACGCCGACCTTCGCGTTCATCCGGACCAGGGTGGGCGCCGAGCGCGGCGAGAGCCGGTTCGGGCTGAAGCGTGCCGCCCAGGGGTTGGTCCGGCCGGCGAGCAGGTCGGAGAGGATCATCGCGCCGAGGGTGCCACCGGAGAGACCCCACTTCGCGAAGCCCGACATGACGAACAGCCGGGACGAGCCGGGGACGTAGGGCCCGATCATCGGCAGCTTGTCATACGGCGAGGGATCCTGCGCGGACCACCGGTGGGTGATCTCCTCGACGTCCCAGTGCTCGCGGGCGAAGTCCTCCAGCCGGCGGTACCGCTCCTCGCCGACGCCGTGGGCACCGGTGGGGTGGCCCTGCCCGCACAAGATGAGCAGGTCACCGTAGGAACGCACCGACCACTTCGGGCTCGACGCGTTGATGGACAGCCCCCGCGGGGGCTGCCCCCGGAGCCGGGCGGCGATGCAGTACGACCGCTCCGCCTCCAGCCGGGCAAAGTAGAACCCGCGGTTGAACAGCGGGTAGTGCGTCGCCACGACAACCCGGTCCGCGGTGATGGTTCCGCTGCTGGTGTCCACCCGGCTGGGTTCGTCCTCGTGCAGGGCCAGCGCCCGCGTCCCCTCGAAGACCCGTGAGCCGTCGCCGTCGATCGCCGCCGCCAGCCCCTGGGCGTACCGCACTGGGTGAAACTCGATCTGGTCGTCCAGCCGGATCGCGCCGGTCACCGGAAACGGCAGGTCCACGGTGTCGGTGAGCACCGTCGGCAGGCCGGCCTCCTGCGACGCGCTGGCCTCTTCCCCGATGGTGCGCAGCTCGCTGGGACTGGTGGCGTAGGTGTAGGCGGGGCGGCGGTGCAGGTCGCAGTCGATGCCCTCCGCAACCAGCGCCGCGACCTTCTCCACGGCGGCAAGGCTGCCCGCGGCGTAGTCGGCTGCCGCAGCGGCGTCGTGCTGGCGGCGGATCGTCGAGTACTTCGTGGACTGCAGGGCACTGACCTTGGCGGTGCTGTTGCCGGTCACCCCGCCCCCGATGCGGGCGGCCTCGATCAACGCGACTCGCGCGCCCTCGCGCTTGCACAGCAGCGCGGTGGTGAGGCCGCTGATGCCCCCGCCGAGGACGGCGACGTCGTACGTCTGGTCGCCCTGCAACGCGGGATAGCCCGCAGTCCCCATGGCTTCGAGCCACAGGGACTGCGTCGCGGTCGTGGTCTTCACCCGGTCGGGCCGCCCAGCTCGTCGTCCTGACCCAGCGCGTGCATGACGGCGTTCGGGCCGTCGAACTGGTCCTTGTCCAGCCCACGCAGCGCCTCGACGAGGTCGCGATCCGCGCCGTTGCTCTCGGCGTGCTTCGCGAGGTCGTCGGGGCCACCGGGGTAGTCGAAACCCTTGAGCGACTTCTGTACTTCGGTCACCTGAAATCCCATGCCCCCGGGATGCCCCCTGCACCACGTTCCATGCGCGGGCCCGAGCAACCGTTCGATCTCTACGGCGCAACGCCCTCGGCGCCGGAGGTGACGTCCAGGTCCCTGCCGTGGTCTCGGATCTCGACGTACCCGTCCGGGTGCACCACGCCCAGGTCCCCGGTGCGGAACCATCCGCCCAGGGTCGCTGCCGCGGTGGCCGCGGCGTCGCGGTAGTAGCCGAGCATCACGTCGTTGCCGCGCACCACCAGCTCACCGGTGGTGGCCCCGTCGGCCGGGACATCGGTGCCGTCCTCGGCCACCACCCGTAGCCGCTCGGCGATCACGTTGCCGGTCACCGGACCGTAGGTCTCGGCCAGCCCGTAGCGGTGGGTGACCTGCATCCGCAGCTCAGCCATCCGCGCGAGCAGTGTGGGTGACGGCGGCGCGCCCCCGGTGCCGACCCACACCGGCCGGTCGGGCAGCGGCCCACCCACCGCCTGGTAGCCGTCGGCGATCATGCTCATCACGGTGGGTGCCGCGCAGAAGTGCGTTATCCCCTCCTGCCGGATCAGCCGCCAGATCTCGCCGGCGTCGACCGCCCGCAGACACACCTGGGTGGCGCCGGCTGCCGCCGCGGCCCACGGGAAGCACCAGCCGTCGCAGTGAAACATCGGCAGCGTCCACAGGTAGCGGTCGCCGGGGGCGAGCCGGGAGTGGAACGCCATCGCCAGCGCCTGTAGCGCCGCCCCCCGGTGGTGGTACATCACCCCCTTCGGCGGCCCGGTGGTGGCACTGGTGTAGCTGATTGCCAGCAGGTCGCGCTCGTCGGCGCACGGCACGGCCAGCGGCTCGGCCGCGGCGAGCAGCGACTCGTACTCGTCGTCCGCCTCGTCACCGATGTCGCCGGCCACCACCAGCCGCACCCCGGGCACCGCGTGGGCCACCAGCCGGGCCACCGCGGTGAGCTCCCCGGTGGCGACCAGCACCCGCGCCCCGGAATGCTCCACGATGTAGGAGAGCTCGCGGACCGAGAGCCGGGTGTCCATCGGCACCAGCACCGCGCCCGCGAAGGGGACCCCGTGATGCATCTCCAGCATCACGTGGCTGTTCGTGCAGAGCGCCGCTACCCGGTCCCAAGGCTGCACGCCGAGGCCGGCGAGCGCCCCGGCCAGCCGGTGCGAGCGCTCCCCCAGTTCGGCGAAGGTCAGCCGCGCCTCCCCGTCGACCACGGCGGGCCGCTCGGCGAAGACGGTGGCAGCACGGTCCAGGTAGGACGTCGGGGTGAGCGTGCTGAAGGTGAACTCGGCCATCGTCTCTCACCGTCCTACGAGTGCGTCCCGGCAGCGTAGTGCGGGGTGCCGACAGGCCCAGCTGTGCATTATTTCGGGTGAATGTTGTCCGTCCAGTGCAGCACTGCTCCTCCATCCAGCGATACACGGACAACAGCCGCCGGAATGGGCAGGGGCCAGGACCATGACCAGTAATGACAGCGTGGTGCAGGACATGTTCGCGGTCCTGCACGGGCAGGCCGCACCCGCGGTGACGCGGTGGACCTACCTCGTGGACGACCCGTTCGCGGTGACGTTCAGCATCCGCACTCGCAGCGACCGCTGGGTGACGTGGGTGATGGCGCGGGAACTGCTCCTCGCGGGCCTCACCGGAAGTGCCGGCGTCGGCGATATCCGGCTCTGCCCCCGCCGGGTGCACGGGTACGACATCCTCGTCGTGGAGATCTCCTCACCCGACGGGCACGCGGCGCTCGAGATCGACCGGGACCTGCTTGGTCGCTTCGTCAAGGCCACCATGGAGGTCGTGCCGCTGGGCAGCGAGAGCACCGCGATCGACATGGACGCCGAGATCGAGAAGATCACCCGTAGCTGCGCCGAGTAGTGTCGCCGGACCAATGGCGGCCACCGGCCGGCGCGAGCAGTATCGCGACCGACGCATGAGCGCGAAGGTGGCCGGGTATGTCCCTGCGCGGACCGGAGGACCTGCACGGACCGGAGGAGGAGTGCGGAATGGACGAGACCCGTGCCCGGCAGCTGCTCGACGACAGGCTGCACGAGCTCGACGAGAGCAGCGACGCTGTGCGCGCGGAGCAGGACGAGTTCCGCGACGACGTCGGCTACGAGAGCGGCCGGCTCAGCCAGCACCCGGCCGAGTACGCGACGGACGTGCAGGAGGTCGAGGAGCATGACTTGGCGCTGGGCAACGCCAACCAGGAACGTGGGCGGATTCTCGCCGCCCAGCAGCGCCTCGAGGAGGGAACCTACGGGATCTGCGTCGACTGCGGACGCCGAATCGACGACGAGCGGCTGGAAGCACGCCCCCAGGTCGATCGGTGCCTGCCCTGCCAGGAACGGGCCGAGCACCGAGCTGCCCTTTGAGCGCTACCGCTTCCACCTCTGACCGCTACCGTCCCGGGCCGATCTCCTCGTCCTCGTCGGGCAACATGTCCTCGTCGGGCAACATGTCGTCGTCGAGCACCGGGTCGCGGCCGTCGTCGTCGGTCAGCGGCGGGTCGTCGAGGATGTGCATCGCGGCTTCCTCAGCACTGGCGGCGCCCCCACTGAGACCGACGTCGACCGCGTCGATGGACCCGATCGTGTCATCCGAGCCGGTGCCCCCGATCGCAGTGTCGGTGGCCGAGGCCAGCCGCCCGGAGCGCTCGTCCCCGGCCAGCGCCCCGGGCTCGGCGCCCCCGTCCAGGGCGGGTTCCTCGGCACCGGTGTCGGGCCGCTCCCGATGCAGGCGCTCGTCCAGGGACTCCCCCTCCCGGATGGCGGCCGGGGTCACCCCGTCGTCGTCCAGACCGTAGGGGCGGTCCGGCGGGATGTACCCGGCGTCGAGCGCGTCCGCGTTCGGCGGGCCCACCAGCGACTCGGCGGACTCCAGCTGCACGCTGGCCCCGATGTCGGGCGCCTCGGGCTGCTGTTCGTACTCGTTCTCGGCCACGCGCTCGGCTACCCACCCTGGTGCACGCGAAAACTACAGTGGCGGATCCGACGAGTGGGTCATCCGACGAGCTGGGCCAGCGGAAAGGAAGCACAGATGAACCGAGCGCCGACCACGGCGGCAGACGGCGGCCTCTCCCCGCGAGCGGAGGACATCCTGCGACACCTCGCCGACCTGGTCACCAGCACGTATGAGGGCGCGGCGTCCTGGCCCGAGCGCAGCGGGCTGTTCCACCGGGCGGTCGAGCTGGTCGACCCGGTGGTCCGGCGGGTCCTGGAGGAGACCGACGCGATGTTCCTGGACCGCACCGGCGACATCGTCACGCGGACCGTCGAGCAGGACGACGGGAGCGTGGCCGCGCACTGGGAGCTCTCCTGGCCGCGGCAGCGCGAGGCGACCTCGCGGGACGGCGGCACGGTCGCGCCGATCCAGGTGATCGCCTGGTTCCGTCGCTCGTTCAACCATCCGCACCTGCGCGGCACCACCGCCGGGGACTGGCCGCTGCAGGTGATCTCCACGGAGGACGCCGACCGGCAGGAGCCGATCGTGCGAGCCATCGTCGAGGCCGAGCTGCACCAACGGATCTTCGAGGGGCGCTGGCCCGTGGTGCCGGCAGCGGTGCGCCGGCACGGCCCGCCACCGGGCTGAGTGATCCGAGGGGATCACTCCCGCGGGAGGTC
>DASQWR010000037.1:0-34544 GCA_035640155.1 Pseudonocardiaceae bacterium
GTCCTCGGTACTCACGTGCTTCATGCTCGCAGACGGTGCCAGAGGCGGGTCAGGCCGCGGCCGGTCAGCAGCCGACGAGGCGCGCGGCGAGATACGGCTCCACCTGGTCGAGGGCCACCCGCTCCTGGGCCATGCTGTCGCGCTCGCGGACCGTGACGGCGTGGTCGGTGAGGCTGTCGAAGTCCACGGTCACGCAGAACGGCGTGCCGACCTCGTCCTGGCGGCGGTAGCGGCGCCCGATTGCCCCGGCGTCGTCGAACTCGACGTTCCAGTGCTGGCGCAGCTGCGCGGCCAGGTCCCGCGCCTGGGGCGAGAGGTCCGCGTGGCGCGAGAGCGGCAGCACCGCGGCCTTCACCGGGGCCAGGCGGCGGTCCAGCTTGAGCACCACCCGCTTGTCCACACCGCCCTTCGCGTTGGGTGCTTCGTCCTCGGTGTAGGCCTCGAGCAGGAACGCCATCATCGGGCGGCCCACCCCGGCCGCGGGCTCGATCACGAACGGGCGGTAGTGCGTGTCGGTCGCCTGGTCGTAGTACGACAGGTCCACGCCGGAGTGCTCCGAGTGCGTGGTGAGGTCGAAGTCGGTGCGGTTGGCGATGCCCTCCAGCTCGCCCCAGACCTGACCCGAGGAGAACTCGAAGCGGTACTCGATGTCCACCGTCCGCTTCGAGTAGTGCGAGAGCTTCTCCTTCGGGTGCTCGTAGTGGCGCAGGTTGTCCCGCGCGATGCCCAGGCCCGTGTACCAGTCGGTGCGGACGTCGATCCAGTACTGGTGCCAGGTCTCGTCGGTGCCGGGCTCGACGAAGAACTCCATCTCCATCTGCTCGAACTCGCGGGTGCGGAAGATGAAGTTGCCCGGCGTGATCTCGTTGCGGAAGCTCTTGCCGATCTGGCCGATGCCGAACGGGGGCTTCTTCCGCGCGGTCTGCTCGACGTTCTTGTAGTTGACGAAGATGCCCTGCGCGGTCTCGGGCCGCAGGTAGTGCAGGCCCTCCTCGGTTTCCACCGGACCGAGGTGGGTGCGCAGCAGGCCGTTGAACATCCGCGGCTCGGTGTACTGGCCGCGGGTGCCGCAGTTCGGGCAAGGCACCGCGGACAGGTCCAGGGCCAGATCGCTCCCGGCAATCTCCTTGCCGGTGCGCTCGGTGTACTCCTCGGCGAGCTGGTCGGCACGGAACCGGTGGTGACACACCGTGCACTCGACCAGCGGGTCGGCGAACACCTCGACGTGGCCGGACGCGACCCACACCTGCCGCGGCAGGATCACCGAGGAGTCGAGGCCCACGACGTCGTCGCGGCCGGTGACCATCGAGCGCCACCACTGCCGCTTGATGTTGTCCTTGAGCTCGACACCTTGCGGCCCGTAGTCCCAGGCGGACCGGGTGCCGCCGTAGATCTCCCCGCACGGGAAGACGAAGCCCCGGCGCTTGCAGAGGCTGACGACGGTCTCGATGCGATCAGCGGGCACGGGGCGGAACTCCTGGAAGCCGGGGCGGCAGGACTGGAACTCCCAGCCTAGTGCCCCAGATCATGCGGATCGTCCAGCAGGCTGGCGTGCTCGGCCACCCGGCCATGGGCAGCGTCGAGCAGCACCTCGAAGGTGGCCGGCTCCCCGGTGACCGCGTCGGAGAGCAGCGGCACGACATGCTCGCGGACGTCGAACGGTGCCAGCGCCCGCCGGTAGGCGACCACGGAGTCGAACCGGGCGAGCAGCACCCACCGCTGCGGATCGTCGGGTGACCTGCCCAGCTCCCCGCCCCGGCAGCCCGGTTGCGCGGTCAGCAGCTGCAGGGCCCGCCGGGCATGGGCGAGGAACCCCGGCGCGTCAGCGTCGGGGACGATGAAGCGGCAGACCAGCAGCACGGGTGAGCCCTTCGGGGACGGTGGCAGGATGGGAGATGGTAGCGACCCTCCGGGGACGATCCGCGGGAGGACGGCAGTGACCGCAGGGCGGGGACCGGACCGGCGTCGTCCCGTGCTGCCTGGGAACGGACCACTGGCGCGGGTGCCCCCGGTGCTGGCGTTCGTGGCGGTGCTGGCGGTGTTCTTGCTGGGAGTGTGGCTGGGTGGGGTGCCGGGTGCCGCGATGCTGGTGGCACTCGCCGGGGGCGCCGGTGTACTGCTCGCCGCGACGTGGCCACGGCTCTCCGCCCCGGAGCGGACGGTGCGCCTGCTGGTGATCGTGGTAGTGCTCGGGATCGCGCTCGAACGCCTCGCCTGACCTTGCCGGAGCCCCCGGCGCCTACCATGGACGACCCGGGGTCCGGTCAGCGGACCTCGGCGATCGAGGTGAGAAGAGGGGATGACCACCGTGACCGCGGATACCGTGTCGGACCTGAACGTGCTCGGATCGACCCCCCGATCAGGCGACGACCACGAGCACTCCCGCATCCGACCCGCCCCGGCCGCCACCCCGGAGGTCGAGGCCCTGGTCGCCGCGGGTGAGCTGCTGCGGGCCCTGGCCGCGCCGGTGCGCATCGCGATCGTGCTGCAGCTGCGGGAGAGCGAGCGCTGCGTGCACGAGCTCGTCGACGCCCTGGGGGTGGCGCAGCCACTGATCAGTCAGCACCTGCGGGTGCTCAAGTCCGCGGGCGTGGTGCACGGCGAGCGGCACGGCCGCGAGGTGGTCTACCGCCTCGTCGACGAACACCTGTCGCACATCGTCGTGGACGCCGTGACGCACGTGGAGGAGGAGTGAACGCCCAGCGCCCGGCCGCCCCCGTCACGGGCCTGCGTTCCACCCGCCAGCGCACCGCGGTGGCCAGGCTGCTGGACAACACGGAGGACTTCCGCTCGGCGCAGGAGATCCACGACGAGCTGCGCCGCGGCGGCGAGGGCATCGGGCTGACCACGGTGTACCGGACCCTGCAGTCGCTGGCCGACGCGGGCGAGATCGACGTGCTGCGTATCGGGTCGGGCGAGGCCGTCTACCGGCGCTGCTCGTCCCATCACCATCACCACCTGGTGTGCCGGCACTGCGGGCACACCGTCGAGGTGGAGGGGCCGACGGTGGAGCGGTGGGCCGAGAAGGTCGCCGGCCAGCACGGCTTCGCCGAAGTCAGCCATACCGTGGAGATCTTCGGCCGCTGCACCGACTGCGCCCTGCGCTGAGCAGCCGAACACCTACCGGGCGAGGACCCGCGTCGTCGTTCCCGACGCCACAACCCGCCCGTCCCGCAACGCCAGCACGTCGCCTGTGTGCGCGGCAACCAGCGCCAGGTCATGACTGATGACCATCAGCGCGAGGCCGCGCTCGCGCCGTAGACCGTCGAGCAGCACCATGACGGCCTCTGCGGTCGCCGGGTCCAGCGCGGAGGTGACCTCGTCGCAGACCAGGACGTCGGGCTCTGCGGCGAGGGCGCGGGCGATCGCGACTCGCTGACGCTGGCCGCCGGAGAGGTGGGCCGGGTACCGGTCCACGAGACTCTCGTCCAGCCCGACGGCGGCGAGCAGCTCGAGCACCCGGCGTGGCCGGCGGCCCGCCGGGCATCGGCGGTGCAACACCAGCGGCCGGGTCAGGGTGGTCCGGACGGTGTGGCGCGGGTTCAGGCTGCCGAGCGGATCCTGCGGCACGAGCTGAACGCGCCTGCACTGTTCGCGGGTGCGACGCTGCGCTCGCCGGTGCAGCGGGACACCATCTAGCAGCACCGTCCCGGACGCGTGGTCATGCAGCCCGACTACCAGCCTGCCGAGCGTCGACTTGCCCGCGCCGGACGGTCCGACAACCGCGGTCGCCGAGCCGGCACGAAGCGTCAGGGCGACATCGTGCAGGACCGGTCGCTGGTCTGCAGGCCGTCGATGACATACATTGTGAATTGGTCTGATGTACCTTGGCATTCATGACATCTCTGCTGCAGATCAGAAACGTCCCGGATGGCGTGCGACGCGCGCTGAAGGCCCGCGCAGCAGCTCGCGGCGAGTCGCTCAACACCTACCTGCTCGATCTCATCGAGCGAGACGTGGCACGCCCGACCGTCAAGGAGGTCCTGGAGCGTGCAGCTCGCAGGGCTGAGCGCGCTAGTGCATCAGCCGTCGACCTGCTCGATACGGCCCGTGCCGAGCGCGAGGACCAGCTGCAAGCTCGTTCCCGTTCGTGATCGTCGTCGACTGCGCGGCGGTAGTCGATGCGCTGACCGCGGTCGACGGAACGGACGATCTCCGTGCCTTCCTGGCGAGTGAGGAACTCTGCGCGTCAGCGCTCCTGGACTTCGAGATCGTGTCGGCTCTCCGCGGGCTGACCCTCCGCGGGCATCTCACAGCCACGAGGGCCGAGGACGTCCTGACCGACTTCGACGACCTGCAGATCCAGCACTGGCCAGCAGGGGCTGGTCTGCGGCACCGGGCCTTCCAGCTGCGCGACAACGTGTCGGCTTACGACGCCGCGTACGTTGCCCTGGCCGAAGCACTCGACTGCTCGCTCCTGACCCGGGACATGAGGCTGGCGAGATCGAGCGGACATTTGGTCCCCGTTGAAGTCCGATGAGCCCGGACCAACCGTCTTCGGAAGGGGGATCCGGTTGCTCATCCGGTCCGGGCGGTCAGCAACTCACCCCGCACCTGCGACGCGGTGGACACCACGAGCATCAGCAGCGTGCCCAGCGGCACGGTGTCGAGGCCGGCCGCGGGGAAGGCGTAGCGCAACGTGACATCGGCGCCGTGCTCGGTGCGGGTCAGGCCGAGGGTGCCGAAGAGTCCCTGCCCGGCGCGGGTGGCCACCTGTTCGGCGATGTCGCCGTCGGCCGAGAGGTCCCAGGCCACCACACAGGTGAGGCTCAGCACCACCAGGCCTTCGGTCAGCTCCACGGCCTGCACCGCGCACGGCACGTCGGAGTGGCGGAACGTCAGCGCGCCGTCGTCGTCGACGGCCACCTCCTGGTAGCGCTCGAGTGCGGTGCGGGCGGCATCGAGCAGTGCCGCGGTCGAGGCAGCGCTGGAGTCAGCACTCACCGATGTCCTCCTGCCGAGGTGGGATCGACCGGCGTGGGATCGCCGTCGGGTCGGACTGCCCAGCCTGGTCGACCGCGGCACCGAACCGGCGGTCCCGGTCAGCGTAGGTCTCACAGGCCCGCCACAGGTCGCGGCGATCGAAGTCGGGGAACAGCACGTCCTGAAACACCAGCTCCGCGTAGGCCGCCTGCCAGAGCAGGAAGTTGGAGGTGCGCTGCTCCCCCGACGGCCGCAGGAACAGGTCGACGTCGGGCATGTCCGGCTCGTCGAGGTGCCGGGCGAGCAGCTTCTCGTCGACCCGATCGGGGTCGAGCTCGCCGCGGGCCACCCGGCGTGCGATCTCCCGAGCGGCGTCGGCAATCTCGGCCCGGCCACCGTAGTTGACGCACATGGTCAACGTCATGACGTCATTGCCGCGGGTCAGCTCCTCGGCGACCTCGAGCTCGCGGACCACGCTGCGCCACAGCCGCGGGCGGCGCCCGGCCCAGCGCACCCGCACCCCCATCTCGTGCATCTCGTCGCGCCGGCGGCGGATGACGTCACGGTTGAACCCCATCAGGAAGCGCACCTCCTCGGGGCTGCGCTTCCAGTTCTCGGTGGAGAACGCGTACGCCGAGAGCCACCGCACCCCGAGCTCGATGCAGCCGCATACCGCGTCCAGCAACGCTGCCTCGCCCCGGCGGTGGCCCTCCACCCTGGTCAGGCCCCGCGCGTTGGCCCATCGGCCGTTGCCGTCCATCACCAGTGCCACGTGCCGCGGGACGAACTGCGGCGGCAGCGCGGGGGGCTGGGCACCGGACGGATGCGGGGCGGGCCAGCGGAACTTTCCGGGCCTGCGCGCTCGCCCGACCATCGGCTGCCCCTCCCTCCCCACCGTCCGGCCCCACCCCTCGGCACGGACGCCCATCCTGCCGCCTGCGCCTTCCCCCGAGCGGAGCGGGTCAGCCGGTCTCGACGGCCCGATCGGGCGGGCGCCGCTCGACCAGGGGCAGGGAGCGGAGCTGCCGCTCCAGGTGCCACTGCAGGTGCGCGGCCACCAGGCCACTGCCCTCCCGCCGGGCGGCAGGGGGGGTGGACTCGGCGACTGGCCAGCTCCCGTCTGCCAGCGCCTGCAACAGCCGCAGCGTCTCCGGCGAGGGCGTGGCCGAACCCGCCGGCCGGCATCCATCGCACACCGAGCCTCCGGCCGCAACGCTGAACGCCCGGTGCGGGCCGGGCCGGGCGCAGCGTGCGCACTCCGACAGCGCCGGCGCCCACCCGGCTGTGGTCATCGCGCGCAGCAGGAACGCATCCAGCACCAGTGACGCGTCCCGCTGCCCGTCCGCGAGCGCCCGCAGCGCGCCGACCACCAGCAGGTACAGCCGCACTACCGGCTCCCCCTCCGCGCCGGCCAGCCGCTCCGCGGTCTCCAGCACCGCGCACCCGGTGGTGTAACGGCCGTAGTCGGCCACCAGCCGCGATCCGAACCCGTCCACCGTCACCACCTGGGTCACCACGTCGAGGGTGCGGCCGGTGTAGCACTGCACGTCGACATGGCCGAACGGTTCCAGGCGCGCCCCGAAGCGCGATGTGGTGCGGCGCACTCCCTTGGCCACCGCGCGCACACGCCCGTGCCGGCGGGTCAGCAGCGTGACGATCCGATCGGCCTCGCCCAGCTTCTGCACCCGCAGCACCACCCCGGTGTCGCGGTACAGACTCACCCACTCATCGTCGCACTTGGGTAGCCATCAGACCCGTGGCTCGTCCACCCACCGTGCCCAGCGGCAACCGTCCATCGCGGATGAGCAGCTGAGCGAGGAACCCCCCGTCGAAACCCGCGCAGTAGCCCCGACAGGATCACGAGCACCCGGTCCTCGTCTCGTTGGTCTGGCGCTGACCGCCTCGCCGTGGCGAACGCCTGGATGTGATCGCGGTCACAGTGGAGCGGACGTGGACCGGACGTGGACCGAACTCAACCATGGCGTCGAGGTACGACGATCCGCACGCCGAAGAAGCAGTGCGGAGAGTAACGTCCGCTGCGAGCGTGAGGGAGGACGTCATGTCGGGAGATCCGCAGCAGTACGGCACCGATTCGCCGGGGCCACAGCCGTACGGCAGCGGACCCCCGGGGCAGCAGCCCTATCCCCAGGCCGGGTACCCGGTGCCACCGACGAACACGATGGCGATCCTCGCCCTGGTGTTCGCGTTCGTGTTCGCCCCGCTTGGCATCGTGTTCGGCATCATCGGTCGCCGGCAGATCGACCGCACCGGAGAGGGCGGGCGGGGCCTGGCCACCGCCGGTCTGGTGGTCGGGATCGTCTTCACGGTCATGGCGGTGCTCTACATCGTGCTCGTGATCGTGGCCTTCGGGATCCTTGTCACGAACACGCCCTGATCAGAAGCCGAGACGGCGCAGCTGCCTGGGGTCACGCTGCCAGTCTTTGGCCACCTTGACCCGCAGGTCGAGGTGAATCCAGGTCCCGAGCAGCGCCTCGATCTGGCGCCGCGCCTCGGTGCCGACCTCCTGGAGCCGCTGACCACGGTGGCCGATGACGATGCCCTTCTGGCTGTCTCGCTCCACGTACAGGTGCGCATAGACGTCCACCAGGTCGTCCCGGCCCTCGCGCGGCCCCATCTCCTCGACGACCACGGCCAGCGAGTGCGGCAGCTCGTCGCGCACGCCCTCCAGCGCGGCCTCGCGGACCAGCTCGGCGACCAGGGTCTGCTCCGGCTCGTCGGTGAGATGCCCGTCCGGATACAGCGGCGGGCTCTGCGGCATCCGGGCCAGCAGCAAGTCGGCCAGTAACTGGACCTGGAAACCGTCCACCGCCGACACGGGGACCAGCTCGGCGAACTCCCCCGGCCCGGTCGACTCCCCCAACTCGGCCGACTTCCCCAACTCAGCTAGAGCGGCGAGCTGCTCGGCGACCCGCTGCGGGCTCACCAGATCGGTCTTGGTGACGATGCCGAACACCGGGGTGCGGCGCGCGAGTTCCGCCAGCTCACCTGCGATGAACCGGTCGCCCGGGCCCACCGGGGCATCGGCTGGCACGCAGAAGCCGATCACGTCGACCTCGGCCCAGGTTCCGCGGACCAGGTCGTTGAGCCGCTGCCCCAGCAGGGTCCGCGGGCGGTGCAGTCCCGGGGTGTCCACCAGCACCAGCTGCCCGTCGGGCCGGTGCACGACGCCCCGAATGGTGTGCCGGGTGGTCTGCGGGCGGCTCGACGTAATCGCCACCTTGTGCCCCACCAGCGCGTTGGTCAGCGTCGACTTCCCGGTGTTGGGTCGGCCCACCAGGCACGCGAAGCCGGCACGGAACGAGGGCTGGGTCTGGGAAGGCTGGGTCTCGGAAACCATGGGGAGCAGGACCTACCCGGCCCGGAGCACATCGGTCAGCTCGCCCCTGGGGTCGGCGAGCAGCACCACCGCGGCCGGCCCCAGCTCGCGCACGGCCGCCAGCGAGGCGTCGTCCACTGCCCCGGCGGCGGTCACCACAGCAGCAGCCTCCAGTCCCTGCGCGCCACTGGCCACCGCCGCGGCCACCGCGGCCTGCAGCGCGGAGAGCGTCAGCGACCGCAGCGCGACGGCGCATCCGGTGTAGGTGCGTCCGTCAACGTCGCGCACGGCGGCTCCCTCGGCGGCTCCGGTGCGGGCCATCGCCGAGCGGGCCAACGTCACGATCTTCCGGTCTTCGGGATCAGGCACGGCTTCGGGATCAGACTGCACGGTGTCAGCCACTGGTGTCACTCCCCTCCGGCGACCAGGTGGCCGCGCCGTCGTCGGTGCCGGTGCCGGCGGGCTCGGTGTCCCGCCATGCGGTCACGGTGGTGATGCGCATCCGGCCCCGCCGGTCCTTGCCGCCCTCGGCGCGCAGCCGCAGGCCGGCGACCTCCGCCTCCGACCCGGGCAGCGGTACCCGGCCCAGCCGCTGCGCCAGCAGGCCGCCGACGGTGTCCACGTCGCCCGGCTCCAGCTCCACGCCGAACAACTCACCCAGGTCGTTCACGCCGAGCCGGGCGCTGACCCGCACCGCGCCGTCCTCCAGGTGCTCCACCGGCGGTCGCTCGTCGGTGTCGTGCTCGTCGGTGATCTCGCCGACGATCTCCTCGACGATGTCCTCGATGGTGAGGATCCCGGCCGTTCCGCCGTACTCGTCAACCACCACCGCCAGGTGGTTGCGCGAGATCTGCATCTCGGTGAGCAGCTCGGTGAGCCGCTTGGAGTCTGGCACGAAGGCGGCAGGGCGCATCAGTTCGCGCACGGTGCCCCCGGTCCAACCGTCCTGCTGAGGCGCCGCGTGCTCCATCGCGAGCCGGGCCAGGTCCTTGACGTTCACCACGCCGACGATGTCGTCCACGCTGTCGGAGATCACCGGGATGCGGGAGAAACCCGACCGCAGGCACAACGCGAGCGCCTGACGCACCGACTTCTGCTGCTCGATCCAGACGATCTCGGTCCTCGGCACCATGACCTCGCGGGCGACGGCGTCACCGAGGTCGAACACCGACTGGATCATCTCGGCCTCGCCGGCCTCCACCACTCCACGCTCCCCCGCCAGGTCGACCAGCTCGCGCAGCTCCACCTCCGAGGAGAACGGGCCCTCCCGGAAACCGCGACCCGGGGTGATCGCGTTGCCGACCAGGATGAGCAGCCGGCTCAGCGGCCCGAGGATCCGCCCCAGCGCACGCACCGGCCCGGCCACCGCGGTCCCGACCGCGTACGGATGCTGCCGGCCGATGGTGCGCGGACCCACCCCGATGACCACGTAGGACACCACCACCATGGCGAGCCCGGCGACGAGCACGGCGAGCCAGGTCGGCGTCAGGGTCCGGACGGCCACCACCGTGACGAGCACCGTGGCGGTGAGCTCGGCGCCGAGGCGCAGCAGCAGCAGCAGGTTGACGTGCCGCGGCCGGTCCACCATCACCATCGCGAGCTGCCGGGCCCCGAAGCTGCCCGCGCGCACGAGCTCGTCCACCGCAGCGCGGGAGACGGCGCCGAGCGCGGCGTCGGCCGCGGCGAAGGCGCCCGCGAGCAGCACGAGCCCCGCGGCCAGCGCCAGCAGGGGGAGCGCACCGATCAGCACGGTTGGTTCAAACCCAGGCTCACGTGGAGTCGTCGGAAGGCGCAGGCCCGTCCAACCCGACCGCCCCGAGCAGGCGGGTGTCCGCGTCCCGCTGGGCGGCGCGGCGCCGGATGGCGCGCCCGGCCTGGTGGAACGCGGCGAGAATGCCATCTTGAAGGGTGAACATCTCCCGCTCGTCGGCGGGTTCGCCGTGGTCGTAGCCGAGCAGGTGCAGCACGCCATGCACGGTGAGCAGGTGCAGCTCGTCGGTCAACGTGTGCCCCGCAGCAGCCGCCTGGTCGCTGGCGAACGCGGGGCACAGCACGATGTCGCCGAGCAGCGTGGAGCTACCCGGCGGGCTGTCCGGGCGTTCACCGCCGATGACGCCACCATCGTCGACCTCGTCCATGGGGAACGCCATCACGTCGGTGGGGCCCGGCAGGTCCATCCACCGCTCGTGCAGATCGGACATCACGTCGAGCTCGACCAGCAGTATCGAGAGCTCCGCGAGGGGGCTGACGCCCATGCGTTCCAACGTGAAGCGCGCCACGGCCACCACGGAGAGCTCGTCGACGGCGGAGTCGGACTCGTTGGCGATCTCGATTCCCACCCGGTGCTCACCGCCTCCGGCGGCGGTCCGCGCGGTTCGCGCCCGGGTAGGCCCCTTGTGCCCTGCCCGCTGACACCGAGCCCGCTGGCACCGAGTCCTGCGCGGCGTCCCAGCGGGCGTAGGCGTCGACGATGTCGCCGACCAGGCGGTGCCGGACCACGTCGGCGCTGGAGAGCTGGGTGAAGTGCACGTCCTCGACGCCATCGAGGATGTGCTGCACCACCCGCAGTCCCGAGGTTTGTCCCCCTGGCAGGTCGATCTGCGTCACGTCACCGGTGACTACGACCTTGGACCCGAAGCCCAGCCGGGTGAGGAACATCTTCATCTGCTCGGGCGTGGTGTTCTGCGCCTCGTCGAGGATGATGAACGCGTCGTTGAGGGTGTTGTGCGTGACGAGGAAGTCCTCGCTCACGTAGAGCGAATCCGGGGCCCCGACCGCGATGCAGACGCATTCAGCCTCGCCGGCGGGCAAAACACTGTCGACGAACCGTATGGGGCGGCCGCCGCCGGTCACGTCGTAGGCCGCCTGCTTGCGGCCGAGCCGGAACGGTGCCAGCCCCGCGGGCAGCCGGATGTCGAGGACGTACGCATCGCTGCGAAACGCGATTGGTCGGCCACCAACGCCTCCAGGGGGGCGTCCCTCCGCGTCTCGCGTACGGGCGTAGGCGACACCGCCGAGGGAGCGGACGAGGTACATCACGTCGTCGCGCAGATGTGGCGAGCACGTCGTGTACTGCACGCGGCAGGTGCGTCCGCGCTGGTGGACCGGTCCGCCGTCGGTGTCGAGCAGTCCCTGGAGGACCGCCAACCGCACCGAAACGCTGTTGGACAAGTAGGCCGGCGGCACGAACTTGGTCGTCGAGCGAGTGCCCGCCAGACCGAGCTCGCGCAGTGCGGCGGTCACGGGATTGGCAACGATGAGGCCGCCCCGACCGCCGCCGGCGCGCCGGAGCACGTAGTCGACATCAGACTTCCGGTGCAGCTCGATGTCGGGCAACGCCGTGTCGAGTGCCGTGGCGAGCTCTGGGTCGCCGGTGCTGAAGCTAGGGGTCGTTGCCGTCGTCAGGCAACCGTCACCGAGGAGCAGCCCGAGCGCGTAAGGCTCGATCGGCACGTCTCGGTGGACGAGCTCGACCGGTGCGACGAGGGGCAGCTCGAAACGATGTGCGTGTGCCGCCCAGAGCTCGTCCTTCATCATGCGGGTCTCGATGACCCGACCGGACTTGCCGTGGCGACGGTCGGCCCGAGTGGTCACGAACCAGAGGTGCTCGCCGCAGGCCACCGTCGAGGCGCCGTCCTGCGCCGTGACTCGAAACACCTCCTTGCGCCCCTGTGGGTACACGCCGAGGACCGGGGTCGGCCGGCCGTCCCGGCCGGTCACGAGGTCGCCGACTCGCAGCTCGCCCATGGGCCGGAAGCCGTCCGGGGTAAGGACAGGAGTGCCGACGGGTTGAGCTCGCCCGCGCATGTAGGCCAGTGGCGCGACCTCGATGGTCCCAGCCGCCATCAGCTTGGGAAGCGACTCCGGATCGAGCATGTCGTGCAGCGCGTCGTACAGCGGCCGCAGGTAGGGGTCGATCTTCTCGTAGAGCGTGCCGGGCAGGAATCCCAGCCGCTCCCCCGCCTCCACCGCCGGCCGCGTCAGGATGATCCGGTTGACCTGCTTGGCCTGCAGCGTCTGGACTGCCTTGGCCATCGCGAGGTAGGTCTTTCCGGTACCGGCCGGGCCGATCCCGAAGACAATGGTGTGTGCGTCGATGGCATCGACGTAGCGCTTCTGGTTCAGCGTCTTCGGTCGGATCGTGCGACCCCGGCGAGAAAGGATGTCCAGGCTCAGCACTTCGGCCGGAGACTCGGTGACGCCCTGGCTGAGCATGCCGAGAATCCGGCGCACCGCGTCCGGGCCGAGCTGCTGACCGCGGCTGGCCAGCGTGATGAGCTCGGTGAACGCCCGCTCCGCGAAGGCCACCTCGGCGGGCTCACCGGACAGGGTGATCTCGTTGCCGCGCACGTGCACATCCGCGACGAGCACGTCCTCCGCGATGCGGAGGTTCTCGTCACGGGAGCCGAGCAACGCGAGCACGGCTGTCTCCGGGATGACGAGCTTCGACTGGACGGATCCGGGTTGGGTCGGGCCCGAGCCGGGCGCAGCGATTCCGGTCACGTGTCGGTCGGTCCTGCTTCCTGCGCCAGCGGCGGCGCGTCGAGGGCGATCCTACCCGCAGATGCTAGCCCGAGACCGCCAGCAGCCGGAGCGCTGCGTCCCGGCAGCTGGCCCACGCCGGGTCTGCTGGGTCGATCAGCTCGAAGTGTCCCGCACCCGGGATAGCGACCAGCTCGGCGGCGCGACCAGCGGCGTTCACGTACCGCTCACTCTGCCGCAGGGGCACGATGTCGTCCGCCGTGCCGTGCACGCACACCACGGGCACCCCCAGCGGGAGCAGTGCCACCGGCGACGCGGCAGCGTAGCGGTCGGGCATCGCGTCGGGTGGGCCGCCCAGCAGGTCGGGCACCGCGTCACCGCCGAGGCCCTGCCGGGCTGCCGCGACGAGGTCCAGCAGACCCGCCTGGGACACCGCGCCGATCGGGCGCACCACCGGATCGGCGCCGGGGGCTCCGGACGGCAGCCGGTGGCGTGCTGCGGCCCACACCGCGAGGTGGCCGCCCGCCGAATGTCCCACGGTCACGACCCGGTCCAGCTCGAGCCGGCCGGCCGCCGCCTGCTGCACCGGACCGGTCAGCGCGTCCAGACCGGCGGCGACGTCCTCGAAGGTGGCCGGCCAGCCACCGGCCCCACCCACCCTGCAGTACTCCAGGTTCCACGCGGCGAGACCCTGGTTCGCCAGGTCGGACGCCAGTGGTCTCCCGAGCTCCGCGCCGTAGGTCTGCCGCCAGTAGCCGCCGTGCAGCACGACGGCCACCCCCACCGGATCAGCTCCCGCGGGCAGGTGCAGCTCCCCGAACTGGTCGGCCTGCGTGCCGTAGCGGAGCCGGCGCAGCGGCGGCACGCCGGGTGCTGGCGGGGGCACCGCACCGCCCGGACCACCGCACCCGGCCACGGCGGCCACCGTACCGGCCGCCAGCACGGACAGCCGGCCCAGCACGCGACGGCGAGTCATCACGGACCGACCTTCGTATCCGGCTGCCGCGAGGATCGGCAGGGCGCCGAGGATCGGCGATCGGAGAGGGCGGGGGTTGCCGCGCCGCGGCGGAGCCTGGGGGGTGGCTCGCCGCGGCGCGGCGCCGCCGGACCGAGGGGGGAGGTGCCCGGCGGAGCTGTCGGTGCACGGACGTGCGGCCCGGCCCCGCTTCGTTCACTCAGAGTATCGCTCCTCGGAGGTTTCCTGGTCAAGGATCACCTGGTCAGCCCAGTGCCCCACCGCGAGGACAAGGCGCCGACAGCCGCCAATGCGACCGCACCGGCGGTCGACGCGCGCAGCACCTGCGGCCCGAGCCGGACCGATCGCGCACCAGCAGCGCTCAGCACGGCGAGCTCGGCGTCGGTGATGCCACCCTCCGGGCCGACGACCAGGAGCACGTCACCGGCTGCGGGCAACGTCACCGAGGGCAGCGGCTCGACCGCCGACTCGTGCAGCACCAAGGCCACCGTGGCGCTCCGGCACCGGTCGGCGAGCTCCGTGGTGCCCATCACGGCGGCCACGTCGGGCACCACGGCCCGCCGGGCCTGCTTGGCCGCTTGCCGGGCGGTCTCCCGCCAGCGCTCCAGCGCCCTGGCGCCACGCGGTCCGGCGTCCCAGCGCGCGATGGCACGCTCCGCCTGCCAGGGAAGCACCGCGTCCACGCCGGCCTCGGTGGCCAGCTCGACGGCGAGCTCGCCCCGGTCACCTTTCAGCAGCGCCTGCGCCAGCGTCACCCGCAGCGCCGGAGCGGGCTCGTGGCGCCGGAGCAGCACCCGCAGCTCGACGACGTCCCGGTGTGCCGCCACGACCTCGCACCGGGCGAGGCCACCGGCTCCGTCGGAGAGCATCAGCTGCTCCCCGGCCCGCATCCGACGTACCGTTGCGGCGTGCCGGCCCTCCGGACCGTCGAGCACCACGGTGGCCCCCGGCACGGGCAGCCCGGCCGCGAGGAACACCGGCAACGTACTCAAAGGTCAGCGACCACCGAACGAGTCCCGCAGCCGGGAGAACAGGCCGCCGGCCCGGCCGTTCGCGGCGAGCTCGGCCTGCTCCTCGCCGCGCAGCGCCGCCAGCTCCCGCAGCAGCTCGGTCTGCCGGGTGTCCAGCCGCGTCGGCGTGACGACGTCGAGGTGCACGAACAGGTCACCGCGACCATCGACGCGTCCGGAGGTGCGCAGCCGTGGCATCCCCTGGCCGCGCAGGGTGAGCACGGTAGCGCACTGGGTGCCCGGCTCGACGCGGATCTCCTGGGTGCCGTCGAGCGTGACCAGCGGCAGCGTGGTGCCCAGCGCCGCCGCCGTCATCGGCACCCTGACGGTGCAGCGCAGGTCGGAGCCTTCCCGGCTGAACGTCTCGTGCTCGAGCTCGTCCACCTCGACGTAGAGGTCTCCGGCCGCACCGCCACCGGGACCGATCTCACCCTGTCCCGCCAGCCGCACCCGCATGCCGTCACCGACTCCGGCGGGGACCTTGACGGTCACCTTGCGGCGAGCGCGGACCCGGCCGTCGCCGCCGCACTGCCGGCATGGGTCAGGGATGACCTCGCCGATGCCGCGGCACACCGGGCACGGCCGGGTCGTGACGACCTGGCCGAGGAACGAGCGCTGCACGTTCTGCACCTCCCCCGCGCCGCCGCAGGTGTCGCATCGCGCGGGCTTGGTCCCGGGCTCGCACCCGGAGCCGTCACACATCGAGCAGAGCACCGCGGTGTCCACGGTCAGCTGCCGGGAGACACCGGTGACGCACTCCTCGAGGGTGAGCTGCATCCGGATCAGCGCGTCGGCGCCGGGCTGCACCCGGCTGCGCGGTCCGCGCCCACCCGACCCGCCCCCGGCACCGAAGAAGGCGTCCATGATGTCACCGAGACCGAAACCGGCCGCGCCGAACGGATCACCCATCCCCCCGGCGCGTCCAGCGGTGGTCTCCAGCGGGTCCCCGCCGAGATCGACGATCTTGCGCTTCTGGGGGTCGGTGAGCACCTCGTAGGCTGCGGTCACCTCCTGGAAGCGCTGCCGGGCAGCATCGTCGGGATTGACGTCGGGGTGCAGCTCACGGGCCAGCTTGCGGTAGGCGCGCTTCATCTGCTCGGGGGTGGCGTCCCTGGCCACGCCCAGGAGCCCGTAGTAGTCCCTGGCCACGCTGTCCTCCGCACCGCGCCGTGTCCGGCCCCGGTGATCTCGTTGCTCGGTCTTCGTCCCCGAACCCACTGCCACTCCGGCTCAGCGGCCGGCCAGGCTCTCCCCCACGTACCGGGCTACCGCGCTGACCGCGGCGATCGAGCCCGGGTAGTCCATTCTCGTCGGGCCCACCACTCCCAGCCCGCCCAGCACGGTGCCGTGCGAGGCGTACCCGATCGAGACCACCGACGTGCTGTGCATCTCCTCGGCCTCGTTCTCCTCCCCGATGCGCACCGTGATGGTCGCCGGGTCGTGGGCCGCGGCGAGCAGCTTGAGCACGATCACCTGCTCCTCCAGCGCCTCCAGCACCTGCCGCAACGAGCCGGGGAAGTCGGTGGCGTTGCGGGTGAGGTTGGCCGCGCCGCCGAGCACCAGCCGCTCCTCCGGATGTTCCACCAGGGTCTCGATGAGCACCGTGGCGGCCCGGATGAGCGCGTCACGCAGGTCCGCGGGCGCCGCGTCCGGCAGCTCGGCCACGGTGACCGACGCCTCCGCGAGCCGCTTGCCGACCAGCGCACCGTTGAGCATGGTGCGCAACCGTGCCACGTCGTCATCGCTGATCACATCGCCGAGGTCCACCAGCCGCTGGTCCACCCGCCCGGAGTCGGTGATGAGCACCAGCATCAGCCGCGCCGGCGTCACCGCCAGCACCTCGAGGTGCCGCACGGTCGAGCGGCTGAGCGTCGGGTACTGCACCACCGCGACCTGCCGGGTGAGCTGCGCGAGCAGCCGAACGCTGCGGCGCAGCACGTCGTCGAGGTCCACGGCACCGCCCAGGAACGTCTGGATCGCCTGACGCTCAGCAGCCGACAGTGGCTTCACCTCGGAGAGCCGGTCGACGAAGAGACGGTAGCCCTTGTTCGTAGGTACCCGGCCGGCGCTGGTGTGCGGCTGGGCGATGTACCCCTCCTCCTCCAGCGCCACCATGTCGTTGCGCACGGTCGCGCTGGAGACACCGAGGTTGTGCCGCTCGACCAGCGACCGGGACGCGACCGGCTCGTGGGTGGACACGTAGTCGGCGACGATCGCGCGCAGCACGTTGAACCTGCGGTCGTCGGCGTTCACTCTCACCTCCTGCTGCCGGGCCTCGCTCCGAGTCTAGTGCGGCCCCGTGCGGACCGTCCCTTTCCCGGTGCGCCTCGTCGAGACTTGGGATCAGGCGGTGACGAGTTCGCGGACGACAGCGTCGGCGAGCAGCCGGCCCCGCGGGGTCAGCACCAGCCGGGCACCGGGGCCGTCAGTGAGCAGGCCGTCGGTGACCGCGCGGTGCGCTGCGATCGCCCCTGCCTCATCGAGCACGTCCCGGGGCAGCCCGTCGGCGAGCCGCAGGCCGAGCATGACACGCTCGGTGTGCTGGTCCTGCGCGTCGAGCACTTCACGGCCACCTGCGGGTGAGCGGCCCTCCGCCAGCATGGTGGCGTACCGGGCCGGGTGTTTGACGTTCCACCATCGCACCCCGCCCACGTGGGAGTGCGCCCCGGGCCCGGCGCCCCACCAGTCCCCGCCCGACCAGTAGCCCAGGTTGTGGCGGCAACGCGCGGCGTCGGTGCGTGCCCAGTTCGACACCTCGTACCACCGCAGGCCCACCGCCGACAGGGCCGCGTCGAGCTGCTCGTAGCGGTCGGCGAGCACGTCGTCGTCGGGAGCGGGCAGCTCACCACGCGCGACGCGCCGGGCCAGCGCGGTGCCCGGCTCGACGACCAGCGCGTACGCCGAGACGTGGTCGACGTCGGCGCTGAGCACGGCGTCCAGCGACGCCGCCAGATCGTCCGCGGTCTCCCCCGGAGTGCCGTAGATAAGGTCGAGGCTGGTGTGAGCGATACCCGCGGCGCGCGCCTCCCGGGCGGCGGCGACGGCACGGCCCGGGGTGTGCGTGCGGTCGAGCATGGCGAGCACGTGCGCCGCGGCGGACTGCATGCCCAGCGACACCCGCGTGTAGCCCGCGGCCGCGAGCCCGGCAAAGAACTCGGGGGAGGTGGACTCGGGGTTCGCCTCGGTGGTCACCTCCGCCCCGGGGGCGAGCCCGACGGACTCCCATACGCAGTCGAGCACCGCCGCGAGCCCGTCTGCGCCGAGCAGCGACGGCGTGCCGCCACCGACGAAGACGGTCTCCGCGGGCGGTGGCGCGCCCAGCACCCGGGTGGCGAGGGTAAGCTCGGCCCGCACCGCGTCGAGCCAGGACGTGATAGGGGATGGTGGGCGCTCGTTGGCGGCACCTGGGGAGGTTGCCGTTACGGGAGGAGCGCCCAACTCCGGGAACGTGTAGGTGTTGAAGTCGCAGTACCCGCAGCGGGTGGCACAGAACGGGACGTGCACGTAGACCCCGAACGGACGCGCGCCGAGCCCGTCGAGCGCGGACGGCGGGAGCGCCCAATCGGCCGGTGCTGGGTCCCCAGCAGGCAATGCTGGCATGTAAGCATCATCCCAGCAGACCAACGTGTGGAACGCCCGCTGCGGGGTTAGCCTGTTAGCACGCACAACCTGCAAGAGCCGGGCGCTGCCACGGGACGGCTTACGGGCAGGTGCCGCCGGTTACCGGGCAGATTCTCGGGTCATAGTCTGGCTGCCTGGACACGCGCTCATTGACGAATGCCGCTGTCTCCGCGTGGCTGGGGTCGAGCCAGCGAGCTAGCACCACGACCGTCACCGCAGTGGCACCGTCGGCCGCCAGAGCCATCGCGCCGCTCTGCACTCGCGCGCCCGTCGTCCACGTGTCATCGATCAGCAGCACATGATGCCATGCGGCCGCTCCCGGCTCAGCGAGGGCCCAGCGCTCCGGCTCGAATGCGCGGCTTTCCGGAATGAACTTCGACCCCGGTACCAAGCCGATCGGATCGCCCGGAGGGCTGGCCGCCGTCGCGACGGCCACAAGCGGATGCGGGCCGGTGCGCTCCGACGACGAGGGCACCGTCGCCCAGGCGGTGAGCGGAGTGCCCACCCTGAACTCGATGCAGCGTCGGTGCATCGTGAGCGCCGCCCACAACCGGAACGCCGCCTGAGGTCATGGCCGCGCGACGAGCACCCGGTCCAGCAGCTCGTCCACGGCATTGCCGTGCGAGATGACGCCCTGCACGAGGTCGGTCACGTGCTCGGCGCTCTCGGCGACGTACACATCGGGGCGACCCACCAGCTTGCGACCCCAGTCAGTGCGCTCGACGACACGGTCGGTGAGAATCACCGGGCGGCCGTGGGCCACGGCCTGGCGGGCTTGAGCCCGAGCACCAGACACCTCGCTAGCCTCGACCACGATTGTCGCCCGTCCGTAGCCGGACATCACCGCATTGCGCATCGGGAAGCTCTGGCGGCGCGGCGGGGCATCCGGCCAAAATTGCGACAGCAAGAGGCCCTCGGTCGCGATCCGCTCCTGCAGCTTGTGATTCTCGGCCGGGGTACGTCTTAGTGATTCCGGTGCCAATGATTGCCACTGTTCGGCCCCCGGCCTCCAACGCTGCCGTGTGAGCAGCCGTGTCGATTCCCTTGGCTAGCCCGGCAACGATCGTTATCCGCTCGTTGGACATCCACTGCGCAACGCTGGCCGCAATGTCAAGACCCTCCGGCGACGCCTCCCGGGAGCCGACGACCGACACCGCGGTCTCCCTGGGCACCAGTCGGCCGCGATGGAACAGGAGCGGTGGCACCTCGTGGATCTCGCGGAGCTGTGCCGGGTAGTTGTCGTCTAGGAACGTCAGGAGGCCCAGACCGCGGGCCTGCCAGTCGGCGATGTCGCGGGCCGCCTGCTGGACACTGGGTCGCTGTTGATCGCCAAAGAGGTCCGGTGGCTGCGCGTCGGCGAGGACGGCGCGGGCGCTGCCGCGCTCCCCCACCTCAGCTACTATCTGCGGCCAGCTGAGCTTGGCCGGCCGCTCCCGCAGGAGCACCACCAATGCTGCGCGCTCCGCGTCATCCCAAGGCCCACTCATCGGCGAGACGGTAGGACTGTTCCACCTGTGAGGGGTACGCCTGGGGTCACGGCCATAGTTGACGAAGGGGACAGATGGGCCGAACACATGTTCGAGTATGTCACCCGACCTCCTACTTGCTGGTAGGCGCGCCGAACTAGCGCCGGTATCGTATCCCGTCGCTCGCCCATCGCCGGCCCCTGCGCTCCGCATCGATCGCATCGCGTCAGGTGGCTCCAGCACTGCCCCAACTTGGACGATTCACTCACGGAGAGTGCCCAGCACCCCTCAACACCCCCATCTCGTGTGGCGCGATGCCGATGGCGGCGCTCTCAGACCTCCTTGGAGGCAACCGCGCGTGCACCTGTGCCGAAACCGTGTGGCAGCCCGCGCGGCGCGGGGGTGAGCTATCCTGAGCAGATGGATTCGCGCGGAACCCGGCTCGTGGCCCGGCGCCACGTCGACTTCGCCAGGGTAGCCAGCGCGATGTGCTGTCCGGCTGCCTGACGCGCGACTGATCCCCCAGCCGGCGCCAGGGTGCCGGGAGCAGGGGTCGTCGCGGCCCGATGTGCCGGTGGCCGGTGCCGGATTTCCCCGGAGGCACCCCGATGTCCGCTCCGACTCACCCAGCCGCCGAGCCCCCCGGCACTGTCAAGCCGCCCCGGGGCGAGGGCCAGTGGGCCATGGGCCACCTCGAGCCGCTCAACCCCAACGAGCGCACCAAGAAGGACGACGACGGGCTCAACGTCCGCCGCCGCATCGAGACCATCTATGCCCTGCGCGGCTTCGACTCGATCGACCCGGCGGACCTGCGCGGTCGGATGCGCTGGTGGGGCCTCTACACGCAGCGCCGCCCCGGGATCGACGGCGGTCGCACCGGCAGCTTGGAGCCCGAGGAGCTCGACGACTCGTACTTCATGATGCGGGTGCGGATCGACGGTGGGGCGCTGAGCACCGACCAGCTCCGGGTGCTCGCCGAGATCTCGCAGCGCTACGCGCGGGACACCGCTGACATCACCGACCGGGAGAACATCCAGTACCACTGGATCCGCATCGAGGACGTCCCCGCGATCTGGGAGCAGCTCGAGGCGGTTGACCTGTCCACCACCGAGGCGTGCGGGGACTGTCCGCGGGTGGTGCTCGGTTCACCGGTCGCGGGCATCGCCGCCGACGAGATCATCGACGGCACGCCCGCGATCGAGGAGATCGCCCGCCGTTACGTCGGCAGCCCCGAGTTCTCCAACCTGCCCCGCAAGTACAAGACCGCGATCTCCGGTCAGCAGGACGTCGCGCACGAGGTCAACGACATCTCCTTCGTCGGGGTGCACCACCCCACCCGCGGCCCTGGTTTCGACCTGTGGGTCGGCGGCGGGCTGTCCACCAATCCCAAGATCGCGCAGCGGCTGGGCGCGTGGGTGCCGCTGGGCGAGGTGCCCGAGGTGTGGGCCGGGGTCACCTCGGTGTTTCGCGACTACGGCTACCGCCGGCTGCGCCACCGCGCGCGGATCAAGTTCCTCGTCGCGGACTGGGGCGCCGAGCGCTTCCGCGAGGTGCTCGAGACCGAGTACCTGCACCGCAAGCTGGTCGACGGGCCCGCGCCAGAGCAGCCGGCGGGGACGATCGACCACGTGGGGGTGCACCGGCAGCGCGACGGCCGTTGCTACGTCGGAGTGGCCCCCCTGTCCGGCCGGGTGTCCGGGTCCACCCTGGCGGCAGTGGCCAAGGCCGCCGAGCGCGTCGGGTCGGCCCGGGCCCGGCTCACCCCGTACCAGAAGCTCGTGGTGCTCGACGTTCCCAAGTCGGAGGTGGACGGTCTGGTCACCGAGCTGGACTCGCTGGGCCTGCAGGCCAATCCCTCGCCGTGGCGCCGGTCGACGATGGCGTGCACCGGCCTGGAGTTCTGCAAGCTCGCGATCGTGGAGACCAAGGCGCGCGCAGGTGATCTCGTCGCCGAGCTAGAGGAGCGACTCGCCGACGTGCAGTCCACGTTGGACACCCCGATCTCGATCCACCTCAACGGGTGCCCGAACTCCTGCGCGCGGGTGCAGGTCGCCGACATCGGCCTCAAGGGGCAGATCGTCACCGCCGCGGACGGCCGGCAGGTCGAGGGTTTCCAGGTGCACCTCGGCGGCGGGCTCGGGCTGGACAGCGGGTTCGGCCGCAAGCTGCGCGGACACAAGGTCGCCTCCGCCGAGCTCGGCGACTACGTCGAGCGCCTGGTCCGCGGCTACGCCGAGCAGCGCGAGCCGGGTGAGCGCTTCGCGCAGTGGGTCACCCGGGCGGACGAGGAGTTGCTGCGGTGACCGGGGTTCTCCTATGACCGAGGCGAGCCCGCGGGCCGTCCCGTTCTACTGCCCCTACTGCGGCGAGGAGGACCTGCGACCGGTGGAAGAACCATACGGTGCGTGGCGTTGCGCGGACTGCCTGCGGATCTTCCTCGTCCGCTTGGTCGGCTCTAGCCCGACGACGGACCGGGAGATGGCATGGTGACGGCGAGCAGCACGATGGATCTCGAACCGCCGGCCCTGGAGGAGCTGTCCCGGCGGGCGGGACGGGAGCTGGAAGGCGCTCCCGCGGCGGACATCGTCCGCTGGGCGGTGGACACCTTCGGCGCCGGTTTCGCGGTGGCGTCCTCGATGCAGGACGCGGTGCTGGTGCACCTCGCCTCGCAGGTCGCGCCCGGGGTGGACGTGCTGTTCCTGGACACCGGCTATCACTTCGCCGAGACCATCGGCACCCGCGACGCGGTGGCCGCGACCTACGACGTGAACCTCATCACGATCACCCCGACGCTCACGGTGGCCGAGCAGGACGCGCGGTACGGGGCGAAGCTGCACGACCGCGAGCCGGACGCGTGCTGCGGGATGCGCAAGGTCGAGCCGCTGAACCGGGCGCTGGAGCATTACCGGGCTTGGGCCACCGGAGTGCGCCGGGCCGACGCGGCGACCCGGGCCGGCATGCCGGTGGTCTCCTTCGACCCGAAGCGGAGCAAGGTGCGGGTGCTCCCGCTCGCGGCGTGGAGTGACGACGACGTGGATGCCTACGTCGCCGAGCACGGGATCCTGCAGAACCCGCTGCTGCGTGCCGGCTACCCGTCCATCGGGTGCGCACCGTGCACCCGCGCGGTGGCCACCGGGGAGGACCCGCGGGCCGGCCGGTGGGCGGGATCGGCGAAGACCGAGTGCGGGATCAACTCGTGACCGGCTGCACGCTCTGGCTCACCGGCCTGTCCGGCGCGGGCAAGACCACGATCGCCGGCGCGGTGGCGCTCGAGCTGCGCGCGCGGGGCCGCGAGGTCGAGGTGCTCGACGGCGACGAGCTGCGCCGGGGCCTGTCCGCGGAGCTCGGGTTCTCCCGCGAGGACCGCGACACCCACGTGCGCCGCGTCGGCTTCGTCGCCGAGCTGCTGGCCCGCCACGGCGTGGTGGCGCTGGTGCCGGTGATCGCGCCGTACGGCGCGACCCGTGACGAGGTGCGCGCCCGGCACGACGCCGTCGGCACCGGCTATCTCGAGGTGCACGTGGCCACGCCGCTCGCGGAGTGCGCCCGGCGCGACGTCAAGGGCCTCTATGCGAAGGCCGCCGCCGGAGAGGTCACCGCGATGACCGGGGTGGACGATCCGTACGAGGAGCCCGACAAGCCCGACCTGCGACTGGACACCACCGGGACCGACGTGACGAGCACCGCCTGTCGCGTGCTGGACCTGCTGAGCGAGAGGGGTGTGGCGTGATCGCCGACGTGCTGGCACCGTCGATCGTCGACAATGGCATCCGTCCGACGGAAGGCGATCACCTGGCGGCGCTGGAGTCCGAGGCCGTGCACATCATCCGTGAGGTGGTCGCGGAGTTCGACCACCCGGTGCTGCTGTTCTCCGGAGGCAAGGACTCCGCGGTGCTGCTGCACCTCGCTCGCCGCGCGTTCCACCCGGCGCCACTGCCGTTCGGCCTGCTGCACGTCGACACCGGGCACAACTTTCCCGAGGTCATCACCTACCGGGACCGGCTCGTCGCGGACCTGGGGCTGCGCCTGGAGGTCGCGCAGGTGCAGCACTGGATCGACGACGGGCGCCTCGCCGAGCGACCCGACGGCACCCGCAACCCGCTGCAGACCGTGCCCCTGCTGGACACCATCAACTCCCACGGATTCGACGCGGTGTTCGGTGGCGCCCGCCGCGACGAGGACCGGGCCCGCGCCAAGGAGCGCATCGTGAGCCTGCGCGACGCCTTCGGCGGCTGGGACCCGCGCCGGCAGCGTCCTGAGCTGTGGAACCTCTACAACGGCCGGCACACCGCGGGCGAGCACGTGCGGGTGTTCCCGCTGTCGAACTGGACCGAGCTTGACGTCTGGCACTACATCGCCCGGCGCGAGGTGCCGGTACCCGGCATCTACTACGCCCATCAGCGCGAGGTCTTCGCCCGCGACGGCATGTGGCTCACCGCCGGGGAGTGGGGTGGCCCGCGGCGCGGCGAGGAGATCGTCACGAAGTCGGTGCGCTTCCGAACCGTCGGCGACGCGTCCTGCACCGGCGCGGTGGAGTCCACCGCCTCGACCATCGAGGCCGTCCTCGCCGAGGTCACCGCCAGCCGGCTCACCGAGCGCGGCGCCACCCGCGCCGACGACCGGCTGTCCGCGGCCGCCATGGAGGACCGCAAGCGGGAGGGCTACTTCTGATGACAGGCCCATTCTGATGACGGGTGCTGCCTCGTCCCTGCTCCGGCTCACCACGGCCGGTTCGGTCGACGACGGCAAGTCCACCCTGGTCGGACGGTTGCTGCACGACACCTCCTCCATCCTCGCCGACCAGCTCGACGCGGTGACCCGCGTCACCCTGGAGCGGGGCGGTGCCGCCGGTGCACAGCCCGATTTGGCGCTGCTCACCGACGGGTTGCGTGCCGAGCGCGAGCAGGGCATCACGATCGACGTGGCCTACCGCTACTTCGCGACACCGTCGCGCAAGTTCATCCTCGCCGACTGTCCCGGCCACGTGCAGTACACCCGCAACACGGTCACCGGGGCGTCCACCGCGGAGTTGGCGGTGGTGCTGGTCGACGCCCGCAACGGGGTGCTGGAGCAGACCCGGCGGCACCTGGCCGTCGCGGCGTTCCTGCGGGTGCCGCACGTGGTGCTCGCGGTGAACAAGATGGACCTGGTCGACTTCGACGAGGCGGCCTTCCGCCGCATCGAGTCCGACTTCGCGACCGCGGCGGCCGCGCTGGGCGTGCCCGATGTGGTGTCCGTGCCGGTGTCGGCGCTGCAGGGGGACAACGTCGCCGCCCGAAGCGAGCGCACCCGCTGGTACACCGGGCCGACGCTGCTCGAACACCTGGAGACGGTGCCCACCGGGCGGGAGGCCGTCGAGGAGCCGATGCGCTTCCCGGTGCAGCTGGTGATCCGCCCGCGGACGCCGCAGTTTCCCGACTACCGCGGCCTCGCCGGCCGCGTCGCCTCCGGGGTGCTGACGGTGGACGACGAGGTGGTCGCACTGCCATCGGGTGCCCGGTCCACCGTCACTCGAATCGACACCCCGGACGGCCCGGTCACGCAGGCAACCGCCGGCGAGTCAGTCACCGTGCTGCTCGCCGACGAGCTGGACGCCGGGCGCGGCGAGGTGCTGGCCCGCCCGGAGCAGGCACCCCGGGTGGTCACCGAGCTCGACGCGGACCTGTGCTGGCTCGCCGACCGCCCGCTGCGCCCCGGCGCGCGGGTGCTCGTCAAGCACGGGACCCGCACCGTGCGGGCGATTGTCAGCGCACTCACCGGCACCCTGGACCTGGACACGCTCGGGCACGGCTCGCCGCCGGAGGCGCTGGAGCTCAACGACATCGGCGGCGCCCGGATCCGGCTAGCCGAGCCGCTGGCCGTCGACCGCTACGCCACCGACCGGCACACCGGCGGGTTCCTGGTGATCGACGTGGGAGACGGCAACACCCTCGCCGCGGGTCTGGTCACCGGATGAGACCGGTCCGCCAGGACACCCCGGCACTGGTCGCGGTGGCGCACGGCAGCCGAGATCCCCGCTCCGCTGCCACGATCGCGGCGCTGGTCGATCGGGTGCGGTGGCTGCGGCCCGACCTCGATGTCCGGCTCGCCTTCCTGGACCTGTGCGCACCCCGGCTGGAGGCCGTGCTCGCCACGGTTTCCCGTGCGGTGGTGGTGCCGCTGCTGCTGGGCCGGGCCTTCCACGCCGACGTTGATGTGCCCGGCGCGGTGGCGCGCGCCGCGGCGGCCCGCCCTGGGCTGGAGGTCTCCATCGCTGAGGTGCTGGGTCCCGACCCGCGGCTGGAGGCCGCGGCGATGCGCCAGCTGGCCGAGGTCGGGATATCGCCGGGCGACTCGGGGGTCGGGGTGGCGCTCGCCGCCGCCGGCTCTCAGCAGGCCCAGGCCAACGCCGACGTGGCTGCCGTGGCCCGCCGGCTCATGCAGCGCACTGGCTGGCAGGTGATCCCGGCCTTCGCTTGCGCCGCCCGGCCAACCGTTTCCGACGCGATCGCCACCCTGCACGCCGCAGGCGCCCGCCGCATCGCGATCGCTTCCTGGTTCCTCGCCCCCGGCCTGCTCCCCGACAAAGTCCTCCACCAGGCCCCCAACAGCGCATTGCTCGCTGCCCCACTGGGTGCTGACTCCGCGGTGATCGAGATCATCGCCGATCGGTACCAGGCTGCCGCCGGAGCCATCGCGAGCCGCTCGGCCTGATCCCGGCCTGTCCGCTTCCGGCATGTGTGTTGCGCTCGCGTGCCCGGTGGGACCGATCCCGCATGACCTTGCTGACGATCTCCTGACACGGGCACACGATGGCAACCGCGATGCACTGAGCCGCCCCCAGCATCGACTATGCGGTCGGACCGCTACGACGAGGCGGCCGTCTCGGTGTCCGCCGCGGCCAGCGCGGCCGCCTCGGCCCGGTCCCGGCGCAGCGACCGCACCGCGGCGGCCAGCGCCAGCATCCACACCGCCGCCAGCATCAGGTGGACGGAGAGCAGTACCGCTCCGGAGACCCCGACGCCGGCCAGCAGTGTGCCGATGTTGGTCAGCACGATCATGCCGCCGGCCGCGGTGCCCAGCAGCCGGGCTGGCATCGCCCGCACCAGCCATGCCGCGAACGGCGCGGCGACGACCCCGCCGGCGAGCAGCCCGGCGACGGCCAGCCAGGAGATTTCCTCATCGGACAGCGCGAGGAGGAAACCGAGGCTCGCCGCCACCGCGACGACGAACTCCGCGGTGTTCACCGACCCGACGACCTTGCGCGGGACAGCTTGCCGCTGGAGAGCAGCGACGACGTGGCCACCGGACCCCAGCCACCACCGCCGATCGCATCGACGAAACCCGCGACCAGCCCGACCGGCGCGAGGAAGCGCGAGCTCGGCCGCCCGGGCCGGACCACCGTGGCCGCGACCGCCCGGAAGCTGAACCGCGCGAGCACGTAGCCGCCCAGCAGCACGAGCACCACGGCCACCCAGGGGGCGGCGACGTCGGCGGACAGCGACGAGAGCAGGAAGGCTCCAAGCAACGCGCCGAGCGCCCCGGGCAGCGCGATCCGGGTCACCACCGGCCAGTCCACATTGCCGAACTTGGTGTGCGCCGCGCCAGAGGCCAGCGCCGTGCCAACCTTGGCGAAGTGCACCGCGGCCGACGCGGCGGCGGGCGCGGTGCCGACCGCGAGCAGGACCGTGGTGGCCGTCACGCCGTAGCCCATGTCCAGGGTGCCGTCGACCATCTGGGCCAGCACACCGCCCAGCGCGAAGATCACGAAGATGGACATGCCGTCCTCGTCGGTAGGGCCGGCCGCGGAACGCGGTGGCTCGGTGGAACGAACGGGGCGTCGGCCTGCTACCGATGATGATCACCACGGACGATCGTCCTGATGAAAGCGGAGGTAGCAGGTCAGTGGTGGGACCGACACGAGGAGGATGCGACCCGGAGCAGGTCGACGTGCAGCCGCTGCACCAGGGGGACGCTCGGGGTCATGGTGACCGATCGTCCCAGACCTCGGTTCGAGCCACTATCAGCTACCACATGATCGGCAGCACGATCGGAGCCGGACGGCTCTCTGGGCCAGGACCAGTGGTGATCGCTGCTCACCGGCTTTGGGGTCGACCGCCCACATCCCCTCGGTTCGCCACAGCAGATGACGCAGACGTAACCCGATTCCCGCGACTGCCGTCACCGGAAGTTCCTCAAGACGGTTGACCATTCCGTCGGCGTGCTCGGGGTCGAGGCGTGGCAGCAGGGCACCGCGGGGAGACATCACCCATCGCACAAGGACCTGGTCACCGGGGGCTGCTGTCCCTTCCGGTGGGGGACCGGGGTCGGGGGCGCCACGACGGTGACGTCGTTGGCGGTCATCGTCCGCCAGATGCCGTTGTCGAATCGCACCGGAAAGGTGCCGTCCGAGTACTGCGGCTCGTAGGGCTGCACCACCCCGCCGAGGGGCTCTCCGTCGCGCTGGAGGCTCACCCTGGTCCCGGCCTCCAGCAACGGCCGCCGCGGCCGGTTCACCGGGTCACCCCCAGGCTGCAGTGCCGACCACCGCAGCGGCGGTGCCGACGGGCGTCGCGGTCCGCGACGCCCGGCACAACGGCGGCCAGCACAGTGAGCAGGACAGAACGAGCCAGCACGGCGATCATCACGACGTCCACCGTGGCGGGCGGCCCCCTGCGGTCGTCGCCTGCCTGGCAACTCCTACGGGCAAGCAGTGCCTAGACCGCGATCCCGATCCGGTACGCCATACCGCGCAGCTCCCGGCCACCGGCGTCACGGCGGGCCCGACGCAGCAGGTCGGTCACCGCCTCACGTACATAAGGGTTGGTGCGGGTGCGCTGCGGTGCGAGCACCTCAGCGCGGCGCAGCGCCTCCACGGCGTCGGCCTCCCGGCCCCGGATGGTGGCCAACCCGCGACCGACATCGCCGTAGAAGCTCGCCTGCCGGCCGGCCGAGGGAATCGCGTCCACGTCGACCTCACGGGCCAGCTCGGCCACCCGGCCGGGCTCACCCAGCTCCAGGACCAGCGCGACCCGCCACACCCCGACATTGCGGGGGCCGAAGTACAAACCGGCGAACGTGCCGTCCCCGGTGCGTCCGGCTACCTCGGCGGCCTCCGCAAGATGCGCGCGGGCGCCGTCGGTGCGCCCGGTCACCGCGGACTGCAGCGAAGCGGACAGGTGCAGCATTCCGTAGACCTGCCCGCCAGGCCCGTCGTCAGCCACCAGTTCCTCAGCGGCGCGCTCGGCGATGCCCAGTCCGCGCTCCCGGGCTCGCAGCCCCACCACGGCGTGCGCGCGCACAAAGGCCGCCAACGCGCCCCACACCGGATCACCGAGAGCCTGCGCGGTGCGGTGCAGGTGCCCGGCCACCGCCCACGCCAGGTCACCGTGACCGAGATCCTTCGAGAGGTAAAACGCCGCGTGCAGGGTGTGCCCAAGCAGCTCCCGCACCTCGCCGGTCGGCTCGACCTCCGCCAAGGCATGCAGCTCACCGAGCAGCCCCGGGACGGTCTCGCCCAACGTCGCGTAGTCGCAGCCGGCAGCCGCCGCGTTGACCGCGGCCACCTCGGGGCGTAACGCGACCAGCGACCGTGGCGGCACCTCGGTCACCGGTACACCCAGCTCGATGTCGCGCAGCACCGCCCGCAGCATCGGCACCGCACAATGCCCAACCGCCTCGGTCTCATTGCCCGGTGGGTAGGGCTGTCCCGTGAGCTCCGACGGCGCGACCTGAAGCGCCTGCGCGAGGGACTCCAGAGTCGCCCGGCGCTGCACGGGCCGCTCACCGCGTTCGATCCGCGACAGATACGCCTTCGACAGCCCAGCCAGCTCCGCGGTGACCGTCAGCGACAGCCCACGCCAGCTACGGATCTCACGCAGGCGACGCCCGATCACATTGTCCGTCTCACCGGGTGTAAGCACCGTGCACACCTCCCACCTCGCCGGCCCCGCGTAAGATCTTCCGCCCCACCACCGTACCGACGGTCAGCCCCGCCGCTGACCACACGCAGCGCCTGCCCGTGCCGGGGAAATGCGGCCCGCCATCAGTACGGTCGACGCATGCCCCCGGGAAGCGAGCTCGTGCACCTGACTGTCGAGGCCGGGATCGCGACGATCACCCTGGACTCCCCCGCCAACCGCAACGCGCTCTCCGCGCAGCTCCGTGCCGAGTTGCTCGACACGCTGCAGAGTACGGAGGAGGACGCCGTTGTCCGGGTGGTGGTGCTGACCCACACGGGGCCGGTGTTCTGTTCCGGAATGGACCTGCGCGAGTCGCGCGATGCCGACATGAAGACCCAGGGCGTCAAGGAGCTTCCGCGCATCCTCGAGGCGATCTGCACCCACCCCAAGCCGATCGTCGCGCGCCTCGCCGGTCCCGCTTGGGCCGGCGGGGTGGGCATGGTGGCGGCCGCGGACATCGCGATCGCCGTCGAGGAGGCCACGTTCGCGTTTCCCGAGGTCCGGATCGGCATCGTTCCCGCGGTGATCTCGGTGACGGTGCTCCCGCGGCTGCTGCCCCGCGCCACGCACGAGCTCTTCCTCACCGGGGAGACGTTCGACGCCCGGCGGGCGGCCGCGGTCGGGCTGCTCAACGCCACCGTGCCCGCCGCTGAGCTCGACGCCGAGGTCGCCCGCTACACCGCGATGCTCACGAAGGGCGCCCCGGAGGCGCTCGCCCTGACCAAGCAGATACTGCGGCGCGCTCCGGCCCCCACGATGGCCGAGGACTTCGCCGCGATGCTGGAGATCTCAGCCTTGCAGTTCGCCTCCGACGAGGGTCAGGAGGGCATCCGGGCGTTCGCCGAGAAACGGCCCCCGTCCTGGCTTCCCACCGAGGGGCGACCCGTCTGACCTGGCTCAGGGCAGGCCCGGCAGGCGCTCGGGCAGCATCGGCTCCGTCGCGTCCGTCACCGGCTGCACGGCGCTGATCGTCACGTACCCCTCCGCCAGAGCCGCGGCGTCGGTGCCGGGTTCGACGTCGCCCTCGACCTCGGTCGGCACCCGGCGAAGCCCCGACTCCCCCGACTCCCCCTGCTGCTCGATGCGGCTCTGCACGGTCCCGAACCGCGCGAGCCGGGTGGCGCGCAGGCTGCCGAGACGGTCGCGCGGCAGATCGGGCACGTTCACGTTGAGCACGCTGCCCGGCGGCGTGTCCAGCAGCAGCGGGAGCACCACGGAGAGCACGGCCGTCGCACTGTCCCACTGCGGCGGCCGCTGGGGGTCGGGACCCACGGCGAGGGAGACCGCCATCGCCCGCGCGTCGTGCAAGGCCCCGGTCAGCGCCGCGCCGACGGTGCCCGAGTGCAGGATCGCTCGGCCGAGGTTGGCGCCGAGGTTGACCCCCGAGAGCACCACCTCCGGCACCGCGCCGAAGGCGCCGTCCGTGGCGGCGAGCGCGATGAACCCCGGGTGCGCCGCCACCGCATAGGCGTCCACCCCGTCGAGGTCCGGCAGCGCGCGCCGCTCCACGAGAACCCCGCCGCTGCCCTCGGTGGCCGCCAGCCCGGCACCGGTCCCGCTCGCCTCCTCCAGCGGTGCTGCCACCACGACGTCCAGCCCCGCCGCCACCGCGGCAAGGGCCAGCACCACGAGGCCGTCCGAGTCGATGCCGTCGTCGTTGGTGACCAGGGTCCGCACGCGCTCAGCTCCCCTCCTCGACCGATGCAGCTCGACCCGTTGGGCGAGCAGCCGGATGTCGTCCCCGTTCGCGGTCGCGAGCCCCCCGTAGCCGCTGTTGGGCGGCGGCGTCGACGGCGTGCAGCGCGAGGCCGTCGTCGACGAGGTGGCGCAGCACCGCCACGATCCTCGACGGTGACGGTCAGCTCCGGCGACGGGGCGAACACCATGATCCGGTCGAACGCACGGCCGACACTAGCTCCCGCGGCCGTGCTCGCGCGCGCCGTCGTCGCCGTGTCGAGCCGCAGCGCGATCTCCAGGCCGAGCCCTGGCACCCAGGACACCGCCTCGGTCACCACGTCGCCGCCCAGCACGGCGAGGGCGTGGGCGGCGAGCAGCAGCAGCATCGGGACAAGTCATATCGCACCCGGCGGCTCGCACCCGGCGGCGCTCAGCCGTCGGCCAGCACCACTGTCAGGGGCCGCCCGTGCGGCGCGGCCACTGCCTCCTCGAGAATCGAGAGGACCGCGCGGTAGGTCACCGGGTCGGCATCGGCCAGCTCGCCGTGACCGGACCAGATCAGGATGTGCTCGCCCTCGGCCTGCCACGACAGGTCGGTCAGGCAGTCCAGCAGCGCGTCGAGGTCATGCCCCAACCAGGACGGGAACTCCAGCGCGGCGGCGAACGCGTCGAGCGCCTCGGTGCGGCTGCGGACCGGACCGACCAGATGCGCGACCGCGCCGCGGTCCTGCGCCTCGGCGAGTGCCGTCGTGACGTCGGTGACGCGGCTCAGCACCGGCTCATCGATCCGGGTCGGCGTCCTGCTGGCGGCTGAGCCGCTCCGAGGCGAGGCTCACGCCACGGTCGATTCCCCTGGCCACCCACCAGCAGACCGGCAGCAGCACCCCCATCAGCACCGTCACCTGCACCGGGAGCCAGAGCTGGGTGAGCCAGAACTCGACGCCGCCCCACCAGCTCCCCATGGCCTGCCAGCCGTCGGACAGCGCAGCGAGCATCCCAGCAGGGTAGCCGCCCCTGCTCGGATCGACCGCTCTGGCCGGCCGCAACCGGCAGTAGGTTGGGAGACCATGTTCGCCGTCTACGCTGACCGTCCCGAAGCCGATGATCCGCTGGCCGCCCTGACGGTCGGGGAACGCCCCGATCCCGACGTGCCCGCCGGTTCCGTCGCGGTCTCCGTGCGCGCGGCGAGCCTCAACATGCACGACGTGTGGACATTGCGTGGGGTTGGCATCAAGCCCGACCAGTTCCCGATGATCCTCGGCTGTGACGGGGCCGGCGTGCTCGCGGACGGCTCCGAGGTGGTGCTGCACCCGGTGGTGACCAGCCCCGGCTGGACGGGGGACGAGACCCTCGACCCGAAGCGCAGCCTGCTCACCGAACGGCTGCAGGGCACCTTCGCCGACACTGTCGTGGTGCCTGCGCGCAACGTGCTGCCCAAGCCTGAGTCGCTGAGCTTCACCCAGGCTGCCTGCATGGGCACCGCCTGGCTGACCGCGTACCGGATGTTGTTCGTGAAGTCCGGGCTGCGGCCGGGGCAGACGATGCTGGTGCAGGGCGCCTCCGGTGGCGTGTCCACCGCGCTGGTGCAGCTCGGGCACGCCGCTGGGATGCGGGTCTGGGTCACCGGTCGCAGTGGGCAAAAGCGAGAGCTGGCCAGCGCACTGGGCGCAGAGGGGGTGTTCGAGTCCGGCACGCGGCTGCCCGACCGGGTGGACGGGGTGTTCGAGACGGTCGGGAAGGCGACCTGGGAGCACACCATGAAGTCGCTCAAGCCCGGCGGGATCGTGGTCTGCTCCGGCGCCACCACTGGCGACGCCGACGCCGCGCAACTACAGCGGCTGTTCTTCCTGCAGCTGCGGGTGGTCGGCTCCACGATGGGTACCCGCGACGAGCTCGCCGACCTGCTGGCCTTCCTCGCCGTCACCGGGGTGCGTCCCCAGATCGGTGCCGAGCTGGCGATGACCGACGCCACGCAGGGGTTCGAGGCCATGCTCGGCGGGGACACCGCCGGAAAGATCGTCCTCACCCGCTGATGACTTACTACTTCTTGGCCTTGGCGGTGTCGCCGATCTCGGTGGACAGCGCCGCGACGAAGGCCTCCTGCGGGACCTCGACCCGCCCGATGGTCTTCATCCGCCGCTTACCCTCCTTCTGGCGCTCCAGCAGCTTGCGCTTGCGGGTGATGTCACCGCCGTAGCACTTCGCGAGCACGTCCTTTCGGATCGCGCGGATGGTCTCCCGCGCGATGACCCGCGACCCGACCGCAGCCTGGATGGGCACCTCGAACTGCTGGCGCGGGATGAGCTCGCGCAGCCGGGCCGCCATCCGCGTGCCATAGGAGTACGCGGCGTCGCGGTGCACGATCGCGGAGAACGCATCCACCGGCTCGCCCTGCAGCAGGATGTCGACCTTCACCAGGTTCGCGGGCTGCTCCCCGGCCTCCTCGTAGTCCATCGACGCGTAGCCCCGGGTGCGCGACTTCAACGCGTCGAAGAAGTCGAAGACGATCTCCGCCATCGGCATCACGTAGCGCAGCTCGACCCGGGACTCCGAGAGGTAGTCCATGCCCTGCAGCTCGCCGCGGCGGCTCTGGCACAGCTCCATGATCGTCCCGATGAACTCGGCGGGCGCGAGCACCGTGCACCTGACGACCGGCTCGTGCACCTCGCCGATCCGGCCGTCGGGCCAGTCCGACGGGTTCGTGACAATGACCTCGGTGCCGTCCTCCATCGTCACCCGGTTCACGACCGTGGGAGCGGTGGAGATGAGGTCGAGGCCGAACTCGCGCTCCAGCCGGTCGCGGGTGATCTCCAGGTGCAACAGGCCGAGGAAGCCGCAGCGGAACCCGAACCCGAGAGCTGTGGACGTCTCCGGCTCGTAGGTCAGCGCCGCGTCGTTGAGCTGCAGCTTGTCCAGCGCCTCACGCAGCTCCGGATAGTCACCGCCGTCCACCGGGTAGAGGCCCGCGAACACCATCGGCTTGGGGTCGCGGTAGCCGACGAGCGGCTCGGTGGCGCCCTTGCGCTCGCTGGTCACGGTGTCGCCGACCCGGGACTGCCGGACGTCCTTCACCCCGGTGATGAGGTAGCCCACCTCGCCGACCCCGAGGCC
>DASQWR010000038.1:0-3706 GCA_035640155.1 Pseudonocardiaceae bacterium
GCAGGGTAATCCGGTGGTTGCTGGTGGGGTCATCCCCCTGTCTTCCTGGTCAGCGCGGCTGTCTTGGGATCACCCATCTCGACGGTGTTAGTCAAAGGCTCGCTTCGCCTCATCTAGCCTGGCCACTCCCTGCAACAGCCCGGATCTTTCACGGCACGGGTAGTTGATCTTGCTCGCGTCGCTGTGCGGGTTGGAGCGCCGATTCTGGGGTGTGGGCGTGCGAGGGTGGCCGATGCGCTCGGGTGGGCGCCGGTTCTACGGGCCGGCGGGGTTCCTGGTCGTCGGGACGGCGGAGGTCGCGTTCAGGCGGGGTGCAGCGCTTGGAGGCGTTGCCAGGCGGCGGCGAGGTCCGGTGACCAGGCCCAGCCGGGTGGGATCTTCAGGATGCGCCAGCGGGCGTGGCGCACGTAGCGGGCCGGGGCGGCGAAGAGCCGGAAGCGGAGTTTCTTCGGGGCGGCCTTGGCCAGCTCGCCGTCCAGGGCGATGTGGCGTAGCCAGGCGGTGAGGGTGACCGCGAGCGCGTTCAGTTGCAGCCAGGCGCTGTTGCGACCCCAGTCTTTGCTGGGCAGGTTCGCCCCGCCGCAGGCCTTGAGTTCCTTGATGGTGTCCTCGACGTGGGCCTGGGTGCGGTGGCGGGCGTCGAGGAACTGCACCTGCCCGCTGGGCGTGTTGGTGACGAACGCGCCGTGCCGGTAGTGGGGGTCCTCATCGAGGGGTGCCTGCTCACCGTCGGCGCGGGGGACCCGGCGGGCGAAGATCCGCATGTCGGTCGGCCAGCCATCGAGTCTGTCCCCGTCGGGGCCTTGGCGCAGCAGCCCGGTCAGCTCGGCGACTTGGGCGTCGGGGTCGACCTTCCCGTCCGCGCGCAACGCGGGGCTCCAGTCCTTCTCCCGCAGCGCCTCGATCCCGGCCCGGGTGCGCGCATCGACCGGCCAGCCGATGGAGTACTCGACGCGGCGGCCCCGCCGGCCGTGCTCGCGAGCGGTATTCAGGCCGGTGAGGTGGTCGATGATCTCGTGGCTGGCCCCGGCCCCGTCGATGGTGACCAGCATGTCCGTTCGCCACGCCGGCGGGACCTGCGCGATCGCGGCGCCGAGGACCGCGATCTGGTCGGCGGCGGTGAACGAGCCGGCGTTGCCGGGCCGGTTGAGCACGGCCAGGTTATCCCCGACATTGGTGCACCAGCACGTCATCGGGTGAAAGCCGAACCCGCCCTTGTAGGTTCCTGCCGCCTTCTCCTTGTTCGAGGCGGCCTCGATGAGTGTGGCGTCCAGGCGCAACACCAGGATCGGGGTGCACGACCCGTCGCCGTGATGGCGCATCGGGTCGCTCCCGGCGACCTTGACCGCGGGAATCGCACCGTGGCGGCCGCGATCTCGGTCCAGGCCCGCGCCCGCGCCGCCGAGGTCGCCTCGGCCAACCGGCGCCCGGGCAGCCCGTGCGCGCCGAGCCGACCGGCGAGCTCGTCGAGGATCCGCAGCAGGGTGGAGTCACTGGCCCCGCCGCCCGGGCCGAAGATCTCCTCCTGCGCGGTAGCCTCCTCGATGTCGGACAGGCACGATGCGCCAGCGGCCATGGCCGCGCACGCGTCGACCAGCGCGCGGCCGCGGTCCCGGCCCGGGATGAACCCGGCTCGGGCCAGCGCCCGGCGCAGCCGGCGGGTCAGCCCCACCCGGTCGGCCAGCAGCCGCGGCAGCACCACCCCGGCCGCGGCGACCGTGCCCGGCCCCCCGACCTCGACCCGAAGCCCCACCGACCAGCCCAGCGCCGCGTCCACCACCGCCGCGCGCCACGATGTAGCCTTCACCCGGAAGGTGTCCTTTCTGGATCAAGAACGCGTTTCTCGACAGATCGCATTCTCCCAGGTCAAGGGCACCTTTCTCATCAGTGACACGCCGTCAGGCGAGCGCTTCCTGGCCCACCCATGAATAGCCGAGGTAGGCGGCCCGGCCGGGTTTGGTGCGCAAGGTGCGGGCCATCCGTTGTGTGAGGGTTGGCAATCCCCTGAAACCGTAGAGACTTCGATAGTGGGATCTTGTGGTCGTGGTAGAGCGCCGCGCGCCGGTGCGGCAGGTCTGTTGGGCCTGCCCGCGCTGTGGTCTGCCCAGGGGCCGTAGAGGTCTCCGGGGTCAAGGGCGGCCGCAGGCCGTCGCGCGAAGCGCGATGCGAAGCACCCTTGAGGTCGGAGGGGCGGCCCCGTAGCCTGGGTGGCGCGGAAAGAGATCAGCGGCGGCGCAGCCGCCTCCGTGGGGGTCATCATGCCGCTTGCTGCTCAGCGTTGGCCTGGGCGCGGGCGCACTCGTAGTCAACCGGGCTGAGCATGCCGTTGGTGGAATGGCGCCGGACGGTGTTGTACTCGTCGATCCAGGCTGCCACCGCCTGACGGGCCTGTTCGCGGGTGCTGAAGTGGCTGTGGCGCAGCAGCTCGAACTCCAGCGTGGAGTTGAACGCCTCGGCCACGGCATTGTCCAGCGCCGAGCCGGTGCGGCCCATCGACTGGGTGATCCCGGCGCGGTGGCAGGCCTGGGCGAACAGCTCGCCGGTGTACTCCCCGCCCTGGTCGGTGTGGAAGACGACACCGGCGACCGAGCCACCGCGCACCGCGACCGCCATGCACAGCGCCGCCCGGGCCAGCGCGGCGTCGTGATGGTCACCCATCGCATACCCGACGCAGCGTCGAGAATGCAGGTCCAGGATCGCGGCGAGGTAGAACCTGCCCTCATCGGTGGGGATGTCGGTCAGATCCCCGCACCAGCGCACGTTCGGCCGTGGCGGCGGGGTGAAGTCCCGTCTCAGGGCATCCGGTGCCTTGCGCGCGGAGCGGTCCGGGCGGGTCAGCGACCGGCGCTTGGGCCTGGGGCGCGCCACCAAGCCCTGCTCGGCCATCAGCTTGGCCACCGTGTTCTTCGACACCCGCCAGCCCCGATCGCGCAGATCCGCACAGATTCGCGGAGACCCGTAGCTGCCGCGGTGTTGCGCGAACACGGAGGCGATCAGTGCGGCCAACACCGCTCGGCGTTGGCGGCCACGCGACGGATCACCGCGGCGCCACTTGTAAAACCAGGCCTGCGACACACCCAGCGCCCGGCATGCGATCGCATGCGGGATGCCGTAGGTGTCCCTCTGGGTCGCGATCAGCGCGGCCAGGCTCACCGCCCCATCGCTTCTTTCACCCAGAGGGCAACCGAGCGCTTGAGGACATCACGCTCCATCGCCAGCTCCGCGTTCTCCCGCCGCAGCCGGTTTAGCTCAGCACGCTCACTTTCAATGAGCCTGCCGTCCCCGCCCTGCCGGGCGCGGCGGTCCTTGGCCACCCAGTTGCCCAGGGTGCCCTCGTTGATCCCCAGCTCCCGGGCCACCTGCGCGATCGGCTTGCCGGTCTCCCGCACAATCCGCACCGCGCCTTCCTTGAACTCTTGATCAAACTTTCGCCGTGTCTCCATCGCCGTTCTCCCTAAGGCGACGTCTCCACGTTACGAGGGGAAGCCCATTCCCGGTCCGGGAACACGGTGGCGGGTCGGGGTCTGCGGTCGACGACGAGCTGGAAGATGTCCGGGTGGGGCGTAGTGACCGACCGGGTCGAACGTCGCAAAGAGATGTCGCAAAGAGATGTCGAGGGCTGCGTCAACGCAGCGTCAATCGCGGCTATCGTCGGTGCATGTTGCGGGTGCGGCTGCTGGGTGGGGTGGTCGTTGAGCGGGACGGT